>DFPL01000010.1:373-8196 GCA_002377245.1 Enterobacteriaceae bacterium UBA3516
CTCACCCCAGCCCTCTCCCTAAATGGAGAGGGAGCATCCGTGCTCACATCATGTAGTGAGGAACCCTCAGCATTAGGGTGCTCACCCCCCAATCCCATTCAGCACTGCCAGCGCCTCGGCTGGCAGTACCAGCTTCGCACTCGCCAGGTTTTCCTGTAAATGCACGGGTGACGAAGTGCCTGGAATCAACAAAATATTAGGTGAGCGTTGCAGCAACCACGCCAGCGCCACCTGCATCGGCGTGGCGTTGAGGCTTGCGGCCACCTCGTTCAGCTCATTGGATTGCAGCGGCGTGAATCCACCCAATGGGAAGAACGGCACATACGGAATATGTTGCGTGGCCAGGATGTCGATCAACGTATCATCCGCACGGTTCGCCACGTTGTACATGTTCTGCACACAGGCAATCTCGGTCATGGTCTGGGCGTCCGCGACCTGCTTCGCGGTCACATTACTCAGCCCAATGTGGCGAATCAAACCCCGTTCTTTTAAACCAATCAGGGT
The DNA here is from genome assembly GCA_002377245.1 of Enterobacteriaceae bacterium UBA3516. Classification (GTDB taxonomy): domain Bacteria; phylum Pseudomonadota; class Gammaproteobacteria; order Enterobacterales; family Enterobacteriaceae; genus CBFFRJ01. The sequence goes on from DFPL01000010.1 coordinate 878, forward strand.
TTCAAGCTCCGCTTCCAGCGACCCTTCCGCTGGCCCATGGGTGCCATGCATGCTGCGCAGGTTCACCACTTCAATGGTATCCAGCCCCAGATGACGCAGGTTATCTTCGACCGCACTCGTCAGCTCCTCAGCGCTAAAGGCAGGCAGCCAGTTGGCTTTTTCGTCGCGACGCGCGCCCACTTTAGTGACGATGCACAGATCAGCAGAATAAGGATGCAACGCCTGTTTAATCAGCTTATTGGTCACATGCGGACCGTAGAAATCGCTGGTGTCGATATGGTTAACACCCGAAGCTACGGCGTCACGAAGCACCTGAATCGCCTTCGCTTCGTCTGCTGGCGGGCCAAAGACGCCCGGACCAGCAAGTTGCATTGCACCGTAGCCCAGACGACCGACCTCGCGATCGCCTAAACGGTAAGTAAGCGTGGGTTGAGACATGGAATACCTCCAGCGGGATAAGTAAGCCATTGTAAGACGTGACCGGAGGCGGCGATAGCGATATACGTGCGATCCCCTTTGTCCACCTCGAATTAATACAGCAGTATTATTGACCCGTATATCCTGGGCAACTACCGAAATAAAAAACCTCTGATATAGTAAATCTATAGCTAAAGAGGCCACCCTATGAAATTTCCTGAAATACCAGAAAACGAAGCCGAACGACTTAAATCGCTTTATATGATGGATTTATTGGATAAAAAGGATGATATCCGTCTGGATCGCCTGACGCGTCTGGCCAAAGCGGCATTTAATGTCCCTATTGGTTTAATCAGCCTGCTGGACCGGGATCGCCAGTGGCTTGCCTCCTGTAGTGGCTCTATCGGCGTGCGTGAGACCGCCCGTAACACCTCCTTTTGCGCCCATGCTATTCTGGCGCAAGGTATTTTCATTGTGAAAGACGCCAGTATGGATGAGCGCTTCCATGATCACCCTTTTGTTTCAGGCGAGCCGCATATTCGTTTTTATGCGGGTTGCCCGGTGCGTCTGCCCGACGGTTCCATTGCCGGGACAATATGTATTATTGATGACAAGCCGCGCGACTTCACGCCGGAAAATATCAATACCCTGCTCGATTTGGGTGCGATTGTAGAAGATGAGTTTTATATCATCAGCATGGCGATGACCGATCCGCTTACCGATTTGCCCAATAAGCGTGGCTTTTATAAATTGGGCGAAAAACGTTTCTCCTGGTTAACCGATAATAAACGCACGTTTAGCCTGATATATCTTGATGTAGAAAACATTACCGCCATCAACGAATTCTTTGGTCATCACGAAGGCGATGACACCCTGAAAAAATTTCCCTCATCGCTCAACCGTTGCCTGAAGAAAAATGATGTGGCAGGGCGTCTGGAAGGGGGCAAATTCGTGGTGTTGTTAGGTCACGATGAAGACCAGGACGTTGACACCTTCCTGTTCAGCCTGCAATCGAGAATTGACGACCTGAATGAAAAGTCGAAGAAACAGTTCCGTCTGCATTATGCCTACGGCATCGTCGAGTACGATCCCGATCGGTATGGCAATCTGCTGGAGATGATGAACAACAGTGAACACGTGATGTATCTGGAGCGTAAGAAATCAGCAATACGCCCCTCTCAGCCCAATCCGTCGCGCGAAAAAACCTGAGGTTTGTACTCAGGTTATGTTATGTCATCCGTTAAGATCTCGTTCGCCAGCGGCTACCGCTGGCGAAAACGATTACCGCGTGGACTGTAAAAACTTGCGCGTGCGTTCGTGCTGCGGCTGAGTAAAGAGTTGCTCAGCCGTGTTGTCTTCGACAATCACGCCATCGGCCATGAAGATCACCCTGTCAGCCACATCTTTCGCAAATGACATCTCATGCGTTACCAGAATCAGCGTGGTCTCGTGATCGACAATCGAACGAATAACCTGAAGCACTTCATTCACCAGCTCGGGATCCAACGCCGAGGTTGGTTCATCGAACAAAATCACTTTCGGTTTAACCGCCAGCGCCCTGGCAATCGCCACACGCTGCTGCTGACCGCCGGATAACATTGCCGGGTAGCTGTCTGCTTTCTCGCGCAAACCCACACGTTCCAGCAGCGCCATCCCGGTTTCATTCGCCTGCGCTTTCGGGATTTTTTTACCCACGATCAGCGCTTCGGTAATGTTCTCCAGTGCCGTCTTGTTCTTAAACAGGTTGTAATGCTGGAACACCATGCCGGTGTGGGCACGCAGCGCCGTCTCCTGCTGGCGGGTAAATTTCTTCGCATCCACCACCGTACCGGCAATGTCCAGCGTGCCGCTTTCCGGTTTTTCCAGCAGATTAATGCAGCGCAACAGCGTCGATTTACCCGAGCCGGAGGGCCCAATGATCGCCACCACCTGGCCCTGCGCTATCTCCAGCGAGATATCTTTCAGCACCGGGTTGTCACTGAATGACTTATGCAAATGGCTGATTTTCAACATAGCGGAGACTCCTTCTCGGTATGGGCGATTCAAACGATGCTCGATGCGTTTTTGCAGCAGCGTCAGAAGGATGGTCACGGCCCAATAGATCAGCGCCACCGCCAGATAACTTTCCAGAAAACGAAACGAGTTACTGGCCAGAATTTTGGTTTGCGCAAAGATATCGGTCACGCCGACGGTAAACGCCAGTGACGACTCTTTAATAAGCATAATCAGGTAGTTACTCATTCCCGGTACGGCAATACGTACCGTTTGTGGCAGCACGATACGGCGGAATCCCTGCCAGCGGCTCAGGCCAACGGACAGACAGGCTTCAAGCTGCCCTTTATCGACCGAATTCATCGCGCCACGAAACTCTTCTGCAAGGTTGGCTGCGGTTTTGAAGCTCAGGGCGATGATGGTGGCCGAAATGGCGTTCATCATGCTGATACCCGGAAACAGCTGCGGGATACCGAAATAGAAGATAAACAGCGTAACCAGCGTGGGTACAGAGCGGAAAAACGAAATATAGATTTCGGCCAACTGCGTCAGTACGACAATCCGATTGCGAATAATCAGCGCCAGCACCATTCCCATGACCGAGGCGATAACCATTGAGGTTATCGCCAGGAACAACGTCATCGGCAGGTAACTGAGCAGCGTTGGAAAAGCTTCCAGCATGAAGCTCAGGTTAAAATTCATTGCGTTATTCCTTGCTGACGTCCTGTTTCAGGTACTGCTCGGACAGTTTGGTCAGCGTGCCGTCTGCTTTCAACGCGGTCAGTGCCTCATCAAATTCCTTACGTAGCGCATCACCTTTTTCGTTTTTCACGAACGGGAACGCTTCCTGGTAACGATAAACCGGGTCACCGGATTTTTTCAGCGGCAGGCGTGAGTTGTCGATCAACAGTTGGGCACCGGCACGATCCATGATGTAGGCATCAATACGACCGAGGGCAACATCCTGAATAATCGCGCTAGGTTCATCATAGGTATGAATATCAATACCGGCATCAGGGTAATTCTTACGTAAATAGTTTTCTTTGCTACTTCCTACGTCTACACCCAGACGTTTACCCTTTAAATCATCAATATTACGAATAGAATCGTCGTTATTTCGGGTCACCAACTGGGCGCCAGAATAAATATAAGTCTGGGAGAATTGATATTTCTCACGACGTTTTTCGTTAGCTTCAACCTGATTGGCGATGGTGTCGATTTTGCCTGCATCAAGCATTCCGAAGAGACCGGTCATGTCGGCAGTCGTTAATTCTACGCGGCTATAACCCAGTTTTTTAGCCACGGCATTGACGGTTGCAATGTCATAACCTTCGTAATCTTTTCCGTTTTGTTTGTAGGAAAATCCGATACTTACACCGAACGTGCCGACGTGCAGTACCTTCTCATTTTCAGCAGGTTTTTTATTGTCGTCGCAACCGGTTAAAACGAATGCACCCAGCAATGCGGTGGCGATGATCCCTGATTTAAAATTAAGCATGGCAATTCCTTTGGAATTATGTGTGTTTATTGATGTTGTGGTGTCTATTTTTCGCGCGCCAGTTTAAAACACTTCATGGATATTCTATATTCCCATTAGTAATTATTGATAACGTATAAGAATAATCCACTCTTGTATTACAGAGATATCATTCCTGCCATTAAAAAGGCAAGTACCAGAGGTTCATTATGAGAATTATTGCGTGCGGTGACTTATTGTTTTCGAGTCGTAACCTGGCGAAAAGATTAGATCCCGAAATCGTTGAATTATTGCAAAGCGCTGATGCCGTATTTGCCAATGCCGAATTTAGCTGCCCGCAGCCAACGCTGCCCCCTGCCGCTGGTCGCGGGTACATCACTGCCGTAAAACCTGCGACGCTGGATGAATTTGTCGATTTGAACATTCGTCTGGTCTCCTTCGCCAATAACCACACCGGCGATTTCGGCTGGGAAGGCGTGGTGCATACTCTGGAAGCCGCCGAAGCTCGTAACCTTATCCCCTGCGGACTGGGTCGCAACCTTGATGATGCCCGCTTGCCCCGTTTTCTGGACACTGCAAAAGGCCGCGTTGGCGTGGTGGCGCTGGGGTCAACCCGTTCAGAAGTATTTCTTGCCGCCAATGGCGGCGCAGGTACCGTTGCGCGGCCGGGTCTGAACCCATTGCGCTGGGGCCGTGCCTATGTGCTTGGCGACGAGCAGTTTGAGCAGTTGAAAGCGATCACCCGCTCGCTTGGCATCGACGAAAGCGTGCGTGAAGGCATGCGCGTGGAAGTGATGCCATCGAAAGGCGATGATGAGTTCAAGTTTGGCTCCCTGTTTGAAAGCGCTCTGCAAATTGAACGGGGTGAAAAAGCCTATGTGCGCACCTGGTTTAATGAGCAGGACTGCGTGGCGAATGAGCGCAGTATCCGCGATGCCGCTAACCGCAGCGACTTCACCCTTGTCAGCCTGCATACCCATGAAGGCGATAAAGACAGCTGGTACTCCCCGGATGCCCCAGCATTTATCGAGCAGTTTGCTCATCGCGCAATAGACGCAGGCGGAGATGCGGTGGTTTGCCATGGCGCGCACTTTATGCGTGGTGTCGAGATCTATAATGGCAAACCGATCTTCTACAACCTCGGTAGCCTGCTGATGGAGTTTGAGGCGGGTGAGTCAATAATCGGCCCGGAAATGTATGAAGCTTATGGTCATGCAGCGGACGCACGCCCCTCTGAGCTGCACCGTGCTCGTGCGAAAAACCATGCAGGTGAGTTCACAGGCTTCAACGCCGAAGCACGCTTCTCACAAAATGCGCTGGCGGTGTTTGATTTAACCCCTGACGGCCTGGCCTGCCAGTTGCTCCCCCTCGATTTGGGCATGAACCGCGAGCGTGCTCTGTCACGAGGCCTGCCGGAAAAAGTTACCCATCAGCAAGGCGAAGAGATTGCCAGCCTGCTGACCCGCCTGAGTCACCGCTATGGCACCACATTTAATTATGACAAAGTGAGTGGCCTGATTCGCTTCTCCTGATAAGCCCCATTAAAACAGCCAGAATGTTTCTGGCTGTCTCTTCTCGCATCAGCATCCATCTCTGCCAGGAACAAAAATTTCGTGACTGCCTTCGCATTTGCCCCGCAAAATGACAGCGCTATCATTTTTCATTTCTCTTTCCTCTTGTGCTTTCAATGAAGGCAGCAAAACGGTGATTCTGCGTAACCTTTTGCACGGTTTAACTGCGCATAATGTTGGCGAGTTGTGAGTCAGAAAAGCGATGGTCCGCCGTCTTTTAACCTGTATTTTACAGCCGATGGCCATTTCGTGAATGCTGTCGCCTGTTGATGGGCATGTGCAAGATTAATCAATATTAAAAAGCAGAATATTTGGGCTAACGAACAACGCACAGCATTGCACTACGGGCTATAATCGGGCTAATTTGGTCTCGCTATGAATAAAATCCTTCCCGCCTTTTTCTCTTTCTGTTGCCTCAGATTTGCCTCTCGCTGTATGCATTGTAATACCTGTCACCATCCGGGCACGCGTCGCTTACAAAAGAAATAACCCGCTGATAAATAACACAAAAAACCGCTATCGCCGTAAAAAAATGATTCAAATATTGAATCACACCCCGGCTGAATCAGTCTTTTTTTGTTAAACACAAAGGCATAGTATTCCTTTCATTCGCCATCCAGCGCCACGGTTTACTTAAGGCAGATGGCCGTTTATGACATCAATACACGGTTATCCTTTTCCGCAGGAGGAACTATGCCAGCTCAGTCTTCAACGCCAGTCGTCACATCCGTCAAAGTCATCCCGGTTGCCGGGCATGACAGCATGCTGATGAACCTGAGCGGTGCCCACGCACCGTTCTTCACCCGTAATATCGTCATCATCACCGACAACGCCGGCAACACCGGCGTCGGCGAAGTCCCCGGCGGCGAAAAAATCCGTCAGACTATTGAAGACGCGGCCCCGCTGATTACCGGCAAAACCCTCGGCGCCTATAAAAACGTCCTCAACGAGGTGCGCAGCGCCTTTGCTGACCGCGACGCCGCGGGCCGCGGCCTGCAGACTTTTGACCTGCGCACCACCATCCACGTGGTCACCGCCATTGAATCCGCCATGCTCGACCTGCTGGGTAAGCACCTGGGCGTCAACGTCGCCTCCCTGCTCGGTGACGGCCAGCAGCGCAGCGAAGTGGAAATGCTCGGCTACCTGTTCTTCGTCGGCAACCGTAAGGCGACGCCGCTGCCCTATCAGAGCCAGCCGGATGAAAAATGCGACTGGTATCGTCTGCGTCATGACGAGGCGATGACCCCGGATGCCGTGGTACGTCTGGCCGAAGCGGCGTATGAAAAATACGGCTTCAATGACTTCAAACTCAAAGGCGGCGTGCTGGCCGGGGAAGAAGAAGCCGAGTCCATCGTGGCGCTGGCGAAGCGCTTCCCCGAGGCCCGCGTCACCCTCGACCCGAACGGCGCCTGGTCCCTGAACGAAGCCATCAGCATCGGCAAATACCTGAAAGGCTCGCTGGCCTACGCGGAAGACCCGTGTGGCGCGGAGCAGGGCTTCTCCGGGCGTGAAGTGATGGCGGAGTTCCGCCGTGCCACCGGCCTGCCGACCGCCACCAACATGATTGCCACCGACTGGCGTCAGATGGGGCACACGCTGTCGCTGCAGTCGGTGGATATCCCGCTGGCGGACCCGCACTTCTGGACCATGCAGGGCTCCGTGCGTGTGGCGCAGATGTGCCACGAGTTCGGCCTGACCTGGGGCTCGCACTCCAATAACCACTTCGACATCTCGCTGGCGATGTTCACCCACGTGGCGGCAGCGGCGCCGGGTAAAATCACCGCGATTGATACGCACTGGATCTGGCAGGAGGGCAACCAGCGCCTGACGAAAGAGCCGTTCGAGATTAAAGGCGGGATGGT
>DFPL01000008.1 GCA_002377245.1 Enterobacteriaceae bacterium UBA3516
CCTGAAACCATCTCGCCCTGACGCCCGTCTTTTCATTTCGCATTACCGACACACGAAAAAATAACGTTCCTGATAATACGCAGGCATATAACCACGCCATTAAATTATCGGATGGCCGCTCCCGCCTGATCCGACTTTTACGCGATATGAGACTTTCCGGAAGTGTACCATGCACACGAAATAATCATATCGCCCCGTGTCAGGTCTGGGCGGCGGGTCACGGGACAGGGGAGAAACACAATATATGGCGTGGCGGGGTGATAAGGGATGCCTGTATGTGGTGTTTTTGCCCCGCCGCGTGCGGGGGCGTTTTCTGAAGATCCGGGACTATCACTTTCGGATCTGCGCGGAAAAGAGAGACACCCGTATAGGCTGAACATATCCATATGTAAGGCATCTGCATAGGTAAGACATACGCATATACTTACCATCTGCATATCCAGACCATATACATATGCACTACATCTGCCTATACTGAACATATGCACGCATCCGGTGCAATAAACACCATTCCAGATATGCGCCACATATCCGCACTTACCCGGGAGAGAATCATGAGAACCGTATCCATTTTTAAAAACGGCAACAACCGCGCCATCCGTCTGCCCCGCGATCTGGATTTTGAGGGAGTGAGTGAGCTGGAGATCGTCCGGGAAGGGGACAGCATCATCCTGCGCCCCGTCCGGCCGAGCTGGGGCTCGTTCGCACAGCTGGAAAAAGCAGATCCGGATTTTATGGCGGAGCGCGAGGACATTGTCACCGACGAAGGACGCTTTGATTTATGAAGAAGACCTATATGCTCGATACCTGTATCTGCTCGTTCATCATGCGCGAGCAGCCGGAAGCCGTCCTTAAGCGCCTGGCGCAGGCAGTTCTGCGCGGCGAGCGTATCGTGGTCTCGGCCATCACCTACTCCGAGATACGCTTTGGCGCCACCGGCCCGAAGGCCTCGCCGCGTCACATTGAACTGGTTGACGCCTTCTGTGCCCGCCTCGATGCAATCCTGCCCTGGGACCGCGCCGCGGTGGACGCCACCACGGACGTTAAGGTAGCGCTACGCCTCGCCGGCACGTCGATCGGGCCGAACGACACGGCGATCGCCGGGCATGCCATTGCCGCCGGTGCCGTTCTGGTGACCAATAATGTTAGGGAGTTTGAGCGGGTGCCGGGCCTGGTGCTGGAAGACTGGGTTAAATAGACAGGCAGTATTTAAAGGTAATAAATGTCCGCTTTGTGCCAGAAGAAGACATAGGAGTTACATACCCTCTGTACCTACACTTAATCTTTGCAAGGATGCCAATCTCATTTGTTCATTCAAGAATATATGCATGAGATGTACTGTTCTGATTCCAGGAAAAAAGAACTAAATGCCAAAGACCCGGTGCTTTTCGGGAAGGGTCTATTAAACCATTTATACCAAGTGACTCGAGGCGATTACGCAATTTCCAAGACTTGGGAATGCCGCCCTCATGCACAATTTCCTGCCATGGCGCAATGGCATCATTAAGATCAATATCTGCCGCCAGTAATGCCTCTGCATTTCTTAAATCAAAAATTTTCTCAGTGATAACCCTTACTTTGACTATTTCAAGGTTGGCACTCCTACTGCCACTGTGGGATTTCATTGCTGCTTCTACGCCTTCCGGCGATGAACTGAGGTACAGCGTGGGTTGATTACTGTCTGAGTAACGGCCCGGCGCCCTGGACCCCGATAAAGAAAAGTTCCGATAAGCAGGATCTATCGCCCGATAAAAAATTCCATCGATATCTGTTAAATAATCGGCCCGGACCATATATCTCCTCAGTTATCTTCAAAAAAATTTACCATCTCAATAGCGAGTCACACGTCTGTTTTGCCTGCCAGCCCTGAATGCGATCGTTAATATAGACGAGACTATCGTAAGGTGAGAATGTCCGCTTTTCGCTCATAGCAGACATTCCGTTCCCACCTGCCTTTTGCCTTCAACTCCTTCCTGCCGTTGCTACTTCCCCCTCTCACACGATTAGCCAACCCAGATCCGACTTTGCCGGTTTTCGGATCTGCGCGACGGGAAACCGGTGAATGATATGATTTTATGATGAATACAATAAAATCATATTTGATGTGATATATGTCATTTTAAAATTAATCATATCTAATATGATAATTAACATATTACAATTAAATCACATGAAGTATGATGTTAACCGGATGCATCATTATCAGACGGAGCGCGCAGGATGGTGAATGAACTGAACTTTTCCCTCAGCTATGAACAGCTGACCCGAGTCGCGGAAGAACATATCCGTAAATGCGAGTTGGACAGCCATGGCGCTAAATACATCAGTGAATCGGCTAAGGCCGGCGCCGTTCTGGTCTTCTGGTATGAACTGGCCATTCATGGTGTGCCACTGAAGAATTACGAACACACCAAAGCCCTCATTGACGCTGATCATCAGCGCCTCAGAAAACTCATCTGGCCGAAGGCTGACAAGCAATGACTCAGGCCCGCCGTCCGTCACCGCTGCAGAGAAGGATACTGATTGTGCTGGCCGCCCTCGATGCGAAGCGTCCGGGACCGGTGGCCACCCGGGATATTGAACGCCTGCTGGCGCAGGGCGGTGAGGACGCGGTATACGGCAACAACCTGCGGGCCTCCTGCCGGCGCATGGAGCAGGCGGGCTGGCTGCGGACCCTGCGGGCGCCGAACCTGCAGCTGGCCGTCGAGCTGACTCTGCCAGGGCGCGAACTGGCGCTGCCTTTGCTGGCTGACGAACAGGCGCGTGTGCGGGCAGAGAAGCGCGCCGGCGAGGTCCGGGTACTGCCCCTGGTGACGTATATTCCGGAAGGCAGACCGGGACCCGCCGGTGATGACACTGAAATCCGTCTTGATGGCGTCGCGCACACTGCCTGTCGGGGCGATTTTGTGATACGCCTCGACGGAACCACCTGCCTGCAGCTGTGGAGCACCGGCGGCAGGGTGACCAGGCTGGAAGGCGATCCCCTGCAGGTTGCTGAATGGCTGCAGGCCTGCCATGACGCCGGTATTGCTGTCGGGGTGCAGGTCAATGAAAGTCAGGTGCCGGTAGAGGGGGAGGTGCTTCCTCTGGCTCGCGCCGGCTCAGGTAAGGAAAAGGGAACACCATGAACAATGAAATCAGACAGCGTATACATGCCTTCCGCAATGCCCTGGTGCTCGCGGCCGACACGCGCTCCCACGAGAGTTAGAACACAACTGCAATGCGCTCAACTCTGCAGGGTCTTATTGATGGCGTCAGCCAGCTTCAGGAATCTGGTCACGTGGTACTGGTGACCTCAGCCATACTGCCCATTGAAAAAGCACGACGGGGCGAAGGGCCAAACAAGGATCTTGTTGAAGCTCTTTTTCATTCCCTGAAAGAAAAATGATGTAGCTACGAATTTAATTTCTGGGAGGGGCGAGGTAAAGAGCTTACGAAATTGATTGGCTCCCCTCACTCCTGAATAAATGGGGTAATAAAATGAACCACAGGAATATTAACTATAGAAAATAAAGAACCACGTACTGTACACCGTCATGTGGATTCATTTCTTGATGCCATTCTGAATGATTATAAAGAAGGTCATCTCAGCCACAAACAGACAAAGGATGCGCTCTCTTTCCTTTTTTACCAGACAGAAAACCAGAATGCCGATGAAGTTATTGACTGGCTTAAACAAGGTCGCAAATATGCACGTCATGAGTCTGTATTTGATAAGGCGATTGCACTGGCTCAGAGCTATGCACCCCCAGTGTCATTCAGTAAGTCCAGGGATGATTTTTTCGAAAGGACTAAATCAACGTTTTCTGTACTGATAAAAAGCATTGTTAAAAACGACATCGGTACTTTTTATCATCATATTCTATAAACAAAAAGGATCGCATGCAGTAAACCATAGTGAAACGGAACAGGCTTAAAATAAGCACCTGTTATCACTGATGATAATCCGGTAAAGGCAAAAAAATATAAACAGCGTATGAAACCTTCAAAAATTTGCATAGATCACTTTAAAGATATTTAAACTTTTTGAGTAATTAAAAAATTATTTAAATGTTAGAATTTTGCACTAAAGAATTTAAGTTTTCTGCCGTTTTTAATATAATTAACGGAGATGCAAATGAACAGTTTTTACCATTTTAAAACCGCGCTACATCTGAAACAAAAAAATAAAGCCATGCTGATTTTACGGGATAAGAATGAAAGTATTGCCCGTAAGATTATGGAAAAAGCAAAAATTCAGGTTCCTGATTATAAAGGACGCCTGTTCTGGCAATGGACCCAGAATTTTATTTTCAGGGCCTGCACGCTGAGTGAGGAAAATAATGCCAGTCTGGATTTCAGGGAAAATAACATCAGAAAAGAAACTGCTGTCACTCAGCCCCGGAGCGATCGATATGGTGAAGGTCATCGCGCTGGCAGCGATGATTATCGACCACATCAATACCATACTGATGCCGGTCCCCCGTCCGGAGTTGTATGCACTGGGGAGAGCGGCGTTCCCGCTGTTCACCCTGGTCTGGGCCATGCATGTCACCCGTGCACCCCGGCGGCTGCAGTACAGGGCAAACCGGCTCTGGATATGGGCAATGGCGACACAACCGGTATTCACTCTGACGTTTCAGGGTCACATTCCCTGGTATGCACTGAATATCCTGTTCGTGTTCGCCAGTGCCACACAGGTGCTGGCGTGGCAGCACCGGGCAGGTCAGAGAGGCATGCTCGCCGGAGCAGTGCTCATGATCCTGATGGCGTGGCCACTGATGCCGGCGAGTTACGGCGTGCCGGGTCTTGTACTGGCATTGTCACTGGCCATCTGGCTCTCAGATCCTCCTGTCGCCGGCAGAGAGCGCCTGGGATATATCCCGCTGTTCTCCCTGCTGCTGCTCAACGGCGCTCCCCATTTGCTGGACAACACGCTCCCGGCGCTGGCTTTTGCCATCATTCCGACGCTGTTGCTTCCTCCTGTGGCCGTCAGGCTGGCCATGCTGGTCTGCCCCTCAGAGGCTCCCCGGTTCATGCCCGGCACGTTCTTCTGGCTGGCCTATCCCGGACACCTGGCGTTGCTGTTGCTCATTCACACACTGTAATAACCGCATGTGATACTGGCCAGCTACCCGCCGTGCATTATCCCGATCATCCTTCTGCAGGACCGGCACAGCCGGAACGGCTTCAGGGAGTTGACCATGAATGACTGTAACCATGAAGTATCCCGGCCGGGCCATTCAAGGCTGGGCACCTGCCGCAGCGTTAAGCTCAACGCCACTGAAGCGGAGCACTTTTGCTCCCTGCCACTGGATGATCGTCTCCATCTGCATATCCCGGCGTTTATGGCGCTTGCAATGGAATGCCGCCGGTCGGAAGGTTTTGCACCCGCTGATACCCGTGGCCTGCATGAAGACATCGTGTTTTACAGTGCCATGTTCGGGCTCTTTCTGGAAACAGGGAGAACACATCACCCTGTCGAGCTGGTCAAAGCGCGGTACCATCATGCAGAGGCTGATCCGGCATTCTTTCCCGCAGCCATTGCTGCCTGTCATTGCGGGTCAGTCAATACCGGACGTCCGGCCTGACAGTATTCAGGAACGCGAGCCGTGCGCAGCGTGACCCTGAATGTGCCGCAGGCACATGCCGGCGGAACTGAAGCTGAATAAAGCGCTGAAGGTCATCCCGCCGGAGTGCCCGGCGAAGCCGGCTTCATCATAGTCGATCGCTATTAACCCCTCCGCCCTGCAAAGCCATAATCCGCTGTAAGCCACTCAGAAGCCGCTGTACGCGGTCGGAGTGGTCACGGCAAGGCCTCAGGCCGCCGCCGGGGCGTATCTCCGCGTGTGAGCGTTTACGCGAACTACGAGCGTGTTTGATTATCTCACCGCGCAACCTGCTGAAGCAGCGCCGGGTTTAGTTACATCATCCATCATAAAGCGGCGTTGTTCCGGGCCTGCGGCCCGGGGCGGGGCGGCTTTACGGTGGAAAACCGGTGTTGTGGCCACGGATATGCACGCGGGACCCGCCGCCTGCGGTGGGGGGTACCTCTTTTCTGAGCGGCGTGGCCGCAGGCCACTGCAAGCGAAGGCCTATCCACAGAGCTATAGCTCTTATATTTAAGAGATCTGTTAATGAAGTAAAGAAGGTCACTACGCATCTGAGCTTCTGATTGCATTAAGGACAAGAAGCCATTTGCATCTTGATGTGAATAATAAAGAAAAGGATCGCCATGCCGGCAGAAAGATCGCGAAATCTACTGCCTGCAGTGTCATTTGCGTTCATAAAATGAGCAGCTATTTTGTTCAGACGTGCAGAATCCTCCGCAACGAAGCGGAGGGTTTCAGAAATCCGGGGTTATTCCTGCTGTCGGGCTATCTTCCGTATCAGGGCCAGACGCTGGTTAACGAGCTTTTTGAACCCGTCCATCGTGATGCCGTCATGCTTTCCCTGACTCAGTTCATGCTGAAGCTGACAGCTGATCTGGTGACGCAAATCAGTGTCGTCTTTCCTGTCCGCAATGCGGGCTATTTTCTGTTTACGGCGGATGTCCTGTGCCGCTTTACGTTGTTGCCAGGTAATTTCGATCAGTTTTTCACGATGCAGGCGCGACGCTTCTGATTTGGTCAGCGGCTTCTGCCCCTTTTTGGCCAGTCCCATGTTCTGCCAGGCCAGCTGCTGGTTGCTGGCTTTCTCCCAGGCCTGCGCCGAGCTGCCGACCATGTCGAAGAAGCGATCGGTCACCTGAATATCGGCGGGGAAATACTGTCGGGTCACTTTGTCCCACAGCAGCTTATAGGTAATGACACCGTAAGCGGCCAGATCCTGCATGGCCCGTGTTGCCCGTGTGATGGAAAGATTGCCGGCTCTGGAGGTTGTGGCCAGCCCGGTCTCGACAGCCATTGTGGTGAAACTTACGGGAACATGACCGCTGATGATATTGAGGTGATAAGAGATACCCTGTGTCATCGCGTTCATCGCCCTGGCGCGGTGTTTGTTGAAATGACGGCTGCGTTTTACCGGTTTATTCGTCTTATGATGATACGCATCGTAGAAGTAGAATCCCGCCCAGCGCGAAACATCCCGGGTCGAGAGCTTCTCGAGCAGTGATTTATTGAAAGCGGGCAGCTTGTGTTTATGATGTGCGGGGCGGGTAAACGCCGGCGTGGGGTTAGCCACGTAGCACTGTCTGACGTGTGGATGTATTTGTTCAGTCACCG
>DFPL01000007.1 GCA_002377245.1 Enterobacteriaceae bacterium UBA3516
TCCTCATTCAGAGTCAAGCGTTTATTTTCGCTTTTCTCTGCCGGAATTCTCAGGAGAATCCCGCTGACCCGGCGGCTTGCAAGCCGTTGTTCCGTGTCAGTGGAGGCGCATTATAGGGAGTTATTCCGGGCTGACAAGGGCTAAATTAAAAAAACTTTTCAACCGTCTCTTTTTTGTGCAAAACGCCATTAAACTGCCAGTTTTTCAAGCGTTCCGAACCCATACCGCTGTAATACGGGTAATAAAAGTACAGTTTCGGGCGTCACTTCCATGCAATACGCTAAATTATCATCTGCTGATTTTGCATCGGGTGCCTCATTCTCCAGCAGCCAGGCAGTACGGCGCGCAATAGCCGCCCCGGAATCAATGAGACGCGTGCCTTCCGGCAATACCTGCACTAACTCATCATGTAATAGAGGGAAGTGAGTACAGCCGAGAACCACGGTATCTGGCGGCTCTGCCATACGCAGCCACGGACGGAGAATTTTTTTTACTTCATCAAGCGGGACCGGCTTGCCGTGTAACTTCGCTTCCGCGAGCTCAACCATCTCAGCAGAACCCAGCATTTCGATTTTGCACTCGTTGGCAAAACGGGAAATCAGCTCATGAGTATAAGGCCTTTTCACCGTCGCCCGTGTTGCCAGTAATCCCACCACGCCGTTGGCGGTTAAACGTGCCGCTGGCTTGATTGCCGGCACAACACCGACCACGGGGAAGGCGAATTTTTCGCGTAATGCTGGAAGAGAAACGGTACTGGCGGTGTTACAGGCGATAATGGCGAGAGAAAGTGGGTATTGAGCCTGAACGGCGGTGACGATTTCCACCACACGCTCAACAATAAACGCTTCGCTCTTTTCTCCATAAGGAAAGGCAACGTTATCGAAGGCGTAGATGTAATGCAGATCCGGCAGGAGATGCCGGATCTCGTCATAAACCGATAACCCACCGACGCCGGAGTCAAACACCAGCACGGTGGGCCGTAGTTTAGAAGGTGTAGCTGCCAGACAAGGTGTATTCTCGTCCTGCAGTTTGGTAGCCATAAGCTGTCTCGTAGTCTTTATCGAACAGGTTAGCTATTTTACCACGAACTGTCAGGTGAGAGGTCACTGGATATGACGCAGAAAAATCGACGGTACTGTAGCTTGGCAGCACGCGCTGCTCAGGATTGTATGTCGATGTTCTGTTGTCATAGCGCTTACCGAAATATTCCCAGGCGAGATTCATGTCCACATCGAAGACCGCCCAGTCAAGCTGATACTTGGCCTGGCGCTTCGCACGACGCGGCAGTACTTCGTTCGTTTCATCATCACGCGGGTCAATATATTGCAGCGTAACGCGGTGCGAGAAGATGCCCGTATCCACACTGCCCGTCCACTCTACGCCCTTAATGGTTGCCGAGTTGATGTTGTAATACGCCGTGTCGCTGTAGGTAATGAGATTATCAATCTCATAGCGATAAGCAGACAGGCGCCAGTCGAGCGGTCCAGTCAGCCCTTCAACACCCGCTTCCCATTGCTTAGACTCTTCCGGCTTCAGATCCGGGTTGGAAGCAATATTAAAACGCTTCGCACCAAACTGTTGACCGAGAGACGGTGCCAGGAATCCTGTGCCGTAGGAAACGGTCAGACGGTAATCTTTAACGAACTCCCAACCGGCAGCCGTCTGCCAGGTGCCGTGCCAGCCGAACTCCTCGTCTTTGTCCTCACGGCCAGAGGCCTCCAGCGTGACGTCGCCGAACTGCTGCAGGCCAGACAAGTAGAGCCCGGTGTTATCACGGTCGTAGGCTTCACGGGAGGTTTTATTAGAAGACACCAGACGCTCCTGCTTCCAGTCTGCGCCCGCGCTCACCGAACCATGACCGACTGCAACATTATTCGCCCACTGAATATAACGCTGCTCCATGTCATCCAGCGTGGTGCCGTCTTCATAACGACCATAGATGCTGCTGTAGTTATAGTCTTTGCTTTTCTGGTAGCTCGCCACCAGCTGGGACGAGTAGATCCCCTGGTTAAAGCTCAGCCCGGTATCCCAGCCCTGACTATACAACTGACGTTCATCTGCACTGTACTCCGGCAGAAATGGCGGGCTCCCCAGGTCATAGTCCACATTATTGCTGAAGCTGTACCCGCGGAAGAAACCGTCAATGTTCTCGTTGAACTTATGCTGCAGGCTTCCCCAGAAGGTTTTATTACGATAACCGTCACGGTCGGCATCATGATCCCATGACGAGTCAGGCTGCACGTTAAACCCACGTGTACTGGTGTAAGAACCTGCAGCAGTGGCGACAGTGTCGCCAAAACGTTGGCGGACCGTGCCATCCAACGTCTGGTAGCCTTTCGAACCGACACTGGCGTTAATCTGCGATTGCTCGCTACCGGTCTGGGTGATGACGTTAACCACACCGCCGATTGCGCCGGAACCGTAAACGGTCGAGCGTGGGCCACGGATGTATTCAACGCGTTGTACTAAAGAGAGGGGAATTTGGTTGAGCTCAGGATCGTTAGAAATACCCGAGCGCGCGACCGGCACGCCATCAATCAGCAGCAGAAGGTGTTTCGCTTCTGTGCCACGCACATAAACGGAAGCGGTCTGACCCAGGCCGCCGTTTTGCGCAATATCAACGCCAGGAAGTCGGCGAAGCACATCCACTAACGAACGAGACTGCCAGCGATCGATATCTTCACGGGTAACGACTTCCGTGGGTGCCAGTACCGTTTTGGCAGGCTGTTGAAAACGATTTGCTGTCACTACCAGAGTGTCTGGGTTGCTGTCCTGCGCCCAGCCAGAAAATGCCGTGACGGAGAGAGCCGTCAGCAGCGAAGCTTTTTTAATCATTGTGTGAGCATCCACATAATAAGAAGGATGCCGCAGGTACCCTCAGTAGCTCGCGACGATGGCACCAAATGCGACGTAACTCCGGCAGGTCTTCGGGCTTGGGGGTACTACAAGATGATGACTTCCCACTTTATATTTACCCGTCATACTTCAAGTTGCATGTGCGTTGGCTTTTCTCGCTCATCCCAGTCACTTACTTCAGTAAGCTCCTGGGGACTCGCTGCGTTGCCGCCTGCCTGCAACTCAAATTATTTAGGGTATAAGCAGTGTCTGCTTTCGCTATCATCCCACCCTTCCTTACCGCTGCGCGTCAGCCCCAGATTCACACTGGATTCCCTTTTAACTCACAGGACCGGAACAGGGATGCTACATTCAGAAACATATAGATGTCCAGACTGCTATGAGACGAATCGAAAAAACATCTGAAGCTGGACATCCCCTGAGCAATCCCTACAATCCCCGCGTTATTCTTAATCATTCAGGAAATACGATGACACCCGAACACCTGCCAACAGAACAGTACGAAGCGCAACTGGCCGAGAAAGTCGTGCGTCTGCAGTCGATGATGACGCCCTTCTCCGCGCCCGTGCCGGAGGTGTTCCGCTCGCCGGTCAGTCACTATCGTATGCGCGCCGAGTTCCGCATCTGGCATGATGGCGACGACCTCTACCACATTATTTTCGATCAGCAGACCAAAAGCCGCATCCGCGTCGACAGCTTTCCGGCCGCGAGCGAGCTGATTAATCAGTTGATGAACGTGCTGATGGAGAACCTGCGCGAGAACAAAACGCTGCGCCACAAGCTCTTCCAGATTGATTACCTGACCACCATGAGTAATCAGGCGATTGTTTCCTTGCTCTACCATAAAAAACTGGATGATGAATGGCGTGAAGAGGCGAGCCGCCTGCGTGATGCGCTGCGTGCGCAAAACCTGAATGTGCATCTGATTGGCCGTGCCACCAAAACCAAAATCGAGCTGGACCAGGACTTTATTGACGAGCGTCTGCCTGTCGGCGGCAAAGAGATGATTTACCGTCAGGTGGAAAACAGCTTCACACAGCCCAATGCGGCCATGAACGTGCAGATGCTGGAGTGGGCGCTGGGTGCAACAAAAGGGTCAACCGGGGATCTTCTGGAGTTGTACTGCGGTAATGGCAACTTCTCGCTGGCACTCGCCCGTAACTTCGACCGCGTTCTGGCGACAGAAATTGCCAAGCCGTCGGTCGCCGCCGCGCAATACAACATTGCGGCAAACCATATCGATAATGTACAGATTATCCGTATGTCGGCAGAAGAGTTCACTCAGGCCATGAATGGTGTTCGTGAATTTAACCGCCTGCAGGGCATTGATTTGCAGAGCTACCAGTGTGAGACGATTTTCGTCGATCCGCCACGCAGTGGACTGGACAGCGAAACCGAGAAGATGGTGCAGGCTTATCCCCGGATTTTATATATTTCCTGCAACCCGGAAACGTTGTGTAAGAATCTTGAAACGCTAAGCCAGACGCACAACATTGAACGTCTGGCCCTGTTCGATCAGTTCCCCTATACGCACCATATGGAGTGCGGGGTTCTGTTAACAGCGAAGTAATACTGGTTGCCGGATGGCGGCATAAATGCCTTATCCGGCCTATAGCCCCTGATTGCGGTTACGCATGCGGAAACCGATCCAGAACACCAGAATCACCGACAGCACCGCCGGGAAGAAGTTGGAGCCAATGTCCGGATATTCCGCACGAACCACGGTACTGTAAAGCAGCACGCCGAGAATAAAACAGGCGGCGGCAAGGCCGGGCAAGCCCACCGGCATGGTGCGATTTTGATAACGCTGATGCAGACAGTAAACCGTCAGCACCAGTGAAATAATAGGGAATACGGAGAAAGGCACGATGGAGCTGAAAATCGCTGCAAAGGTGCCATTAATCGATAAGCCAGCGATCAACGCCAGCAGCAACGTACCTTTATCTTGACCTGTCTGTTTCATTACTCATCCTTCACTCATCGGGTTGATGCGCCATTTTTTCTTGTTCGCGGCGATACCAGTAATACGCGCCTTTGGAAATCATCCTCAGCTGTAAGACCAGTCGCTCTTCTAATTGCCTGCGTTGTTCAATGCCCACATCCAGCGCCTCGGCACCAGCACTGAATACAATCGTCACCATCGCCTCAGCCTGCGCTTCGGTGAACGCTCGCGGCATATGGTTTTCGAGTTCAAGATAGTCGGCAAGTTCCGCAATAAAATGCTGGATTTCACGCGCTACTGCCGCACGAAACGCCGCAGATGTACCGGAGCGCTCTCGCAGCAACAACTGGAAAGCGTTAGGGTTATTGCCGATAAATTCCATGAACGTTGAGACTGACGTGCGGATAACACTGCCACCTTTCGCAATACGCTGACGCGCCTGACGCATCAGTTGGCGCAGCATCAAACCGCTCTCATCAACCATCGTCAGGCCAAGTTCATCCACATCGCGGAAATGACGATAAAAGGACGTAGGGGCTATACCCGCTTCACGCGCCACCTCGCGCAGGCTCAGACTGGCGAAACTACGCTCGGCACTCAGTTGACTGAATGCTGCTTCAACCAGCGAACGCCGGGTTCTCTCTTTTTGTTGCGCTCTTACGCCCATCACGATGCTTGAATCCTTCCGCAGACCTGCTGGCACTATACCAGAGAATAAAACTAATCGGATTGTACTGGATTGTGAATGATTGTTTACGAGGTCTTTCTGCTTTCCCGCACGAAAAAAGCACAACGATAATTGGGTTATCCTGCCGTTGATGTTACTATTATGTTGCTTTTATGTATAAGAACAGGTAAGCCTTACCATGCCACATTCCTACGATTACGACGCAATAGTTATAGGCTCAGGCCCAGGCGGTGAAGGTGCTGCTATGGGACTGGTTAAACAGGGTGCCCGGGTAGCGGTCATTGAGCGCTATCATAATGTGGGCGGCGGATGTACCCACTGGGGTACTATCCCTTCTAAAGCGCTTCGCCATGCTGTCAGCCGTATTATCGAATTCAATCAAAACCCTCTTTACAGTGACCACACCCGCATTCTTCGCTCCTCATTTGCCGACATCCTGAATCACGCAGACAGCGTGATTAACCAGCAAACGCAAATGCGTCAGGGCTTTTACGAGCGTAACCGCTGTGAAATCCTGCAGGGTAATGCGCATTTTGTTGACCCGCATACGCTGGCCCTGGAGTGCCCGGACGGTTCGATTGAAACCTTAACGGCGGAAAAATTCGTCATTGCCTGCGGTTCACGCCCTTACCACCCGACCGATACCGATTTTGCGCATCCGCGCATTTACGACAGCGACTCCATCCTCAATATGCATCATGAGCCCCGCCATGTAATCATCTACGGCGCGGGGGTGATCGGCTGCGAATATGCATCGATCTTCAGAGGAATGAACGTCAAAGTGGATCTGATCAACACCCGCGATCGTCTGCTGGCCTTCCTCGATCAGGAGATGTCGGACTCCCTTTCCTATCACTTCTGGAACAGCGGTGTGGTGATTCGCCATAACGAAGAGTATGAGCGTATAGAAGGCATGGACGACGGTGTGATTATGCACCTGAAATCCGGTAAGAAAGTGAAAGCAGATTGCCTCCTCTACGCCAACGGACGCACCGGCAACACCGACAGTCTGCAGCTGGAAAACATCGGGCTGGATGCTGACGGACGTGGGCAGTTAAAGGTCAACAGCATGTACCAGACCGCGCTGCAGCATGTTTATGCAGTGGGAGACGTCATTGGTTACCCGAGCCTGGCCTCTGCAGCCTATGACCAGGGCCGGATCGCCGCCCAGGCGATGATGAAAGGGGAAGCCACCGCGCATCTGATTGAAGATATTCCGACCGGGATCTACACCATTCCTGAAATCAGTTCGGTGGGCAAAACCGAGCAGCAATTGACGGCGATGAAAGTGCCTTATGAAGTGGGTCGGGCGCAATTTAAGCACCTGGCGCGGGCGCAAATCGTCGGGATGAGTGTGGGCACGCTGAAAATCTTGTTCCATCGTGAAACCAAAGAAATTCTAGGTATTCATTGCTTTGGCGAGCGCGCGGCCGAAATCATTCACATTGGCCAGGCGATAATGGAGCAGAAAGGCGGCGGTAACACGATCGAGTACTTTGTTAACACCACCTTTAACTACCCGACCATGGCGGAAGCCTATCGGGTAGCCGCGTTAAACGGTTTAAACCGCCTGTTTTAACGCGCTGTCGAAATGGCCATCCATCGTACTGCGGATGGCCTCTGCCAGCTGTTCATAACGGCTACGCAGCGGGGAACCCGGGCGATAAACCAACCCAACGGTACGCCGGGGTTCTGGCTTGATACAGGGCAGATAAATCACCCCATCACGCTCACGTTCGCGCGGAACGGACAGTGCAGGCAGCAAAGTAATACCGCTTCCTGCCGCCACCATGTTGCGCAGCGTCTCAAGGCTGGTTGCCCGGAAATGGGTGTCTTCTTCAGCACCCGCTTCAAAGCAGAAGCCCATTGCCTGATCGCGCAGGCAGTGCCCATCTTCCAGCATAAGCAATTTCTCACCTGCCAGGTCGGCCATCGGTACGCGGTCACGATTCGCCCATGGATGATCGGCATAAATTGCCAGCATCATTGGCTCATCAAACAGCGGTACTTCAATAAAGGCTTCACTTTCTTTCACCAGCGCGAGAATGGCACAATCGAGTTTGCCGCTGTCCAGCTGCGCCAGTAATTGATGGGTTTGCGCTTCGTGCAAATACATTTCCAGCTTCGGGAACGTCTGATGCAGCAAAGGAATAATTTGCGGCAGCAGGTAAGGTCCAACGGTGGGGATTAGACCAATATGCAGTGGGCCGGACATCGCTTCCCCCTGCTGGCTTGCCATCTCCTTGAGCACTTTGACCTCACGCAACACAGTGCGTGCCTGATCAACCAGCAACAGACCGGCCTGTGTAAACAGGACTTTGCGGCTGGTGCGCTCTAAAAGCATCACGCCAAGCTCGTCTTCCAGTTTACGTATTTGCCCGCTCAGGGTTGGCTGGCTGACATGGCAGGAATCCGCTGCACGGCGAAAATGGCGGTGTTCTGCTAACGCCACCAGATATTCAAGATCACGAATATTCATTATTCATCCTCCGTCGCCACGATAGTTCATGGCGATAGATAGAATAGCAATGAACGATTATCCCTATCAAGCCTTCTGTACAATAATTAACTCCAGAAACGAAGCGGTCACCATTACCCTTGATGCCACTGCCTCTATCTCTCTGAATAACTAAAGCCAACGTGAACATTTTGCGGACCTGAGTGTCCGCTTTTTTTTGCGTAAAAAAGCCCAACGCAAGGTCAGGCTGTTTTGCTCCCTCTGCCTGTGAGCAGAGGGCCGGAGTGAGGGCATCAGGCGACTGATAATTACACTAAACGCCCTTTCGCATCCGCAATCGCCTGTGAGACCTGTTGTGGAGAGACACCGCCTTTTGCGGCGCGCTTATCGAGGCAGGATTGCAGCGACAGGATCGGATAGACATCATCCGCGATAACCGCACTGAATTTCTGCAAATCTGCCAGCGCCAGATCTTCCAACGGTTTGCCCTGGCGAATAGCTTCAACCACCGCTTCGCCCACAATATGGTGTGCTTCACGGAACGGAACGCCTTTGGCCACCAGGTAATCCGCCAGCTCTGTCGCGTTAGCATAGCCCTGTTGCGCGGCTTCCTGACAACGTGGACGCTTCACCTGAATGCCATCCAGCACCAGTGCCGCCATATGCAAACAGTCGAGCCAGGTGTCGAGCGCATCGAACAACCCTTCTTTGTCTTCCTGCATATCTTTGTTGTAGGCCAGCGGCAGACCTTTCAGGGTCATCATCATGCCGGTCAACGCCCCTTGTACGCGCCCACATTTCCCGCGGATCAGCTCCAGCGCATCCGGGTTTTTTTTCTGAGGCATCAGGGAAGAACCTGAGGTAACACGGTCGGACAGCTCCACAAATCCTGCTTCACCGGTATTAAAGAAGATCAGGTCTTC
>DFPL01000014.1 GCA_002377245.1 Enterobacteriaceae bacterium UBA3516
CGACCCCCTTTCATTGCTTCCTTGATGATACTGCTAATCATCGCACTGTTTTTTTCATCAACACCAAATCTTTCCCGCAGTGTTGTGTTGTTCATCGGAACCTTTTCAAGATATTTCAATACACAATGAAGGTAAGTCGCTCTGACTTTTTCCTCATTATCCATCTCCTTAAAATCGCGATGAGCAAACAAAGTGACTTTCGTATGCTCCTGATAAACCTCAAACTGAGGGGCGGGAAGCTGATAGATCTCAGTTTCAATGACAACTTTATCAATGCCGCTTCCACGCTCTTCGCAGATCCCCATCCTGCGCATGAGAGACGCTATTCTTTCATTACGGCTACGCGGGGGAGAATCAAGAAGGCGATCAATAGCCACTAAGGGTATACCGGGATTTGAAATTTCCATGCGGTCGGCGAATAACTCAAGCATTGGCCCTGTCCCGCCAATGTTGAAGTCCTGGTGAATCAGCGAGTTGGCAACAACTTCTCTTATAGACAGCTCAGGATACATTCGTACTTCGCTGCGAAAAGCCTTACCAATAACTTCATTTGATGGCAAAAGGTTATTGATATAATCAATCAAACCTTCAAAACCGACTGCATAACCTTTATGGCCTTGTAACTCTTTTACCGTTTTAAAACGATTATTTGCATCGTACTGGATTAAACGAATGGCTTTGCGGGACAAATTTTTAAAGGTATCTAAGTCTCGTGCAAAGAGTATTGCACCAAGATTTGTAATATCCCAGGAGCCAGCATCATTTCTCTCAACAACAAAATCCTTTGCAAGGTAATCCATTATAGAATTTTTGTTTTCTGGTAGCGGTTGAGATAAGAGCGAGAAGAATGATGGATAGTCGATTAACTGCAATACCTCATCGATAGAGCACTTGTCCCGTGCTACGCGATATTCCCAAGGTTTCCGATCGAAGACACGCCAGAGCGCGCGTTCTTTTTCTGGATGTTTACCCAACGGTTTTTTATAGGAACCAATACGAATAAATTCTGTTCCAGAAAAACGCACTGGAGTATGGCAATTTGCATTTATTTCCAGAATGACAACCGCATCATTATCAGGTGACGATAATTCATGGAATGTGAAATCAATCTTTGGTTCCAGACCCTGCAACAGCCAGTTTTCCAACTCCTGCTGTTTATGTTTAGCCAGAGAAGGTTTGAAATCCGTACCGATTATAGAATGAGTCTCATCGTCAATGCCCCATACCATATAGGCTGTTGGCTTTCCAAGCAAAACAGCAGAATTTGCCAGCGCCGAGATATATTCTCCAAGTTCTTCTGGTTTTATTGCATTATGCTTAAACTCGGCCCACTCAGTCTCTTTCGGTAATGAAACAAGCTCTCTCAGCAAAGAATTCAAACCTTCTTCCTTTTTAGAAACAGACATTTAGGCACCGATTAATAGTTATACCAGACTACAAGGATATGGCTTTAAACTGCACATGGCAACATTCCACATCGCATCGACTGATTCTGATAATAGCCAATGAAAAGTAAGTTCGATGAGTGCTCTAATATCCTGGTTAAAGATTTTATTATGCTTTATAAAGGCAGATTGGATGAGGAATTTGAAGAGCGCTATAGCTTTGATTTTTCGCCTGAGTTATGGGAAACAACGGCGCATAAGTTTCTGGTAACGGTGCGAGAATTCGCGATGACACAAACCCAGCCAACGTAAAACCTGGCAACGTGCAGGTAATCCTTAAACGTTCGTGCTGATGAATTGTCGGATGGCGCTACGCTTATCCGACCTACACACATCTTTCGGCATTGAGGCCCGGTCGGTCGGTTTATCGAACAATCGGAAAGCGTCGGATGGCGCTACGCTTATCCGACCTACAAAAGCGACAAACCTTTAGCACTCGCCTCCGGTTTCAACAGAACGTCCCTGTCCTGTCGTGCTACCGCTGCCACTTATTTGCGGTGGCGACGCTGGAAGTCCTGCATAAAGTCGGCGAGTTTCTCAACTGCCGTTACGCTCAGGGCATTATAGATTGATGCGCGCACGCCGCCGATGGCGCGGTGGCCTTCAAGGCCGGAGAAATCTGCCGCGCGGGTCTCTTCGAAGAACGCGGCTTCAATCTCTTTGGTCGGCAGGGTGAACGCCACGTTCATATCGGAACGGTGCTCCGGTGCGGCCCAGGAGTGATAGAAATCGTCGCTGTTGTCGAGAATGCTGTACAGCAGGTCAGCTTTCACGCGGTTGATTTCACCCATTTTTTCCACGCCGCCCACATCGTTGAGCAACCAACGGGTCACCAGCAGCACCACGTAAATGGCGAAAACCGGCGGGGTGTTGAGGTTAGAGTGCGCTTCAATCTGGCGACGGTAGTCGAGGAACGCAGGCAGCTCTTTGGTGCCCGCCTGTACCACGCTGTCGCGGATAAGCACGATGGTCACGCCTGCCGGGCCGATGTTCTTCTGCGCGTGGGCATAAATCAGCGAGAACTTATCCGCTTCGCACGGTTTGGAGAGGAAGTCAGAAGACATGTCGCACACGCGCGGCACGTGGTCATGGCCCAGCACGCGGTTAAATTGCAGGCCTTCCACCGTCTCGTTGGAGACATAGTGAATGTATGGCGCGTCCGGGGAGAAGGTCACTTCGCCGTCGTTCGGCAGACGACGATAACCGTCGCTCTCACCGCTCCAGACCACTTTCACCGGGCCTTCGCGCATGGCTTCGGTCACCACTTTACGGCTCCAGTAACCGGTGTCCAGGTACTCCGCCGCGTGCTTTTTACCGCGCAGCATGGTCATTGGCACCTGGGAGAACTGCTGGGTCGCGCCCCCTTGCAGGAACAGGATGTGGAAATCATCCGGCAGGTTAAGCAGCGTGCGAATGTTGTTTTCTGTTTCACGCACCACGTTTTCAAACCACTCGGAACGGTGGCTGATGCCGAGGATCGACAGACCCACTTCCGGCACGTTGATGATCGACTGCTGAACCTGGTTCAAAACCACTTCCGGCAGCGCACCAGGCCCACCGGAGAAGTTAAGGGCGTTCTTTGGATTTAATGACATAATTTTTCCAGAGTACTCAATAACATGTGAATTAAGAGTTAACCCGCGCAAGCAGCAGGTTACGAAATGCATCGGTCACTTTACGCATCGGGATCTGTTTGTTGGGGAACAGAACGTCGTCATCCATTGCGTGAATAACCATGGCCGGATCGATTTCAAAAACCAGGAACTGCCCGTCTTTGGTTTCTGCACAATCAATACCGAGGTAATCGAGGCCGGTACGCTGGTAAATGGCGTCCAGCGCGGCTTTATGACGCTCAGCAAACTCGGCGAAGTTGTTAAGGAACACCGCCTCTTCCGCACGTTTAGCCGCGTCTTCGTACATGCCCGCATTGACGTAGTGAATCATCCAGTGGGATGAAATGCCCATGTGGCAGGCGTACGGCTTGCCATCAATCAGCACCACGCGGTACTTACGGAACTGGCCGTCATCGCCGCTGTAATCAATGAATTGCGAGAGGAAGAACACCGTCTCGTTCATCTCAGCCAGATAGATTGCCACTTCCGCCGGGGTGTCGAGCTTTTGCAGACCGTGCCCGCCGTGGGTGCCCACCGGGCGCAGGATGATGGGGAACTGATGCCCCGCCACCACGTCCGACAGCATCAGGTTGCCGACGGCGACCTCGTCCAGCTCGGTGCGGGTGATGTGCAGCGCCGGGCTGATTTGCAGGCCCGGCACGTTTTGCAGCAGCAGGCTGGCGGTGTTGCGCTCAGACGAGAACACATACTGCGGCGCGTTAATCACCGGCGTCGGCCAGTCGGTGAGTTTGTGCTCCAGGCGAACGATCAGCTCGCGGGTGTCGTCGCTGGCACCGATGGCCACCATGGTCAGGTCGTGCTCAGGGATCGCCCAGGCCAGCGGCTCTGCGCCGTGCGGGTCAACGAAGTAGTAAATGAGGTCGACGTCGCTGTTTTCCAGCAGGCAGTCCAGCGGCACGTTGGCGGAGAGGTTGCCCGGCACCACCAGCATCAGCAAACGCAGCTTTGCAGGCTGGATAGCGGCAGGGCGCAGGTAAATGCGCTGTTGCGCCAGCGCCTGATCCTGAATGGTCAGCCCGAGCTCTTCGTGCTTGAGGCTCATCATCGCCGTGGACAGGTTCATCCACAGCATGGCGTCGTCAGGGTTATCCTGCGCCTTCGCAATCATCTCCTGGGTATGGGCAGTGAAATCAATGCCGGCAATGCTCATACGCAGAAAAGGGGCGAGTCCGAAAAAATGGGCCGCTGGAGGGAACGTTGCTTCGGACGCGGGCAACGTATCGGCTGACGCTGGAGTGTTCAATCGTCAATTCTCTTTTTGGAAGATGAGCGCCGAAGTCCTCGCCGGGCAGCGGCGAAGCTTTCAGTCATAACCGCACCATTATTCCAGCAGTCAAGAAAAGCAAAACGCCAATTATCCTCTGTTTTTGGATGCATTTCGAAGAATATGCCCGCAACGATTTCTCCGGGGGGAGTGACAAACCCCACACATTGGTCGCTGCCTTTCCGCCCTACCTTTTTTTGTAGGTCAGACCATTTTCATTATGTTAATCCCACTAAGTTTATTAATGGCGATATGAAATGTCGCTAATCGATGAATATCTTCGCTCCATCAGCCTAATCTTCTTTGCAATCACATAAGGTTCGCTTAAGTAAAATTATTGCCCTAAAGAAAGCAGGGCGATGCCGATAACTCATACCAGGGATTTCTTCGTGAGCAGGCTAATGATCAGTCTCAAAACTAACCTTTCATCGCTAAACACCCAGAATCAGGCGGCTAAGAGCAAATCTGAACTGGATGCGTCTATCCGTCGCCTGGGTTCCGGTCTGCGTATCAACAGCGCCAGTGACAACGCGGCCGGGCAGGCGATTGCCAACCGTCTCGCCAGTCAACAAAGCGGGCTGGCGCAGGCGAAGCGCAATGCGGGTGATGGGCTCTCAATGGTGGAGACGGCAGAAAGTGCACTCGATGAAATCAACAACCGCCTGCAGCGCATCCGTGAACTGGCGGTGCAGGGGCTGAACGGCATTAACTCGCAGGAAGATTCAGATGCCATTCAGGCGGAGATTAACCTCAACCTGAAAGCCATCGATCAGCTTAATTCCACCTCTAACTTCAACGGCATTCATCTGCTGGACGGCAGCGCGGGCAAGATGGGGTTTCAGGTCGGGACGCACGACAACGAGAAAATCGACCTCGACTTATCTTCCCCCGGCTTCAGCGTGGATGAGCTGGGGCTGAAAGACCTGATTATCAGCGGCCTCAGCGGCTCCGTGTCTGATGTTAACAATTACGTGGGCAGTGCCAGCGCGATGTCGCTCAGCAATCCCGCCATTAGCGTGAGCTATGCCACCACGTTAACGTCTCCGCAGCTGGTCAGGGGCACGGATAATCTGTATTACATTCAGGGCAATGATGCGAACGGCAAACCGGCCTATTACCGGGCGAACTACTCTGCAAGCTGGGACACCCAGACAGGAACCGGAGCTATTGCAGTCAGCGAGACCAGCGGCACGGCAGCCTATAGCGCTGCGGGTCAGATCCCTTCTCGCGCCATTACCACCCTTAATGTGTTCGACACCAACGGCGCGGCGGTCAGTGGCAGCACGCTTACTCAGGATAACGGCCAGTATTATATTCAGCAGGGTGATACTTACTTCCCCGCGAGCCTGACCTTTGGGCCATCCGGCGCGGTAACGGCGCAGATGACCAGCGCGACCGGCAAAGAAGATTTCGAATTTACCACCCTGCCCACCAACGTCACGACTACCCCTGCGGTGGACAGCAGCACGGTGCCCTCGACCTTTACCGATGCCAATGGCAACACGGTAGCGGGCAGGCTGATGAAGTCCGGCAGCCAGTACGTGATGGAAGTGAACAACGGCGGCAATTTGCAGTACTACCCGGCCAGGTTTACCGCCACCTCGAACGGCACCACGACCTCGTTAAGCGTAACAGCCACCAGCACCACCCTGGCAAACAGCTTTACGCCCGTTACCAGCGTCAGCGGCACCTCGTACGTGACGCTCGACCCGGCAAAAGTGCAGGTCAATTACACTGACGCCGAAGGCAAGACCTTTAACGACGTGCTGCGCCTGGACAGCGACGGTAACTACTATATGGATCTGCCCGGCAGCGGCACATCGAAGACCGCCACCCTGGTGGTTCGCAATACGCCGACCAACCCGTATTTGCTGAAAACGCTCAACGGCGTGGGCGATGTGCAGATCTACTACACCCCCAGCATGTCCTCCAGTACCGATACCGCCACCAACCACACGGTGATGAACATTTCAGAAGTGGGTTCAGGGATTCGCCTGCGCAACCCGAATGATCCACTGGCCACGCTCGACCGCGCTATCAACCGGATCGACACCCGCCGCACGCAGTTGGGTGCCGTGGCGAACCGCCTTGAATCGGTGCAAAACCTCCAGGACAGCGCCACCGGCGCCATCGCCTCCAGCCGTTCACGTATTGAAGACGCCGATTATGCGACCGAAGTGTCGGCCATGACGCGTGCGCAACTGTTGCAACAGGCCAGTGCCGAAATGCTGGTGAAGGCGAACAGCACGCCGGAACTGGTGCTGTCACTGCTGAAGGGGTAAAGGGTTTAACATCGCCCTTGGGTCTCACCCTCATCCCTGCCCTCTCCCTCAAGGGCTGAGAGATCCCCAGAAAAAATGCGTGCACGAGCGGGCCCCTCTCCCTTGAGGGAGAGGGTTAGGGTGAGGGGGTGCATGCGGCTCTGATGGCCATTCCGTTCACCTTGTGTTCTTTGCTTTTCTTTCACGCAAAAACCCGTGAACGTGCCAGGGGGGTTGAAAGCCACAGACCTGGGGACAGGGGCTCCCGGG
>DFPL01000122.1 GCA_002377245.1 Enterobacteriaceae bacterium UBA3516
TCACGCCGTGGCTGCGCAGTTTGGCCTTTTTCCACGCACGGGCGTCGGCGGACATATGCACCGTCACCTTAAAGCCAATACAGGCACTTATGATGCCGATCGACAGCCCCAGATTACCGGTCGACCCAACGGCAATGCTGTACTGGCTAAAGAACTGTTTGCATGCAGGGGAGAGCAGCACGCTGTAGTCATCCTGTGTGCTGAGCAGTCCTGCTTCCAGCGCCAGTTTTTCCGCATGCGTCAGCACTTCATAAATACCACCACGGGCTTTGATGGAGCCGGAAATCGGCAGGTGGCTGTCTTTTTTCAGCAACACCTCACCGCAGATACGTTGCCCGTACACCTGTTCCAGCCTTTTTTGCATGGCCGGAATGGGAACTACGTCTGATTCAATCATTCCGCCGGTGGCGGTGGTTTCCGGGAAGGCTTGCGCCAGATAAGGCGCAAAACGGGCCAGCCGGGCATGGGCCGCATCGACGTCCTGCTCGGTCAGGCCAACATACGGTAAACCCTGCGCCAGAGACGTGGTGCCGGGGTTAAACCAGACGGTCTCCTGTAAATTTTGCAGAGAGGCGATCAGCGGGAAACGCGTGATGAGGCTGTGAATATCGAAGTGATTCATGGTGTTGATTATATAAAAAGGGAAAACCCTACCTTCGTCGATTTTTGCCCGGAACGCTACTGTTAAGGCCGGGGGATGACTGCTATCCTCACATTTGGCTATTTGGCAGCGAATTATTACTTTTTCGCACTACAACTCAGGCCATAAAGCATGCTAAATACATGTAATCACCACCGATTTTGGCAAGGTCAATCGTGTTAAAACCTCTGTTAGCTGTGGCGCTGCTCCTGGCAGTGGCCCCTGCGTTTGCTGCCGATTCGCCACTTACCGCGGCGCGCTATGCCCGTGAGCTGGGGGTCGGTCTGGACGTCGACTGGGCGCGGACCGATCGGGGTATCCGGGAGTTTGATCCGCTGGTGGCGCGTGACTTCTACGCGGAAGGTATTCGCCATGTGCGCATTCGTGTTGCGGATACGCTGACCGAAGCCCGGCTTATTCACCTGCGTAAACTGGTGGAAGCCTGCGAGCAAAATGGCCTCATCCCCATTATTTCCTACCAGGCCGATGCCTTTAAAGCCGATCCCAATGTGAAAAATGAAGCCCAACTGGTGGCATGGTGGAAGACGCTTGCCACATATTTTGGTGCCGAACACCCGCAGTTGGGCTTTGATCTGATTTACGATCCGGCGGATAAGCTTAACCGTGACCAGGCGGGGCTGAATCGGGCGTATGAAAACATCATCAGAACGGTGCATGAGATTAACGCTCAACGCATGATTTTCATTGCCCCGCGACTGCGTGCGGCACCTGAAGAGCTCAACACCTTAAAACTGCCCCCGCACAGCCAGAACTACCTGCTGGCTGAGTGGCATATTTTCCCCTGGGGGCCGCTGAAGAATAACGGCAAATATCCGTGGACGTCCGGTACGGCAGCTGAGAAAGCGGCCATCCGAACGCGCATCAACACGGCAGTGCGCTGGCAGCAGAAAACCGGGCATGTTAGTTGGGTGGGCGGCTGGTCGGTGGGTGAGACCATAAAAAATGCCCCCGTTGAATCGCAAATCGCCTTCGCGACCTTTATGGCATGTGAGCTGAACAGGGCACAAATTCCCTATGCCATCAACGCCGATACGCAATTTTATGATGGGGAAGAAGGGGACTGGCGTCCGACCACCGAGCCCTTACTGAAGCTGATGATTTCGCCTGAATGCGACACGCCCGACGCGAGGCCGGGCCATCGTAATACTAGACAGTCTGCTCATGTTGCCCCTGGCGCATCGCCAGCGGCAACCAGCTCAGCAGAATCAGCAGCCCCGCGAGCGTCATCAGCATCCCGAGACTAAACTGGCTGGTCTGCGGCAGTTTTGCAGAAAGCCAGGCCAGCCCGCCGGAACCCATATTTTGCAGCCCCCCGACCAGCGCACCTGCCGTACCCGCAAGAAAGGGAAACGGCTCCATGGCGCCGCTGGTGGCCAGTGGAAACAGCATGCCTGCGCCAAAGAAGAACAGGGCAGCGGGCAGCAGTAACGTCCAGAGATTCATCACCCCAAGCCAGCCGGGTATCCACATCATCACGCCTGCCAGCAGGCAACTGCCGACGGCCTGCCACATCAGCGTTGAGAAGCGCTTGTTTTGCCGACCAGCAAACCAGGCGCCAAAAAAGGCCGCCGGAATGGGCAGAATAAACAGAATGCTGACCGCCATGCTGGAAAGCCCCAGCACCGAGCCCATCAGCACCCCTGAACAGGCTTCGAACACTGCAATACCCGCCAGCCCGCCAATCAGCATCAACAAATAGCCGCTAAACATGCCGTTACCGAGCAGGGTTTTGTAGCGGGTGATGAGGCGCATATTCAAGGTGCCCGTGGGGCGGGTTTCCGGCATCCAGCGCGCCATGCTCCAGGTGACACCCGCGCAGAGCACCAGTAAAAAGAGGTAACAGGCACGCCAGTTCCACGCCGTGGTCAACAACCCGCCGATCAGCGGTGCCAGCAGCGGACTTATCAAAATGCCCATATTCAACAGGCTATTCGCGTGACGCAACTCGGTGCCAGAGTAGAGATCTCGTGGCAGTGTGCGCGCCATGACGCCACCGACGCCAGTCCCCATTCCCTGAAAAGCACTCGCGACAATCAGCACCGTCAGGCTCTGCGTAAACAGTGCGACCAGGGTGGCCAGCATAAACAGGCTCAGGCCAAACAGGATTGCCGGTCGCCGCCCCGCGCGATCGGCGAGTGGACCATAAAACAGTTGTGAGACGCCGTAGGTAAGCAGGTAAGCGGCCATCACACTTTGTACTGCCCCCTCGCGCACGTGCAGATCCTGCGCCATACCGGCAATCGCCGGGATATAAATGGTCTGCGTCATCTGCCCAACCGCCACCAGCAGGACCAGCATCAGAAGCAAACTGACGTTACGTTCTCTTTTCATTCGTTGATTGCATCGTAAAAAGTAGATATCAAAGGACAGGCTGCTGCCATAACCGTGAAATGCGAGAGGAATCTACCACGGCAATGTGACAAGGCAAGCAGGGCGGCCATTTAATGCCGCACAAGACAGGCAGGTTTTATAAACGATGTCCGGCAAGATTTGTTGCCAGTCTGAGATTACGAGAGACGCAGCAGAATTGCCCCCAGCGCAATGCCACAGGCGGCAAAAATACGCAGGCCGGAGACTTTCTCTTTCAAGAGGACGAAGGCGATAAAAGCGCCGAACAGAATCGAGGTTTCACGTAGCGCGGCCACCACGGCCAGCGGGGCCTGCGTCATTGCCCAGAGCGCCAGCCCGTAGGAACCCATAGTGCCAATGCCGCCCGGCACGCCCTTTTTCCAGTGCGTAAGCAGGTAGCGTGAGACCTCCTGCCTGCGCATCAGCATTGCCCAAAGCAGTAAGCAAAAACCGTTCAGGAAGAACGTCCAGAGGGTGTAACCCAGCGCGGTGCCGGAAAGCCGCACCCCGGTACCATCGACCAGCGTATAACCGGCGATGAAGCAGGAATTTAACAGCGCCAGCCAGATCCCCTTTCGGGAGCTGTTTCGCCCGTTACAGGCCATGCCGAGAATGGACAAGCAGATAACGCCAATGCCTCCCCAGGCCAGAGTGGACAAAGCATCGCCGAGAAATATCACGCTGATCATCGCCACCAACAGCGGGGCTGTTCCGCGCATCAGCGGATAGGTCTGACTCATATCAGAGACCTGGTAGGTTTTGGCGACCAGAACGGTATAGACCACCTGTAAAGCACAGGAGATGGCCAGGTAAGGCACGCTGGCAAGCGCAGGCTGCGGCGAGAACGGTAAAATAACCAGTGCCATGGCGGCGGCAGTCCCACTTACGCTAATGGCGGAGTAGAGCTTGTCGCTGCCCGCTTTAACGATGGCGTTCCAGCTGGCATGCAGCAGGGCGGCGAACAGTAAAATACAAAAAACCGAGAGGGTCATAAGCAGAAATTCGCGGTGAATGTCATAAAAATGTAACACGAATTTTGGTATCGGCCAGGGTTTCCTGTGCTGATGAGGGTTATTAAAGGGGGACGGTTTCCCGCCCCCCTTTGGTGCGACTTGAACCTGAACTACTGCAAAAATTTCAGGACCGCATCAAGCAGTTGCAACAAAGCAACAATGAGTTTAAGGATAAGAACAACCATATCCGTATTGCTCATACGCTTCTCCTTTCGGCAAAAGGAGCACGACCGGCTGGCGTACCTTTCCGCTGCCTGTAACCAGCCGTTTTGTTGGCGTAACACAGTGTGCTCTCAAGGGGTTAAGGCACTGACGGCACCACCCGTTTCAGTCAGGACTTGATATGCGCCAGTATCAACGCGGCCCCTTATTCACACTGTGAAAAGCAGAATCAGTATAAATAATCACTGTATATATTTACAGTTATTTCTGGACGAAATTTATATCTTGTCACATACTCAGACTGCCTGAATTGTGTGCTGAAATTGCGTACAGGGTGAATTAATCGTATAGTTTCACTGTTGACGTAACACAGTGTGCTTTGCGGCTACCACCCGCAATACTCTGGCTTAAAACCTCGCTCCGGCGGGGTTTTTTGTTTTCAGACACCGGCCAGGGAAATGTGATCAATAACCCACTTTCTTTTTGAGCCCTAAAAACCGGTTGTTCAAAAAGATTTCCTGTGGTTGTATAAATCCTGTTAACTCATTCAAACACGAGTTCCTAAATGAACGCTTCCACTATGACGATGAACCTACTAAAAACCGCGCACAACGCCGCGGTGGTCGTCGTGCGTGTGGTGGTGGTCGTCGGCAACGCGCCGTAGGGACTGGAACAACACACGATTCCAAAACCCCGCCGGCGCAAACCGGGCGGGGTTTTCTGTTTTAACCAGCCCGGAAAGTCGGCCCAGAAGAAAAAGGACTGGAGCATGGCAAGTTCGGGCACAACAACACGCTACACCGGCGCACAGCTGATCGTTCATTTACTGGAACGCCAGGGCATTACCACGGTAACGGGTATTCCTGGCGGCACGGTTCTCCCGTTATACGATGCATTAAGTCAGAGCACCCAAATCCGTCACGTGCTGGCGCGCCATGAACAAGGTGCCGGCTTTATTGCGCAGGGTATGGCGCGTACCCAGGGCAAACCGGGCGTCTGTATTGCCTGTAGCGGGCCGGGTGCCACTAACCTGGTGACCGCCATCGCTGATGCGCGGCTCGACTCCATCCCGCTGATTTGCATCACCGGCCAGGTTCCGGCTTCGATGATTGGCACTGACGCGTTCCAGGAGGTCGACACTTACGGTATTTCTATCCCCATCACCAAGCACAATTATCTGGTTCGCGACATCACCGAGCTTCCGCAGGTTGTGAGTGACGCCTTCCGCATTGCGCAGTCCGGTCGTCCAGGCCCGGTGTGGATAGATATTCCTAAAGATGTTCAGACCGCCACTATCGAACTGAGCGAGTTGCCAGAGCCGGGCGATAAAGCGCCAGCCCCGGCGTTCGAACCGCAAAGCGTGCAGGACGCGGCGGCGATGATCAACGCGGCAAAACGTCCGGTACTCTACCTGGGCGGCGGGGTGATTAATGCGGCAGAAGCCGTTCGTCAGCTTGCAGAAAAAGCCAACCTGCCGACCACCATGACGCTGATGGCGCTGGGCGTATTGCCAAAAGCGCATCCCCTGTCTCTGGGCATGTTGGGGATGCACGGCGCGCGCAGCACCAACTTTATTTTGCAAGAGTCTGATTTATTGATTGTTATGGGCGCACGTTTTGATGACCGGGCGATCGGCAAAACCGAGCAGTTCTG
>DFPL01000119.1 GCA_002377245.1 Enterobacteriaceae bacterium UBA3516
CCCATGTAGCAGTTAGCCAGTTGGTAGCGCACCAGATCGATAGGATTCTCTCTGGTCTGTTTGCTGTAGACCTACTCATCGGTATAACCGAAGTTTACTGCATTATAGCCGCCGTTATTTTCCGCCATTTTCTGCTTCACAATGTCCGCACCTATGGTGGCAGCAATGTGGTTGGCTTGCCCGGTCAGATCCGCCGAGACGTGGTAATCGACGCCGTCTTTTTTAAACGCCGAATTGCGCAGATAGGCCCACAACACGGTGACCAGGCCCAGCTCATGCGCGCGTTCGAAGGCTGCGGAGATCTCTTCAATCTGGCGACGCGACTGTTCAGAACCGAAGTAGATGGTCGCGCCAACGGCAACCGCGCCCATATTAAACGCCTGGTCTACGCTGGCGTACAGCGTCTGGTCATATTCGGTGGGGTAACTCAGGGTTTCGTTGTGGTTCAGTTTGACGAGGAACGGGATACGGTGCGCATAGCGACGTGAGACCGACGCCAGCACCCCATAAGTCGATGCTACGCAGTTACAGCCCGCCTCGATGGCCAGCTCAACAATGTTCTTCGGATCAAAGTAGAGCGGATTGGCGGCGAACGATGCCCCGGCCGAGTGCTCAATACCCTGGTCCACGGGCAGAATAGACAGATAGCCCGTTTTGGCGAGCCGCCCGGTGTTATACAGCGTCTGCATGTTACGCAGCACCGCTGGCGGGCGATTGTTATCCATCATCACCCGGGTCACGTAATCTTCACCCGGTAGATAGAGCTGGTCCGCCGCAATGGTGGTGCAACGGTGTTGTAAAAGCGTGTCGGCGTCTTTGCCAAGCAACTGCGCAATATCAGTCATCTTTATACTCCCGTAAGCTTCGCACAACGGCGAAGGTGGTTGTCCTGACCCGATAAATGGGCAGACTAAGCCTGGTACTCATGGTCAGATTTCGCCACCACCGCCACTTTTTTCAGCATTTTCTGCTGGCACGTTTCGGGTTTGAGTTATTGCGTTGCTCAGCTAAATTGCTTCTCGTACCGTTCGGAATGGTGTTTATAAATCTTTTATGATCTTCTGCACTATTCGCTCCGGAAGTTCCATGACCCGCGCCAGCCGTGAAAGCAGCAGATGCTCTGACAGATTCTGTGTCAGCAGCAGCGCTTTCCAGACTCACGGCAGGAAGCTGTGCTCTGGTGACGCTTCCCTTAATCAAGAATGTCGAGCAGCCGAAGTGCCGGGTTATCAATTTTCAGTTCACTCATATTTAAATCTTTTCATTGTTGTTATATTTCACCCAGTCTTCCAGTACCAGGCCCGGTACCCGTTCAAATTCCCGCGTATTATTGGTGACCAACACGGCGCCGGCCGCGATTGCGTGCCCGGCAATCGCCGTATCGTTCGGTCCGATCGGCGTCCCGGCGAGGCGCAGCGCGACCTTAATTTCAGTGGTGGCATCCACCGCGGCCCGGTCCCAAGGCAGGATGGCATCCAGGCGCGCGCAAAACGCATCGACCAACTGAATATGGCGAGGGGAGGCCTTCGGGCCGGTGGCACCGAAGCGCATCTCTGAATAGGTAATGGCCGAGACAACGATGCGCTGGTTGCGCAGCACCGCCTGCTCCAGGCGCTTCAGCACCGCTTCCGGCTGCTCGCGCATGATGAACGAGCAGATACAGGTGTCTAGCATATAGGTTTTGTTCACAGGTCAAATCGTCCTTCGTCGGCGACAACGTCCTCACGCTCAGCCATAAAGTCCGGGTCGGCTTTTTCGACCTCAGAGAACGAGCCCCAGGTCGGGCGGACGGGGCGCAGGATGATGCTGTCCCCTTCCCGGACGATCTCGAGCTCGCTCACCCCCTCAAAATCCAGATCGCGGGGCAGACGGATTGCGCGGTTATTGCCGTTTTTAAATATCGATACGGTTCTCATGGTTTTCTCCTGGCCGACCGGCCTCTACACCTATGCCAAGTATAGGTCGACGCCGAATGGATGTATAGGGTTGGCATATGTTGATGGCATAAACATGCCTTATCTTTGCAGATGCCGGACACATGGATATGTAGAGCATAGGTTTTCTTCTGTATTTTTCTGCGAAGATCCGAAAAAAGACAATGCTGGATCTGTTGTGTTCACCCGTTCGCAGGATTGAGGGAAGCGTTAAACGCGTGGGCTTTAAAGGGAGGGAAAAAACCAGCGTCCGTTTTACGATCCGCTTTGAGTGAAAAGCAGACATTACTTTTAGCTGTAAATCTAAATGTGTGCGCATTGAAGTTGGTACCCTCAAGTGCGCATAAAGCTATTCAGTTAAAGTAAACCTACCTCTGAAGCTCGGTACAGAAAAGACCTAATCCTTGAAACATGATTTGTCCTGATTTCATCGTACCTTGTCCCGCAGGCCTCTCACCTCTGCTGACACACCTCCCTATACTGCTGTCACTGAAGTCTTGAAGGCACTGCGGTGCCAGCCATTACCGAACAGGATTATTATGAAACTGACACAAGTACGAAACGCCACCCTTTTTATTGAGTATGCCGGCACCACTTTCCTCATCGATCCGATGCTTGCTGAAAAGGATGCCTGGGACGGCTTTGCCGGAACGGCGCGTTCGCATATTCGTAACCCGATGACCGCATTACCGATCGCGACAGAAGCGCTGGTCAATGCTGATATCGTCATCGTGACCCATACTCATATGGACCACTGGGATGAGGCCGCGCAGAAGCAGATTCCTTCAAACAAGCTGATCTACGCCCAGCACGAAGCTGACGCCGGGCTGATCCGATCTCAGGGTTTCACCAACGTTCGCGTACTGCAGGATGACAACGTGTTCACCCACGGTCTGACCATCCATAAGGTCGAAGGCCAGCACGGCAGCAACGAAGCGTACGCGGTTCCACACCTGGCTGAAGGTCTGGGCGATGCCTGTGGTTTGGTGTTTACCCATCATGATGAGAAAACGCTGTATATCGCCGGTGACACCGTCTGGGTGAAGCCGTACCTGAAAACCCTTCAGCGCTTTAAGCCTGAGGTGGTGGTTCTCAATACCGGCGACGCGCATATTGACGACTATGGCCCGATTATCATGGGCGCCCGTGACACGCTGCGCACGCTTCAGGCCCTGCCTGAGACAACGGTTGTGGCATCACATACGGAAGCCATTATTTACTGTCTGCTGACCCGCCAGGCCCTGGGCGAGTACACGCAGCAGACCGGCGTTGAGCAGAAGGTTCTTATCCCTGAAGATGGTGATACCCTCACCTTCTGATAATACTGAACCTGCCGGGGCCGCCCTCTGTCCCGGCAGACTGACGCTGAGGACCGCCATGTCATCATTATCCGTCGCCGTGGTTGCCACACCAGGTGTTAGCCCTTTCCATTTCTCCATTCCCTTCATGATTTTCGCCCAGGCCGTCGAGCCCGGGCTGTTCAGCGTCAGCGTCTGCGCCGACGCGCCAGGTCAGGTCCGTTCCGACATGGGCTTTACCATTAATGTCCCGCATGGCCTTGAACCGCTGCGCACCGCCGACATCATCGTCATCCCGTACTGGAGCCATCCTGAAGAAAAGCCCGATGAGCGCCTCCTCGCCGAACTGAGGGATGCGTGGGCGCGTGGTGCCGAAGTGGTGGGATTGTGTCTGGGGGCCTACGTACTGGCCTATGCCGGGCTGCTCGACAACCGTCGTGCGGCGACCCACTGGGAGTTTGAGCAGGATTTCAGAAAGCGTTTTCCTCTCGTGCATCTGGACAATAATGCCCTGTACACCACGGACGAGCGCCTCATCACCTCGGCCGGTACCGCTGCAGGTATCGACTGCTGTCTGAATATCGTGCGGGAACGCTACGGCAGCAGCGCGGCTAACCACGCTGCGCGCAGAATGGTGGTCCCTCCCTACCGTGAAGGCGGCCAGGCGCAGTTTATCGAACATCCGGTACCCACCAACACGCGTGATGAGAAAATCAACGAGCTGCTCGACTATATCCGGCGCAATCTTGAGAAACCGCACGACCTGGACGCGCTGGCAGGATTCGTGAACATGAGCCGCAGAACGTTTACCCGCCATTTTCTGAAGGCGACAGGGGTAACTGTCGGCGAGTGGATCAACGCCCAGCGCCTGCAGCGCAGCCAGGAGCTGCTTGAGACAACCAGCGCCAGCATCGAGAGCGTTTCCGAGCTGGCCGGCTTCCAGTCACCGGTATCGTTCCGCCAGAGTTTCAAGGCCCGCTTCAATGTCAGCCCCAGCGAATGGCGGCGGGCGTTCCGCGGACCGGAGCCCCTTGCCTGACGTTACGCGCCTGAATAAGGGAGGATGAGTAGTGTTCATCCTCCCTTTTTTTACTTCACTCTGCACCGCGTCTGCAGCGCCTCCGAGCGGGTATGCGCCGCCCGGGAAATAATCATTCTGAACATCAATGACGATCGGTACGTTTTTCATTGTATCTCCTTTCTGGAGGAGTGATGAGAAAGGCCCGTCAGCGAACTGACGGGCCTGCAGGTGTGTTAGATGCCGGTGGACTAACCGGCACGATGGGATGAGGTGAGGCATTAATTTGCGGCGATGGCGGCCCGGCGACGCTGCCAGCCCAACCAGAGAAGCGGCAGCGCCAGGACAATGACCCACGGCAGCAGTAGTTTATTCATGCTCTGCCAGCCGATGGTGTTGAGCAACGATCCTGCCGCAACCGAGCACAGCAGGGTGAACACAAACACGCTCATATCGTTAACAGCCTGTGCCACCCCTTTTTCTTTTCCACTGTAGGTTGTGGAAAGCAGGCTGGTTGCGCCGATGTAGAGGAAATTCCAGCCGGTACCGACAAAAATCAGCGCGCCGGCAAAAAGCGCCCAGCTGGTTCCCGACAGGGCCAGGCAGGCGTAGACAATCATCATTGCCACCCCGGTCAGCATAATTTTCACCGAGCCAAAGCGGGCCACCAGTCTGCCGGTAAAGAACGACGGCAGATACATTCCCAGCACGTGCAGCTGGATAACCGAGGCGCTTTCTCCCAGCGAATAATCATGGTGTGTCATCGCGATAGGGGTAGCGGTCATGGCCAGCACCATGATCCCGTAGGCCGAGGCTGCTGAAAACAGCGCCACAAGATAGGCCGGCTGGGTGATGACCGTCGTCCAGCGCCTGGCGGGCGGGGTATTGAAAGTCGCAGTATGGGACTCTTCTGGCACTTTCAGTCCAAGCAGCAGCAGTACGCCAATCGCCGACATCACGCCCATCAGGATAAAAGAGCCGGCATACGGCGTTGAAAGCAGGTTACTGCCCGTGCGGCCAAGCCATGGACCGGCAAAAGCCGCCACCACGCCACCAGCAATCACCAGCGAAATGGCACGGGTACGAAACTCCACCGTGGCGACCTCACCGGCGGCAAAGCGGTAAAACTGGGCAAAGGCCTGGTAAATGCCCATCAGCAGCATGGCCAGGCAAAGCAGCCAGAAAGAGTGCTGTATCATGGCGACCACAGCAACGGCTGCAGAGACGATGCCCGATGCCGCGCCCAGCAGGAAGCCCGCGCGACGGCCCACCCGGGTCATCAAAAAGGATGCGGGAAACATGACCAGGGCGGTACCAAGGCTACCCATCGCTACCGGTATGGTCGCCCATGAGGGATCGGGCGCGAGATATAATCCGGCCAGCCCGCCAATGGTCATCAGCAGTATGGTTACCGTCTGGAATACGGCCTGCGATCCCGCCAGGATCAGGACCTGTTTGTACATATTACGCATGTGATTACTCCGTTGAATGCAGGCTGAGTGTGAAGCACGTCCTGTCGGTGCCGATGATGGTCGGTTACCTGAGGAACTCTCAGCGACGATGCAGGTATGTTAAGAGTTGCAGCCTGACGGAGTGAGAAGGTACATGGTCATCTTGCGATGAAAGCGGGCCAATCGGCCCGGCATCATGAGTTGTACAG
Organism: Enterobacteriaceae bacterium UBA3516; assembly: GCA_002377245.1. Lineage (GTDB taxonomy): Bacteria > Pseudomonadota > Gammaproteobacteria > Enterobacterales > Enterobacteriaceae > CBFFRJ01. The sequence goes on from DFPL01000119.1 coordinate 5,911, forward strand.
CATTGGGCAGGACTCATACGAGAGAAACCGCACAGTAAGCGTGCCGGTATATAAGGTGTCGCAGGTAAATCAGCTCTGTAAAGTATCGCGGTTTTTAGCGTCCTGTCCGGCATGCGACAGCGCTTCAGTATTCAACTGCGTCGGTTGTGCCTGCACCTTCTGAGGCTGCGCCGGTGCGTTGTCCTCTTCACCCATCGCCTTCTTAAAGCCCCTGATCGATGCCCCGAGATCGGAGCCGAGAGAGCCCAGTTTTTTGGTGCCAAAAAGCAGCACCACAATGACGGCAATAATTGCCAGCTGCCAGATACTGATCCCGCCCATACGCGTTCCTCTGGTGATATAAACAAACCTCATTCAGGCGGCTGGCTGCAGCCGCCTGGCGTTGTGTCCGGCAGGATCGTCATCCTGCCTTGGCATCAATCTCAGACGGAAATCGTTTCACCGTCTTCCGGGATAAGCAGACGATTGTCGAATCCCATCAGCTTTGAGAATTTACGCAGATCGGCGCGCGTGACGGTGCAGTGGTTGACCGCCTCAAGATGGCTCGCAATCAGGGTGGCGTCAGGCATGGCCTCAGCCACTTCGTTAACGTCCTCAACGCCCATAATGATGCCATCCAGGTTGGTTGCGACGGCAAAGCCGGCGTTCATCACAATCACGTCCGGTTTATAGGTTTTCAGCGTTTTTCTGACGTAGCTGTTCCAGCGTGTGTCGCCGGTGAGGTACAGCGTTTCTTCACCGGTATGACGGAAGACAATCCCGCATACGTCGCCCAGACCTTCCCCGGCGACGGCCGTCGCTTCTTCCGTTCCGTGCCGTCCCGGCGTCCAGCTGAGCGATACGCCCTTAAAGGAGGACTCAGGCGTCAGCTCCCGCACGTCTGTAAAGCCTTGCGCCCGGATGCGCGCTGCATCGGCCTCGTGCTGGGCAAAGAGAGGCAGGTGCCTGGGAACCAGCTTAACTGCCGCTTCGTCCCAGTGGTCGCCCTGCGGATTGCCGTTGTGCGTATGGGTAACAATAACCGCATCAACGTCAAGAATGGTGTTCATCGGCGTTTTGAGCGCCACGCGGGGGTTGCGAAGCTGGCTGTTTAATGTTCCCTCAAAACCCGGGTAGGCTTCTTTTTCTGCCAGATAAGGGTCTATCAGGAACTTAACGCCGGCATAGTTTACGATTAGCGTGGCATTACGCACCTGGGTGATCTTTATACGGCCGCTGCCGGAGCCCGCGGATACAGTCCCGGCGGTACCGGACGTGGCGGCTGTTAAGGCAGCCTGTGCTGCCGAGGTGAAGGGAATGGATGCCGCTGCGGCGGCCACAGCGCCGGTCACCGACAGCTGTATGAATTGTCTTCTGGATGTCATATCCGTTACCTCAGAGAGTATTACAGGACAGGATCCCGTACCGGCTAACCGGGGCGGGACCGTAATAGTTATCAGTTCCGCCCGGGAACGTACGTGACAGTGTCAGCGCAGCAGACATGGAGGAGTCAGCCCATACGTGGGCATTTTCCGGTTCGGATCCCGAAATCGTAGGTCAAAACAGCGCACGGCACTCTTTGCGACGGGTCAATAATCGATGCCTTCGGGTCAACTGCGTGCGTTTGTGAAGTGAAGGGATGCCAGACGGGTTAAGCCAGGGGAATATGCCGGTAAAAAAGCGTGTCGGCATCCTGACTTTGTACTTCACGAACTGACCCGATTACATCGAATATTGACATCAGGGCTCGTCACGCATGAATTCCCTGCCGGGGATAATTACCCTGTACCCCGGACGCAGACACACCGACTGAACCGGTAGTTCTTCCAATACCCTTTTTCAGTGATACCTGTCTGCGTGGCTGCCCGCCGCGCAGGCGTGTCGCGGCCCGGGTTGTTCCAGCCTGTTCAACATTAGCGGAGCGTAAGGCCACGCTCCGCATGTCCGGAGGGATAACATGCCAAAAAATCTGACCCCATCCCATTCCCGTCATGCCCTGTGGGCATCGATGGCCGCCCTTTACCTTAACGGACTGCTGTATGCCGTCTGGGGCGTCAATATTGCCGTCATAAGGACCCGGTTTGACCTGACCGAAGGCGCGCTGTCGCTGGCGCTCGCAGCCGTGGCGGTCGGGGGTATTGCCACCATGGCCATGGCTTCCCGTATCGTCACCCGTAAAGGCAGCCGCTATACCGCCATGGTCAGTGGTCTGCTGATGGGCGGCTCTGCATCGTTTATCCTGGTGATCCCACAGTTCATGCCGCTGCTTGCGCTGCTTTTTGTGTTCGGCATTTTCGTCGCTGCACACGATATCTCCGTCAACACCCAGGTCGCTTCGCTGGAGCGGCTATCCGGTAAACCTATGATTGGCGCGCTGCACGGCAGCTTCAGTGCAGGAGGACTTTCCGGTGCCCTGCTGTCGAGCTACTGGCAGGGGGCCGCTTTACCTGCAGAGGCTAACTTTCTCGTACCTGCGGCAGCGGGAGCCTCGGTCATCCTTCTCACGTGGCGATTCATGATCCCCCGGGAGGCTGAAAGTACATGTTCGGGCAGTGAGGACGCATCCGCTACAGGACTCGCGGGCGAGTTTCACAAGGGCGTGCGTGCACGTCTGCTGTTTCTGGGCCTGCTCGCCTTCTCAGCTCTGGTTGTGGAAGGGGCTTTTTACGACTGGGCCGCAGTGTATATGCGTGAAGTGGTTCAGGCCCCGGCATCCTGGGTGGGATATGGTTACGCGGCCTTTGCCGTGGGGCTGGTCAGCGGGCGGCTGAGCGGTGACTGGATCCGCGCGCGGATTGCACATCAGCTTCTTATCGCCGTGGGCTGGATAGTGGCGGCAGGAGGGCTTGCAGCTTTACTGGCGCTGCGCTCGCCGGCGGAAGTGGTGGTCGGGTTCTTCTTTACCGGTCTCGGTATTTCAAACATCATTCCGCTGCTGTTCTCAACAGCGGCCAGGCTGGCCGTACAGGGAGGAATGCCGGCATCCGAGGGGCTGGCGATCACCACGCGCATCGGATACATCGGCCTGCTGGCGGGGCCGTTGATCGTCGGACCGGTTGCGGAGTTTGTCGGACTGCGTCTGTCGCTGCTGAGTCTGGGGATCGCACTCTCATTCACCTGTGCCGGATGGTTGTTCCTCAGTCGCAGGACCGCAGGAAAACCCTGGGTCATCAGCGTAGCGTAATGGGCTGTGTCCGGTGCTCTGGCCTGAACCCGCAGAGAATTCCTGCGATTCAGGCACAACACTCAACGCTGCAGCTACTCTATGCTGCAGCGCGCGGCCAGGCCGCTCAGGGCCAGCTCGTGAAGAGCGTCCGTGGGCGCCGCGCAGGCTTCGGCAATGATGTGCATACTGAATTCCCTGGCCTGCGGGGACAAAGCGGTATGGGTGATGCAGTGCTGGGTCATCATGCCCGTCAGGTAGACGTCGGTAATGCCCTGGTCATGCAGGAGTGCTTCAAGGCAGGTTGCATAGAAGCTGTCTGCCTGCCCCTTGCGGATCACCGGCGCATCGCCCAGGGCCTCCGCGATATGCGGATGAAGGCGCACGCCCTCGCTGTCCGGGCGGAAAAATGGGGCGTCAGGAGCTGATACGTGCTGAACGCCCACGATGAGCCAGTTCTGCTGTCTGGCATAGTCGATGGCGGTCAGGACGTTAGTGCAGGCGACGCCGGCATTCTCCAGCGGAAACGCACCCTGCGGGAAATAATCGTTCTGGACATCGATAACAATCAGCGCTTTTTTCATCTTTTCTCCTTGTAAAAAATAACAACGGACAGCCGAGCTTATCTTTGCCAGGCCGTCCGCAGGATCCAGCCTGGCATCAGGAAGAATGAGAAGAAAGATGAGTGCGGGCCACTATTCGATGGAATCGGGTCGGTGGAGTGAAATGTGTCAGTTGTCGACATGAAGCAGTTGCAGATATCCGGCCCTATGCGAAAAGGGTCGGGTGATTTTTTAATAAGATATGAGGAAGGCGTAATGTTAAAAATTATAAAAACCCCGGAAGGGAAAAAGTTTCTGATTGCCGTAGCGTTGGTGTTTATCGTTGCGGTATGCGTGGTTTCAAAAGCAGCGTTTCAGGGAGTGGAAGACCAGTACAACCTGCCGATGGAAACATGGGATGTATCACTCTTTATTATCCAGGGCGCATGGGTGGCCATTTACAGTGTTATGTTCACAATAGTGGGCTCGCTCCCTTTTGGATTTTATTTCTTGGGTCCCAAAGATGACAGGGGTTAAAGAGCTGATAAATTCGTAACAAGATTTTCAACTCAGTTGGGCCTGTCGGGTGGCGGGCCGTTTTTTGTCCATCATTTTCCTGAGCAAAGCTATGAACGTACTGGAGGCTCGAAAAAAGGAGCAGATACAGCAAAAGGCATGTCCGCTATGAGCGATGAGCGGACATTGAATTACTGTATACTCTCAAAAGTGAATGGTACGGTTACTGGGATGCTTACAGAAGGACCGAGGATTGGGCGGAGCAACACTTACCGCCTGCCCCCCCCCAGTTCATCAGGAAGGAGACTTCTAGTAATAACAAAAGAGCATTGAAAAACGGCCCCAGCGTCATACAGGGCGGTTAGGTATTATCCATCTGATGGCTGACAAAATCCGTCTTGTGCGAGTTTTATTCTTCCTGTGGTGGGTTTTGTTTAAAGCAAAAGGTTATTTTACTTTCTTCAGCTGAACTTTGAAAACTGAAACTGAAATTTTTATAGTCTTCACCCAGACCGTTTTTATCAAATTTCTGACAACTTAAATTACCCCACATATCCTCACAGCATATCGAAAAAATTTTGAAATCTGCTTTCCTTTCGTTAAGTAGATAATTACCAAATGCTTCTTTAGATAAAGTATTTGATATTCCAGAAAAAAGTGATAACTCAACTTCATTATCGTTACACTCAACACCAATCCATTGGTGTATTTTAAAAGTTATTTCATTAAAATTAATACCGTTTATTGTTATTTTTTTTGAGTCAAAACTGGAGACTATATCTCTGGCTTGAATAGAAGATTGCAATAACAAGGCGAATTGAGATCTCGTTAAACCAGACAGAATATCATCATTTTTTAAAGTTTCTTGGATGATATCTGTAAAGTTTGACACCCCGATATTGTCATTCTTAATGAAAGCTTTAAGAATATCAGAATTACTAAGGTAGTCTTTTAAATATTTAATCTCTGTATGTTTATAGTAGTAACACTTATCAGAAATGCAGAGTGCGCCAATAGCTGGGTTTGCCAAAAAATTAGTATCGTTATCATAATATCTGCTCAGTTCGCTTTTCTTGGCATTACTTGAAAATGCAAATAGAACGGTAGGAGACCTTCCACCAATCGATCGAAATTTTCTAAATTTTTCAATTGTTGTCTCTAGTTCTTTCGCTGTTAAAGTTGATTTAACCTCAATGTTATATCTAACTGCTTCGATAGGAACGAAGGCAAGATCATTATTTATATATGGTGGTAGGATTTCATTATCATAAATAATAATATCACTTTCATTTGATTGCTCTCCATGTGAGTTCTCAATTATACCTCTTGAAATCTCATACTTTCCAGGAATGACGTCTTTTATTATTTTTATCAACTCTACTTCATTCAAGCCACCCTTCACCCCCTGGTGTTCTACATTTTTATTTACAGCAAACTCTTGCTTTAATGTTTTTATCCTGGATGATATTTTTTCTGAAATAATACTCATATCAATGCCCATCCTTTTTTTAATATTTTTGATTTTATAACTTGTGAACCATCCAACACTATTAACTACTGTATACATAATTAACTAGCTTTCAAAGTCACTATAACCACGAGATTTTTATGAATTTCATTTTTAATTCGTTTTTCAAGCTCACGCTCTCGATTTACTTGTTGGAAAATCTTAGACATCCGAAAAATCTCCTGTATCTGGTCTTGATGCAATCCCTTAAACAGCTCCGTAACTCAGGGTAGGCGCTTTTGTTGTTCGCCCATATCCTTTGTAGCTCACCTATTTTTTTTCGCTCTGGTGGCTCTGCCAGGCTAGAGTGATAATTGCTGTAAATCCATCATTCACTGCCTTGCTCAAACGCTTAGCTACACTAGTCGAATTTTCCGCCTCTTTAGTGAAATACGCAAACTTCTGCTTCTCATTCAGCGCTTCCCTTTGGGTTTGCTCCCGCCTCAGCCGCTTAAAGGTTCTGGACGGTATTCCATTGAACAGATCACCCCGCGAGGGTGGGGCCACACGGCCCTCTTCTCCCATCAGTTGATTCACATTTCCCTACAAAAAAGTGAAATCCAGGAATCCTGCTCTGTTGCAGAGCATACGGGCAATACGCTATTTTCACCGCAAATAATATCCACCTCTGTCGCCGTTGCGTCCGTATTTTCTGACGCTGAAACCGGTTCTTCCACACGGAGGTGGAAATGAAAATAAGCGCAGTACTTTGCCCTCTTCTGTTTTGTTGCCTGTTCCCCGCCTGGGCCGGTATTCAGCTCAACGGCACCCGTATCATTTACCCCGAAGGCAGGCGTGAAGTGACGCTCGGCCTCACCAATCATGCCGACACGCCGCGACTGCTCCAGACATGGATTGATGCGGGTGATGACCACCCGCACGACACGGTGCCCTTTGTTGTCACTCCGCCCATCTTTCGCCTCGATCCGGATAAAGGCCATTCGCTGCGTATTCTCTACACCGGCGGCGCACTGCCTGCGGATCGTGAATCCGTGTTCAGGCTCAATGTGCTGGAGCTGCAGCCCAAACCTGCTCATCGGGCAGACCGCAATAACATAAAGGTCTCCATCCGCACCCGCCTGAAGCTCTTCTTTCGCCCGACGGAGTTACCCGGTTCCCCCAAAGAGGCGGTAGCGCAACTGCGCTGGCGACTCGTACAGGATGGGAAAAGCTGTGCCGTGGCCTGTGAAAACCCGACGCCGTGGAATGTCTCGTTTAATCATGTCGGTATGAAAAGTGTGTCACTGCGTGATGAAGAGAAACAAAACGGCATGTGCCCGGCAAAGGGAACCGCCGTATTTTCACTGACAGGGACGCCGCATAACACCGGGAAACTGACGCTGATTACGATTGATGATTTTGGTGGCTATCACGACAGCGAAGCGGAATTCAGCCGCTGAAATTTACAGGGAAGAAGAAAATGAAAAAAAGAGTATCAGTGGTAATACTTGCCGGGTTCGTGGGTATATTAGCTCTCAGTAGAGAATGTATTGCAGGATGTACTGTTCAGTCACCTGTCACCCAGATTGGGAACTTCCCCACATCCTTTACAATTTCATCCTCACAAGCAATCGGCACAACAGTCGGTGGTGAAATAACAGTTCAGGATAGTGTTGCAGTATATGTCACCTGTACGGGGGGCGCGGTATACACAGCATTAAGACTTAACCCTTCATGGAGTGCGTCGGGCATTGCTAATGTTTTTAACACCAGCATCCCCGGTATCGGAGTTAAAGTCAGGGAGGAATCTGGATATGGAGTGCTTGCAGCACTAACTCCCGTCTTACAGAAATGGTATGCAACATCCGATAATTATACTAGTAACGCTCTTTTGGCCGGGATTAAGGTCCAGTTTTATGTAACCGGCTCTCTTGAATCAGGTGAGTATCCCGCTGAAACCATCGTCGAAGCCTGGATGAACAATACCATCAGTACCTCCGGAGGCGCTAACTATGTGACTCTGAAATTACCCCCCATCACCGTCAAAAAACTCACCTGCGAAACCCCTAATATCTCCGTTGATCTCGATAAACACATGAGTTCCGAATTCTCCGGCATCAATTCTAAAAGCACAGCGAAAGCGTTTAATTTCGAAATTAAAAAATGCGACCCTGGTATGAACTCGGTGAATTACACCTTTAAACCCGCGGCTGGCGTCACCTTAAAACAGGCGGGCACCAGCAATCAGTACATCACCCTCGATGGCAGTTCTACCGCAACCGGCGTCGGTATTCAGGTACTGTACGAAAATGACACCCTTGTTCCCTTCAACAGTAAAATTAAGTATACCGGTTACAACAAAACCACCGGTGGCAGTTACACCATCCCTATGAAGGCACGCTATATCCAGACCGCCAGCACTATCACCGGCGGCACCGCCAATTCTGCCGTGGAATTTACGATGTCCTATGAGTGACCCCTTCCAACCTGCACTCCAACACTTTCCCGCAAGGCAGATTGGCCTTGCGTTATCGAGGGAGGCTTCACTTATCACTGAGTGAACGGTGACGGCCGACGTGTTCATCAGTAAGCACTCGGTCCTTCCAGTACCAAAACAGCATTCTGCGTATTAACCCTTGGGATCGGGATATGCAGGGTGCTAAGTTAGTTTTATAACTGGCTACTTTGTGAGAAAGAGATGGTCTTACAGCAAGCACCTCAACTTGAGACAGAACGTTTAGTGTTAAAACATTTTACGCTGGATGATTTTTCTGAATTAAAGGCATGTTGGGCCGATCCAGAAATGATAAAAATAAATCGCGGAGAGCTTCCAACATCAGAAGTAATTTGGGCGCGTTTATTGCGCTATATCGGACACTGGCAAGCATTAGGTTATGGATATTGGGCTGTCTTTGAAAAAGCGACGCATCGTTATATCGGTGCTTTTGGCTTTCAGGATGCCCATCGCGATTGTACCCCCGCTTTACCCTGGCCAGAGGCAGGCTGGACACTCACTGCAGACGCGCGTGGTAAGGGTTATGCAAAAGAAGCGCTGGGGGCAATTTTATCGTGGGCTGACAAGAATTTCACTTCGCCATTATGCTGCATTATCGCTGAAGACAATCAGCGTTCTTATTATCTGGCAGAACAATTCAACTTTCATTTTCAGGATTATATTTCCTTGCGCGGTAAACAAGTACGCCTGCTCATAAGGCCTCGGGTTTAGATTCGCGTCAATAATCATTCAGTCTGGTTGCTGTTGAGTGCAATGATTTCCTGGATGTCGAAGAGGTACGCGGCATCCAGACCACCACTGCCCTCTCCCACCAGGGCTGAGGAATCCCCAGTAATCTTACGTTTTGCAGCGATAACACTGCACCATGAGAATCCCCCTCACCCTAACCCTCTCCCCGGTGGGGCGAGGGGACCGATCGTGCTCGTATTATTTTGCGGGGATCCCTTAGTCCACCAGGGAGAGGGGCAAAATCGCCTTACCACCATTGATGAAAATGGTGCACCGGGCCAATGCCGTGCCCGACTTCCAGACTGTCCGCCTTTGCGAGCGCGGCGCTGAGCCAGGTTTTTGCCGCCTCCACCGTCCCATTCCAGTCCTGATGACGCGGGCGCAGTGCCGCCAGCGCGGCCGACAGCGTGCAGCCGGTGCCGTGAGTGTTTTTGGTCAATACGCGAGGTGCGGTGAAACGGGTTGCCCCGTCGCGGGTAAAGAGCCAGTCCGGGCTTTCGGCGTCATCCAGATGACCGCCTTTAATGAGCACCGCCTCGCAGCCCAGCGCCAGTAATGCCCTGCCCTGTTCATGCATCTCGCGCTCATCGCGCGCGTGGGAGGCGCCCAGCAACGCAGCAGCTTCCGGTAGATTAGGCGTGATCAAGGAAACCTGAGGTAACAGGTGTTCCCTTAATGCCGCCACCGCTGACGGTGACAAGAGCGGATCGCCGCTTTTCGCCAGCATCACGGTATCCAGCACCACGTTTTGTACCTGATAGCGCCGCAAGCGCTCTGCCACCGCTTCAACAATATCGGTTTCTGCCAGCATGCCGATTTTAGTGGTATCGATGCGCACATCGCTGAATACCGAGTCCAGTTGCGCGGCGACGAAATCCGGCTCAATGCGATACACCGACTGCACACCCCGTGTGTTTTGCGCCACCAGCGCGGTGATCACCGAACAACCGTAGGCTTCGAGGGCTGAGAAGGTTTTAAGATCCGCCTGAATTCCGGCGCCACCGCTGGGATCGGTGCCGGCAATGGTCAGCGCATTAATTCGTTTCATACCAGCGCCTCCCCGCTAAGCGTATAGAGTGCATCAAGAAACGCAGGTACGAAGCTACCTGGCCCACTGCAGTGCGCCATTGCTCGACTCCCCGCCTGCGCCACAAAGGCACAGCCTGCCGCCACGTTATCAAGCCGGTCTCCGGGCAGCGCGCAACAGGCGGCCACCACCGCCGACAGTGCACACCCGGTACCGACCACTCGGGTCATCAACGGGTCGCCACCGATTACTATCCGGGTACGCAGCCCATCGGTGATGTAATCAACCTCGCCCGTGACGGCCACCACTGCGCCGGTCTGCCGGGCCAGGGCCTGGGCAGCAGGCAAAGCCGCACTGGCGGTGTCTGTTGTATCCACCCCACGCCCACCGGCACTCATGCCCGCCAGGGCGAGAATTTCCGAGGCGTTACCGCGGATCGCCGCAGGTTGTAGTGCCAGTATGTCGCGGCAGAATTGAGAACGGAATGTCAATGCGCCAACGGCAACCGGGTCCAGCGTCCAGGGGGTACCGGCTTCACGCGCGCCGTGAATCGCTGCCTGCATCGCCTGTGCGCGTTCATGAGTGAGCGTACCAACATTAATCAGTAAGGCATCGGCTATCGTAGAAAACTGCTGGGCCTCTTCCCGCTCAATCACCATCGCAGGCGACGCGCCCAACGCCAGCAGCACGTTAGCGGTAAAGGCCTGCACAACGTCGTTCGTCATACAGTGAACGAGGGGAGAACGGGTTCGAAACTGGTGAAGGATTTGCGCCACGTGGGCGCGGTCAAGCAGGTCAGGTTGCATGGTTCGCTCCTGCCAGGCTGAAAGAAGGGATGCCTGGCGGGCATCTGACTTCCCTACGCTGGCATTATCCAGATCAGGTGGTACGGGTATTTCTCAGCCTTCACAAAGAAGGGCACCCCGAGTCATTTAAATCAAAATCAACTACTTGCGATTAACGTCCCGTTAATCCCTGATCAGGATAATGCCAGCGTAAAGCCAGAGACACAACCCCCTTCCTCTTAATGGAAAGTGCTCCGTATTGCGTCTCAAGAAGTGACCCAATAGCGAACGACAGACACAAAAAAATGCCTAGTTGCCCAGCCTCATTTAGTTTTAGTTTTTCGTTATCGCTATCGATTGATACTGTACTCGAGCCAATTGCAAAGGCGGTGGGATGAAAGAGCTATCGAAATATGTGGAGTTGATGAGAAATGATAATATCGGGTCATGATGGCATTAACCAAACAGCATAAGGAATAAAAATGCGCGATTTATCAGATATCTATTAAAACTTCACGTTTTATCTTGCAGATAAAAAGTTTATTACTGGACACATAGAAGACCTGATGATGGATTTTACGGAGCTGGTTATTCTGCAATCAATAATGCCGAGGGTCCGTTATCTAAGACATTCAATAGAACAATTATCTGTGAATCAAGGACGACAGCAGAAATGGCCTTTGAAGAAATTGTAAAGCAGATTATAGAAGATACGAACATCGCTAGTCTGAGTCTTTTCATGGCTGCCAACTCCAGTGAAGAAAACACCTTAGCATAAGTGACGAAAAAAGGTTTTAAACCAACATTTCACTCCTCGTGAAATCGTTATTCTTGAGTTCAAAGATCAATAATTCATCCTACAGCTAAAAAAAGCCGAGTAACTCGTCCTCAATGTTTCAGTTTAGTCTTTCGCTGCTGATCATAATGAGCAAGTGCTGATTCCCTCCCTTAATCGTTCACCCGCTGCAAAAATGTGTGCTACGAGGAACATTGAAATATCTTGCTATGGCTGACAGGTTCAACCAATTGTCGGATTTGAGGTGGACAGCAACCGGGCAAGGGCAAACCGATCAGCCGTGTGGCTGTCTCAGCCAAATTTAAAGAAGCCGGGGATATGCTCGATCTTCATATTGCCGCTCATACCCCACGCAAAAACCTGGGCTATCATGCTCTGAAACGTGGTGTAAGCCTGCCAACGCTCACAAAGCTGTACTGGCATTCATCATAGGCGGTCACGCTGGCATACTGTGCGATCATGGATCGTGATGTCGAGAACGTATATAACGGGATCGACTACTAATATCGATGTTAAAGGAGAGAAGTGGTGGGTGAATTTATAGTAAACATATTGAAAAGCGACTTTTTTATAAACTTGTTGATGAGCCTTGCCACAGGTGGCTACATGGGTATTGTTGTATCAAAAGCTGTCGCCTTTTCTAACATTAAAAAGGAAGCGTTACGCATCGTTCGAACCATTGATACACTTGGACAAAATGGTGCAGTATTTCATAAAACTGATAATGTCACGACCTTGCTTCTATTAAGCTCTGAACTTCTGGGCCTTAAACATAAAAAAGCAGCAGGCGTTATCAACAATGTTTTTATCGATATTAATAAGGAAATCTTCAGTCCTTCCTTAGATTCATCTATCAGGGATGAAATCCTCGCTAATGCTCAAAAAAACATCAGGAACTTACCTGCCAGTAAGCTTGTTCTCTTCAATCCTTTCGACTTCAGTTTATAGGGTTTAAAAAATGAAGAAAATCTTACTTTGTGCACTGGCACTACTGCCGCTAGCGGCTCATGCAGGAAAAATCACCATGAGTAACCCAGACGAACGAGAGCTACAGGGCGGGAAGCTGCTATGTACTTACGAAAACAGCATTTATCTGTTCACGTTGGTGACTCGCTCGCAATCCTGCCCTTTCTCAAAAACGTTCGATGCAAATGATAATGAAAAGTGAAACGTAATTTTAACACTTTACTGACTGGTTACAGTAAGGATGTGTCAACTGTACATTGTCAGAGTTACCATCACCACCTTCACGCACACGTACGATATGATCATAAGAAACTGATTTTTCAGTATCAAGGTAACCTTGACAAATCGGACATTTCAAAGCGTTGCGCAGGGCCACGTCAATGAATACCTTACTTTTTTGTTCATCGCTGATTTTTGCAGAAGTTCTCTTAAAATCGCCAGAGAGAATTCTCCCCTCCAATTCGGCCAGTTCAATGAGCTTACTCTCATCAATATTCTCTCCCTGCTTGAGTGATTTGATCACCGCATTCAAAAAATCACAGTAGCGAATCACTCGGACATTGCTGCCTGGTTTTTGTACTATCATTGCAATCAAATCCTTAAATTCGATCATTATTCTCTCAAGCCTAGACCTGATTGATATGAAGTCTTTAAAGAATTGACCGTTATTGTTGGAGAGTTGTTTTGCTACCAGTAGCACGGTTCCTAAAAACATTGGCGTTGAGTGGATTCCAGTCGGACCATAAAAGTAAATCGCTGGATGAAGACCCAAGCTACCATCCCCATTGCCTGTAATTCTATTGCTCAATGTTGTGGCTTTGGAAAGGATTCTTAATGTATCGGAACCCGACATATCATCAGGGTAATCTTCGATTTTTTTCAAAACACCATTCTGGTTACAATCAGTGATAAGTAAGAAATCTTTCAAAACTTGGATCGCTGTCCTGACCCCTCTAGAACCGCCTAATGGAAGATCAAGAGTTTTAATCGGGCGATCAACCTCAGGTTCGAAGAGCAAACGATGCAGCTTTGCAGATTTATCTTCGAGTTGCAGGGCAATGCCCTGATCAAACTCTGACCAGTAGCGATGACCTCTACCAGCACGAATAATTGCTCGGGTTGCTATTGGAATACTTTTCTTGCGATTCTTTAGAAGCATCTCTTCAATAGCATCAAGAGGAGTACCCTTCATATTGATGTTAAAAAATGAGGTTTCAGCCTTATCTACATCACCAACTACCCATTGGACTGAAATTCCACGTGATGTTAGCACACTGATTCGTCTCTGTTGTTCCTCGGTCAATGAAGCATCATCGGCAAGCAGCTTCTGATAATATTCCCAACTGCCGACCCTATCCTTCACAAGCTTTCTCGTTCTATCAGCAGCGCGGCGTTGCTCACGAGGAATATCATGCCCAAAAAGTTGATGAGATATATGACCGTCACCATAATCATCTTCAACCCAGGCACGTAACGCACTTAAACGATGACCACCATCGATCACAAAAAGATTGGTTGATGATCGCCAAAGAATAACTGAAGGTATCAAATCACCATTTATGTAGCACTCTAGCAGCGATACAACCTGCTCAGGCCCCCAATGATTTGTTTCACGCTGGAAATCTGGTTTCCTCAGAAGCGCTGCAATTCCATTTCCTGATTTCAATTCTCTTGCAGGAATACTGTTTAGAGTTTCAAATGAAGAATTATCTTGAATCTTTAAACCTAAATCAGCACGCTTAATCAGTGCATCTAAATTTACAAGGTTAGAACGAGCAGCCATGCTTATGTTCCTCAAGATGACAATATGGTCATTATATCTTCAGTCAATGAGGTAACAACATGATTTTCTCTATTTGTTCAACCCTCTCACGAATATCACCTCAATTTAACCAGTACAAACCATCAATCACGTAACAAAATGAACATAAAGGAAAAATGTGTAAATAGCGTCTGGTAATCCCTGAACCACTTTTCTCATGTCCTAACATCTGTTGCAAGTGCGCCAGGTTACCAACCCAGCTAAACAGGTTGAAATCATGGTAGGCCGGAAACTGTGAACTAGCCACCGCTGCCCATAATTATCAAAGTACGGTATACCCAGTTGATCACGGACATCAGCCAAGACCTTGACGATTTTTGGCATGTTCTTACCCGACACAGGCGAGAAAATCTTCTCTTTCCATTGACGGTTTACAAAATCGAGGAACCCCTACCGAAGTGATCCGCTTGGATGGTTCCCACGTTGAACCAGAAGTATTTCAGGAGAAGCAAAAGACATGAACAACTGCGCTTGGGTGTGGCTGTCAGTCTCAAGCGACTTGCGAAAATATTTATTACCGGGCAGGCGGAAACGAACGTAATAAATCCCGTTGCGTGTGATGGTGTGACGTATGGTCATATGGCACATTCTGAAAGCCTCATTGAGTAATGAACTATCAAAACAGGACGTTAAAGCTAGATATTTATTTTGATTTTCAATGGATAACTGCCAGGACTACGCTGGCATTATCCAGATCAGCTGGTACGGGTATTTCTCAGCCTTCACAAAGAAGGGCACTTCGATTCAAATTACTGAAAGTTTTGTGAGGCAGGTAGCGAAAAGCAATCACCATCCTGATATCGCAGAGTCGCCTGAAACTGCCCCGGCGTGATGCCAAAACATCCCTTGAACGCCTCAATATAGGCGCTGATATTGCTGTAACCGCTACGAGTGGCAATTTCACTGACCGGCAGCCCCGCCTGCACCCAATACAGCGAGGTCACCACTTTCGCCTGCTGCCGCCATTGGCTGAAACTGAGCCCGGTCTGCTCGCGAAACAGTCGGCTCAGTGTCCGCACACTGACACCCCATTGCTGAGCGAGTTTGGCCTGATCCTGCAAAGTATCCGGCTGGGCCAGCAACGCATCCGCGATATTGCGCGCCCGCGGCAATTGCAGGGGAAGCGGCGATGTGGATGCAATTTCTACACCCAACACAATGAGCAGGCTTTGCAAATACTCAGCCGACAATTTCCTCAGGCCATCTGGACAAGCGCGTTCCAGTAGCCCATCAACAAAATGGTTGGCGGAGTAAATACCTGCCTGCATCGGAAAGTGCTCCGCGTGCTCAGCATCGAGATAGAGACTTTTCCCTGCCACCTCTCCCTGCACCTGCGCGCAATGGCGGCGTGACCGTTCTGGCGATGGCTGGGGAGGATGGCACCGTGTTTACCCATCACCATGTCCGGGTGGAAAAGCGAGAGGGTCAGCAAAGTGAAATTGAAGTGCTGGCCCGATTTACCCTCTCGGCGGGCCTTATTGCCCACTGCGATGAACTGACGCGCCTGGTCAGCGGCGCGCATGATGACCATGATTTAGGTAGCAGACGTTAACCACCGCCCGCATAGGCCCGGGCCAGTCGCCCGGTGCCACTGACCGCCACTGAAGCGACGTTCGCACCGACAAATACCGATTCACCCGGTAAGAGAGGCTGACAGTTTGCGCCACTTTGCACGGTGAGTTCACCTTCCAGGCAGAGCAGGATTGCCACGCTGCCAGCCGGGAGGGATGCTTCGCTGTCATCCAGTGCATAAATTGAAAAAGCAAAATCGTCGACCGGCACCGGAAAGTGGCTGGCTGCCCCCGCCAGAACGGGCAAGGTCAGCAGCTGCGACGCCGGTTTTGCGCTAAACGCAACGTTTGCAACCAGCTCCGGGATATCGATGTATTTTTCGGTGAGCCCGGCGCGCAACACGTTGTCGGAATTAGCCATCACCTCCAGCGCGACGCCATTCAGGTAGGCATGAGGCGTTTCGGCAAACAGGAACATTGCCTGCCCTGGTGACAGCTTCACCACGTTCAGCAACAGAGGTGAAAACAGGCCGCAGTCATCCGGGTAGAGCTGTGCAATTCGGCGGATCGTCTCCCAGGGTTCGCCCCGACGGGTTTCAAGCTCGCGTGTCAGTGCCGCCAGGGCATGCGCTTTTTCTTCGCCCTGCATCGCCAACAGCGCACTAAACAACAGCCGCAACGGCTCTTCATTCGGCTGAGCAACAAACTCAGCAATGGCCGGATGGGCATCAGCCAGAGGTTCCAGCAATTGAGCGATGTCGGTAAATTCGCGAAACCCGTTCATCGCTTCAAAGTCAGTAAGAGCGTAAACCAGCTCCGGCTTATGGTTTGCATCTTTGTAATTACGCGTCGGGTCGGTGAGCGAAATCCCCTGCGCATTCTCTTTCGCAAATCCCGCCACGGCGGCCTGCTTGTTCGGATGCACCTGAACAGAGAGCGGCTGACCGGCGCAGAGCACTTTGAAGAGGAATGGCAGTTCTCCAAACCGCGCCGCCACCTCTTCACCCAGCAAGACCGTGTTGTCTTTCGCTATCAGGTCATGCAATGAGCACACCTGCCCGCCCGCTTGTTCAATAGCGGAACTGCTCTTCGGGTGAGCGCCCATCCACAGCTCGGCCATCGGCAACTGCTGCGGGTTGGGGGTGCCGTAAAGTGCAGTGAGCGCCGTTTTGCTGCCCCAGGCGTAATGCTGCACCGTATTGATCAGTTTGTGCATGGTTCCCTCCGTTATTTCACATTCGCTCTTACCGCAAGCCAGGCCGCGCCGCGCATACCACTGCTGTCGCCGTGCTTAGCCTTCACCACCGGCGTGCGGAAGCTATCGGTAAAGACCAGCGGGGCAATCTCTTCGGCCAGACCTTCCAGCAGGATTGGCTCATTCGAAAGCCCGCCGCCAATCACAATCACGTGGGGGTCGATGACGTTGACCACCGTCGCCAGCAATCGCGCCAGTTGGTTACGAAAGCGGGCGACCTGTTCAGCAGCAAGGGGTTGGCCCTCTTTCGCCAGTCGCAGGATCTCAGGCGCGGTTCGCGTTTCTCCGCTGAGATGGACGTAGCGTTCGGCAATACCGGTGCCGGAAACAAAAGATTCGGTGCAGTTCTGTTTGCCGCAGTAACAGGTTACCGGGGGGCCATCCTGCTCCGGCTGGTAACCCGGCAGCGTGATATGCCCGCACTCCGCAGCATTACCCCATGCGCCGGAAAAAGACTGTTGTGCGATGGCGATCCCACCACCACACCCGGTGCCCAGCGTCACACCGAACACCACGTTGTGCCCCTCCCCTGCGCCATCGCAGGCTTCCGACAACGCAAAACAGTTGGCGTCGTTTTCAATAATCACCGTGGTACCAAGGTGATTTTCGAGGTCAGATTTAAGATCCCGGCCATTGAGCACCAGGATATTGGAATTCTTGATTTTGCCATTAATGGGCGACACGCCACCCGGCAGGGCAATGCCGATAGCAAACGGCTCATGAAGCTCTTTTTTTATGTCGCTAATAAAACCGCCCAGCCCGGAAATAAAAGCTTCGTAGCTCTCTTTCACCGTCTCCTGGCGATAACGACCGAATTCTTCTCCAGCGTCATTAATGACAACAGCGGCCATTTTGGTTCCGCCAATATCCAGCCCGAGATATAACATAATGCCTCCCTGAAAATAAAAAAGAGCCTGCTCGTTATGGCCATGCGTGAATAACAGCAAAGGGGGAGCCCTGCACTATTAATGCAGCAAGCAGACTCAACAACGACAGGTAATATCAGAAGTGATATTTAAATCTTACGCGCGCACCATAACGGTCTTTATCTTCATGCGATTCATCAATACTGATTCGTGACCAGTACGCACCGAGATAAACATCAAAATTATCCATATCCATCACATTACGAATACGATAAGAGCTGTGAACGGTATGAATATTGTACTTGCCTAAAATAAAGTCACTGGCGTTCGTCACGTCAATGTTATTAACGTTGAAGGCTTTGACATCATTTTTGGCGTAGATATAGCCAAGTTCAAAATCATGCCAGAGGGCGTTGGCCCCGGCGCTAAAATCTTTCTCATCCGTCGCATCCATATAGGCGGTGCTCAGGTTCAGTACCACGCCGTCATCCGGGTTAGATTTTTGCCCGTTCCAGGTCAGGGTGGCACCGTAGCCATTACGCTTTGACTGATCGACAAACTTCCCGTCAGCACGGGTGTAACCGTAGGCGTTATTCACCACGTTGCTTTCCATGGCAATTGCGGCGGTTACATCGTCCACGTTGAGGGCGATAACCGGACGCAGGTAGATAACATTTTTCTTATTTTCCAGTGAATTAC
>DFPL01000179.1:0-1930 GCA_002377245.1 Enterobacteriaceae bacterium UBA3516
ATCCTGATCGCCACCGGTGGTCGCCCGAGCCATCCGAACATTCCGGGTGCCGAATACGGTATCGACTCCGACGGTTTCTTTGCGCTACCTGCGCTGCCAAAACGTGTGGCAGTTGTCGGTGCCGGTTACATCGCGGTAGAACTGGCTGGCGTGATTAACGGTCTGGGGGCTGAGACACACCTGTACGTGCGCAAGCATTCGCCGCTGCGGAGCTTCGACCCGATGATTAGCGAAACGCTGGTCGAAATTATGGCCGCCGAAGGCCCGACGCTGCACAAAGAAGCGATTCCAAAAGCACTCGTAAAAAATGCCGATGGCAGCCTGACGCTGGAACTGGAAGATGGGCGTTCGCATACTGTCGATTGCCTGATTTGGGCTATTGGTCGCGAACCGGCTAATGACACCTTCAATCTGGAAGTTACCGGCGTGAAAACCGACGAAAAAGGCTATATCGTCGTCGATAAATTCCAGAATACGTCTGTTCCGGGTATCTATGCGGTGGGTGACAACACCGGTGCCGTTGAGCTAACGCCGGTGGCCGTGGCGGCAGGCCGTCGCCTCTCAGAACGCCTGTTTAACAACAAACCGGATGAGCATCTGGATTACAACAACATCCCGACCGTGGTGTTTACCCACCCGCCGATTGGCACCGTCGGTTTAACCGAGCCGCAGGCGCGCGAGCAGTATGGTGATGAACAGGTAAAGGTTTACCGTTCATCCTTTACCGCCATGTACACCGCCGTCACCTCGCACCGCCAGCCGTGCCGCATGAAGTTAGTCTGCGTCGGACCGGAAGAGAAGATTGTTGGTATCCACGGCATTGGCTCCGGTATGGATGAAATGCTGCAAGGCTTCGCGGTCGCCCTCAAAATGGGTGCCACCAAGAAAGACTTTGATAACACCGTGGCGATTCACCCCACGGCGGCCGAAGAGTTTGTGACGATGCGCTAAGCAGCGTTATCAATGCTTTGGTGAAGAATGAAAAGGCGCTGATTCAGCGCCTTTTTTATTGTCTATAGAAAACCCCCAGCTAGGCTGGGGGTTCAGTAAAGCTTTCAGCTTTGAGCCGGATATAAAAACCCCTTTTGATTTGTTAAAACATCTTTGCGGTCTGGCAACTGCAATAGTTAAACAAGAAATCAAAAGGGGGTCCCAATGGGGGACGAAAAGAGCTTAGCGCACACCCGATGGAACTGTAAATATCACATAGTCTTTGCGCCCAAATACCGCCGGCAGGTGTTTTATGGGGAGAAACGCAGAGCTATCGGCGGCATATTAAGAAAGCTATGTGAGTGGAAAAACGTCCATATTCTTGAAGCCGAATGCTGTACGGATCACATCCATATGCTTCTGGAAATACCACCGAAGATGAGTGTGTCGGGCTTCATGGGTTATCTGAAAGGCAAAAGCAGTCTGATGCTTTATGAGCAGTTTGGCGATTTGAAATTCAAGTACAGAAACAGGGAGTTCTGGTGCCGTGGGTACTACGTAGACACGGTGGGTAAGAACACGGCAAAGATACAGGAATACATAAAGCACCAGCTTGAAGAGGATAAGATGGGGGAGCAGCTATCGATCCCTTATCCGGGCAGCCCGTTTACGGGTCGTAAGTAAAGAAGTCTGATGCAAATGTCAGATCGTATGCGCCTGTTAGGGCGCGGCTGGTAAGAGAGCCTTACAGGCGCATTTGAAAAACCTCCGGCTATGCCGGAGGATATTTATTTTTGCCGATTAGCCAGAACATACGTTGAGAAACGCCCGATGGCGCACGCTTATCGGGCCTACGTTTCTGCCCCCTCACCCCACCCGATCCTCAATGGCTGAGGAATCCCGAGACAAAATGCGTGCACGAGCAGTCCCCTCGCCCCACCGGGGAGAGGGCAAGGGTGAGGGGAAACATGCGGCTCTGGGGGGCATTCCGTTCACCTTA
>DFPL01000179.1:2026-15800 GCA_002377245.1 Enterobacteriaceae bacterium UBA3516
ACTGGGGATCCCTCTCCCTGAAGGGAGAGGGGACCGACTGTGCCCGCATTTTTTTGCGGGTGTTCCTCAGCCCGATGGGAGACGGAGAAAAGCCTGCCGCGATTGATCCCGTAGGCCGGATAAGGCGTCAGCCGCCATCCGGCAAAATCCCTAATCACTCCTGACACTATGCTGTCAGGAGGAGGGTGGCACTATCTCGTTGTCGAAAACACAACGAGGACGAGAACATGAGCAACATTATCAACTGGTTTGAGATTCCGGTGCAGGACCTGACGCGGGCAACGGCCTTTTACGAATACTGCGTTAACGCACAATTTCGTCAGGAGCATGTCGCGGGCATTTCTATGTCTGTCTTTCACTATCAGGCACCGTCGATTGGTGGCGCGCTGGTAAAATCGGAGATGTTCCAGCCGTCCACCAGCGGTAGCGTGGTTTATCTCTACACTGCTGATATC
This sequence comes from Enterobacteriaceae bacterium UBA3516, assembly GCA_002377245.1. GTDB lineage: Bacteria > Pseudomonadota > Gammaproteobacteria > Enterobacterales > Enterobacteriaceae > CBFFRJ01. Next base: position 2,482 of record DFPL01000179.1, read on the forward strand.
GCTGCTTCGCTGGCAAAAGTGGCAGAAAAAGGCGGCACCTGCTGCTTCGGCCCAGAAATTTTGCCGGATGATATTGGCACCATCGCGCTTATCATTGACAGTGAAGGGAATAAAGTTGGGCTGCACCAACCGGCCTGAAAGCAATAACCCCCCACTCACAGGAAACCCACCATGAGTCGCCGTGCCGACAGGCTTTTTCAGATAGTGCAGATCCTGCGGACACGCCGCCGGGTCACGGCGGCCATGCTGGCGGAAAGGCTGGAGGTGTCAGAGCGTACCGTCTACCGGGACATTCGCGATCTGTCGCTCTCCGGCGTACCCATTCAGGGAGAGGCGGGGAGCGGCTATCGCCTGATGCCAGGTTTTGACCTGCCACCGCTGATGTTTACCGGCATGGAAGTGGAAGCGCTGATTGCCGCGATCGGCATGCTGCAAACCTGGAGTGGCGACACGCTGGCAAAGGCGGCGGGGTCGGCACAGGAAAAGCTGTTGGCAGTCTTACCCACCGACCGCCGCATTCTGGCAGAACGCAGCCGCATCCTGACGCCTGACTTTGGCAGGTACCCGCAGGCAAGGCGCTGGTTTGATGTTTTCCATCAGGCCATGCGCCAGCATGATGAAGTTTACATTCGTTATGAAAACAACAAAGGCGAAGGCTCTGAGCGGGCGATTCATCCGCTGGGCCTGTCGTTCTGGGGAGAGGTATGGGTGCTGGTGGCATGGTGCGAATTGCGTCAGGATTACCGCTGCTTCCGTCTGGACCGGTGTCTGGCGGTGACGCTGACGGGTAAATCCTTTGCCGACCGCCCCGACCGCTCGCTTGAGGATTTTATCCGCCAGCAAAAAGCGGCTTCTGCAAGCGCAGACGATGAACAGTAATGCCAGTCCGCTCCACCGCCGGCTGGCATTCTCTGCTCACATCCCTTACCCACTAAATTGAGCCAATCAATCCGCCGTCGACCCGAATCACCGCGCCGGTAATGTAGCTGGCGGGCTGACTTGCCAGAAAGGCAGCGGTGGCCCCGTACTCCTGCGGCTCACCGTAACGGCCTGCCGGAATAGACTGGCGACTTTTCTCGGCCACCGCTTCGGCGCTGCTGTTTTCCCGTTTCGCCTTGATGGCATCCAGTTGCCCCACGCGGTCGGTGGCGATACGCCCCGGCACCATCACGTTCACCGTCACGCCGTCGGCCGCCACTTCACTGGCGAGCGTTTTCGACCAGCCGAGCAGGCTCATGCGTAGAGCGTTCGACAGCGCCAGATTGGGGATTGGGGCAATAACGCCGGAAGAGGTCGTGGTAATAATGCGCCCCCAACCACGACGGCGCATGGCAGGCAGCAGTTTATCGGTGAGCTGAATCAGCGAGGCGACCATCACGGAGAACTGTTGTTGCCAGAGTGCGCCCTCCGTCCCCTGCGCCAGCGCGGGCGGCGGGCCACCGGAGTTGTTCACCAGAATATCGATATCTCCCCAGTGCTGGCGAATGCCACCAAGAATCTCATCAAACTGCTCGGGCGCCGCCAGGTCGAGTTGCCAGGCCTGTGCGGTGCCGCCCAGGCCGGTAATCAGCTCAACGGTATGGGCCAGCTTTTCCGGGTTACGCCCGGTGACCGCCACCTTCACCCCTTCCTGCGCCAGCGAAAGGGCAATCGCCTGCCCGAGGCCACTTCCGGCACCGCAAACCAGTGCCACACGTTGTTGTATCTGGAAATCCATAACTGCTCCTGATTGTATTTTCAGAAGCAATATGTGCAAGAGTAGTGCCAGTTATGCGCGGGTGTTTTTCACGTTCACCTGATCAAAGGCGTATTGCAGGTGCTTTCTCATCAGTTCCGCCGCCTGTTCCTGTTTGTTCTCGCGCAGGGCATCGATGATCGCCACATGCTCTTCACACCACTCTTTTACCCGACGCTTATTGTGATAACTGCCGAACTCCAGCAGACGGCGCAGTCGGTTTTGCTGCTGGATGGCCTGCAACACAAACAGGTTGCCGCTGGCTTCCGCCAACAGTTCATGAAATGCCGCATCGGTTTCAAAAATCTCTTTTGCCGGCACCTGGGTGACGTCGGGGTGGGTGATGAGGCGCAGATGCTGGGCGCGCAGGCGTTTGAGCATTTGCCTGTCTACGTGCAGGTTGGGGGTAAGCAGCGCGGCCGGTTCAATCATCAGGCGAAAACCGTAACTGTTGCGCAGGGCCACATCGGAGTTCAGGGTTTGCTGGAAGCGCCAGCCGTGCCCGGCATTGCGGGCAATCAGGCCATCTTCTGACAGCTTTACCAGCGTGCGGGTCAGCACGCCGCGATCGACATCGTAGCGCTGGCTGATTTCCGTCTGGGTAAAAGATTCCGGCAGCACGCCCGCAATACGATCGTGCACCAGTCGCTCATACAGCTTCTGGTCATTGCTCTTGGATTGTTCAATCTCCAGCAACTCCAGTTCATCGCTGCGTTTGAGCAGGAAGAAACCCTGATTAGGCCGCGCTTCAACCGCGCCCAAACGGGTCAGTTCTTTCAGCCCGGCACGCACCGGCGTGCGCGAAACACCCAGCGCATCGGCAAGATGTTGTTCACGTAAGTGATGACCTGGATCGAATCTTGCTTCAGAGATCAGGTCGAGTATTTGCCGGGCTATCCGGCGACTGCTCGCAGTGGAGTCAGGCTGCATGGAAAGAGGTTCCCTGGAATGCATTATTGTGGTCGAAAGATACAATAGCACGGGCAACAAAACGCAGCAAAATAAAGCAAGGACTGCACGGTTAATGTGCAAGGCGCACCAGGATGAGACAATTTCTTCACATTTACAATTGTATTTATTGAGTCACTAAATTCAATTTAGACCTTAACCAGGAGACGACTATGTCCAGCCAATCTTTACTGTTTCGCCGCGTACGCACACTGATGTTCGCGCTGACCGTGTTCCCACTGGCAGGCCAGGCGGCAGAAACCATTGCCCCCGGCAAACTCACCTACGGCACGGCAGCGACCTTTATGCCGTTTGAATTCATGAAAGAGGGCAAGCTGACCGGGTTCGACATCGATCTGATTAACGCCCTGAGCAAAGAGATCCAACTGACGCCTGCACCCATGCCGATGGAGTTCAAGGGGCTGATTCCTGCCCTACAGGGTAAACGCCTCGACATCATTAACTCGGCCATGTACGTCAACCCGGCCCGCGCCGCGCAGGTCGACTTCGTACCCTACCTGAAAATCGGCAGCCGCGTGGTGGTGCGCAAAGGCAACCCGGAAAAGATCACCGGGCGCGATCTCAGCCTGTGCGGCAAGAACATCGCCGTGACCCTGGGCGGGATTGAAGAGAGCCAGGCAAGAGCAGATAACCAGCGCTGTCTGGATGCCAAAAAACCGGCGATTAACGTGATGACCTTCCCGGCCGCCACCGACTCTGCCGTTGCTGTCGCTCAGGGACGCGCCGATGCCGAATTCCTCTCCACACCGGGTACCGTCGCGCTGTTGACCGAAAAAGCCGGCATGTTCGAAGCGGTAGGCGAAGAGTTCGAAGCCGATACCCACATCGCTTTTGCCGTGCGTAAAGGCGATACCGCCACCCATGCCCTGCTGGAGAAAGGCCTCCAGGGCCTCGTTAAAAATGGCACCTACACGCAACTGATCAAGAAATGGAACTTCCCTGACTCCGTTGCGATTTTCTAACCCGTTTTGCCATTAACCGGAGAAAGCTATGTCGATTGAATTAATGTGGCAGTACTTCCTCTCACCCGAGTTTATTCAGGGTGCGTGGATGACGCTGCTGATTACACTCTGCTCACTGTTGTGTGGCGTGGTGCTGGGTCTGGTGCTGGCGCTGTTACAGGAAGCGCCGTTTCGCACCGGAAAAGGGCTGGCCTTTTTCTACCTGTGGCTGTTTCGCGGGACGCCAGTGCTGTTCCAGATAATCTTTGTCTACAACGTGCTGCCAGGCTTCGGCTTACGCTTCTCCGCGTTTACCTGTGCGGTACTGGCGCTCTCCCTCAATGAGGGCGCGTATATGGCGGAAATTCTGCGATCGGGTCTGCAGGCGGTGAAAAGCGGTCAACGCACCGCCGGCATGGCGCTGGGGATGACCAACGGGCAGATCATGCGCAAAATCGTCCTGCCTCAGGCGGCGCGCATCGTCCTGCCGCCGATGGGTAACCAGATGATCAGCATGCTGAAATCAAGCGCGCTGGTCTCGGTCATCGCCGTGCAGGAGCTGCTGCTGGTCGCCAACCAGACCGCCAGCGCCAGCTTCCGTTACTTCGAAGCGCTTTGCGCAGCGGGCATCTACTACCTGCTGCTCACCACGCTGTTCATGATTTTCCAGTCGTGGCTGGAAAGCGCGCTGGACCCGAAACAGCGCCGCAGCAAAAGCCAGAAGCGGCTGACCCGCCTGTTTAAATTACCGAAAACTGCCCGGGAGGCACCATGAGCCAGAAACCGCTGCTGGAAATGATCGGCATCGATAAGACCTTTGGTCGCCAGACCGTGCTGAAGAACTGTTCCCTGGAGCTGCAACGTGGCGAAACCGTGGTGCTGATTGGGCCATCCGGCTCGGGGAAATCTACCCTGTTGCGCTGCGTCAACATGCTCTCCCCTGCCGACAGCGGTGACGTGTTCTTTGCCAACCAGCACATCAGCCGGGGCGAAGTCCCCGCCCACCAGTTGCGCCAGCGTATCGGCATGGTGTTCCAGAACTACGAGCTGTTTTCCCATCTGACGGCGGCGGAAAACATCATGCTGGCCCCGATGACGGTGCTCGGCATGAACCGCATCGATGCCCGCAAGCTGGCGGACAAACTGCTTGCCAAGGTACGCATTAACGAACGCGCCGACCACTTCCCGGACGAGCTGTCCGGCGGGCAACAGCAGCGCGTGGCGATCGCCCGTGCGCTGGCGATGAAACCCGAACTGATGCTCTACGACGAACCGACATCAGCGCTCGACCCGGAGATGATTCGTGAAGTGCTTGAAGTGATGGCAGAGCTGAGTGCGGAGGGGATGACCAGCATGGTGGTCACCCATGAAATGGGCTTCGCCCGCCGGGCCGCCAATAAAATTCTGTTTATGGAAGAGGGCGAAATCATCGATCGCGCCAACACCGATGATTTCTTCGCCGGCAATGTCAGCGAGCGTGCGCAGCGCTTCCTGACCCAAATATTACATTAATCCCGGAGTGACCTATGTCTACGTATCAGGTTGACAGCGCGCGCATGAAAAAGAACTTAGCGAAGCTGGTGGCGATCAACACAGAAAACCCGCCGGGTCAGGAGCGCGAGGCCGCCGAGTGCCTGGCCGACTGGTTGATCACCGCCGGATTCGACCTCTCTTTTAGCGAATATGCACCGGGGCGCACCAACGTCATTGCCGTTCTGAGCAATGGCCCCGGCCCCTGCTTCGCCTTTAACACCCATATCGATACCGTGCCGGCGGGCACCGGCTGGAGCAGCGATCCTTTCACCCTGACCGAGCGCGACGGGCGCTTGTACGGACGCGGTGCCTGCGATGCCAAAGGGCCGCTGGTCGCCATGATTGAAGCCCTGCGCCAGTTGGTCACGCATCGAAATCTGTGGTCCGGCACGCTGATGGGCGTGTTCACCGCCGATGAAGAGGTCGCCAGTGAAGGGGCGAAGTACTACGTGCGTGATAACCCGCCGAGCATTGATTTCGCGGTGATCGGTGAACCGACCGCCAACGCCACCTTCTCTGCTCACAAAGGCAGCCTGCGCCCCCGCGTGCGGGTCAACGGGGTCACGGCTCACTCCGGCACGCCGGAACTGGGGGTCAATGCTATTTATCAGTCAGCACGTCTTCTGGGGCTGATTGAAGAGGCGCACCACCAGCAGGTGCGCTGCCGCTGCCACGACCTGGTGGGTAACGCCAGCCTGACGGTCACCCGCATTCACGGCGGTCACGCCGACAACGTGGTGCCGGACAGCTGTGAGCTGCTGCTCGACCGGCGCATGGTACCCGGTGAAGACGAAGAGACCGTCAAAGCTGAACTGCAACAACTTCTCGATCACGCCCATGCTCATGCAGGTGTGGACGCTGAAATCATCGCCTGGCAGCCGACGACCGGGGGCGCCACCCAAACCGACAGCAGTGAAGCCATCGTCGAGCAAAGTCTGGTGGCCTGCCGCAGTCACGGGCAAAGCGAACCCGGCCCCTTTGGTTTCCAGGGCGGGTGTGACCTCGTCCATTTCCGCTCGCTGGGCGCAAAAGGGGTGGTAATTGGCCCCGGCTCGCTGGCGGTAGCGCATAAACCGGATGAGTTCGTCCCTGTCGATGAGTTCATCGCGGCGGCGCATATCTACATCGATATCGCGCTGGCGATGCTGCCCGTGGAATCAGCATCGTGAAAGCGCAACTCTACCGGGGCGACCTGCACTACGCCGGGGTCACGCTGCACACCGCCGCCTCCGGCGCGGTCACCGCACTCGACACTCTCTGGCTGCGCCTTGAAGACCAGGGCGTAATCGGCACTGGCGAAGTACGGCTCAACATTGGCTACCTGCACGGCTACAGCGAAAGCCAGGTGCTGGACAATCTGCTGACGATGCTCGCCGGATGGAACTGGCAGCAGAGCGCGCAAACGCTACTGGCTGCCGTGCACGCACCGGGCAACGCATTGCTTTCACCTTCTCGTATGGTGCTGGACATGGCGCTGCACGACCTGCTGGCGCGCCAGCAAAACCTGAGCGTCGCGGCCTGGCTCGGCGCACCTCACCGCCCGGCGTCCTGGCCCACCAACCAGACCCTGTTTTGGGGAAGCGAAGCCCAGATGCTTGACCAGGCCTGGCGCTATGTCGAGCGCGGTTTCACCCAGTTGAAATTGCGCACCGGGGTAGCGGATTTCGCCACCGATCTGGCGCGCCTGCACGCCCTGCGCCAGCGCTTTGGTGAGCAGATAGAACTGGCTATCGACGTCAACGGGCAGTGGTCAGTGGCCCAGGCGCACAAGGCCTTTCCTCAGCTTCGCGCGCTGGCGCTGAGCTATATCGAGCAGCCTTTAAGCCCGGCGCACGACGACCAGTTACCTGAACTCTACGACTACGGCATTCCGGTCATGCTCGATGAAAGTCTCAACAGCGAGGCTGCGATAAGCCGTCTGGTAGACGCCAAAGGCGCACTGTGGGGCCATCTCAAGCTGGTGAAACTGGGCGGTATCGCCCCGACGCTGGCGGCGGCAAAACAGCTTCAGGCAGCCGGCGTGCCCTTTATGGTCGGGCAGATGAACGAGGGCCACGCCGCCACCGCTGCCGCCCTTCAGCTCTGCCGTCTCGTGCAACCCGATTTTGCCGAGCTGTATGGTGCAGACGGCTTAACCGACGATCCGGTCAGCGGGCTGGATTACCGGCACGGACGTGTCGCGGTTAACGATTCTCCCGGCCTGGGCGTGCAGTTCGACGCCGCGCGGGCCACCTTCCTTCAGGAGTTTAGTGATGCAAGATATTAACAACGTCATTCAGGGCAGCGAGTCGGCATTTGCTGCCGACGAGTATGCCCAGCGCATTCGGCGCACCCGCGAACGCTTAAACCAGGCGGGCGTAGATGTGATGATTGTCACCGGACCGGAGAATATTTTCTGGTTAACCGGTCAGCAAACCCCCGGCTATTACACCTTCCAGGCACTGCTGTTGCCGGTAGAAGGGGAACCGGTGTTTGTGATTCGCCAGCTCGAATATTTTAACTTTATCGCCAACACCTTTATTTCTGACGCCGCCGTCTATCAGGACGGTGATAACCCGGTGGACTTCCTGGTCGGCATGCTGCAACAGCGCGGCTGGCTCAACAAGCGCATCGGACTGGACAAACGCGGCTGGTTCCTGCCGATTGCGGTGTATGAACTGCTGCAATCGAAACTCGGCACCATCGCCGATACCGCAGGCGTCATCGAGCCTCTGCGCGCGGTGAAATCAGCAGCCGAAGTGGACAAAATCGCCGCTGCGGCCCGCTACGTGGATGCCGGTATGCGCGCCGGGATGGCCGCGATTCGCAGCGGCGCCGACGAGAACGCGCTGGTCTCCGCCATGATGGGTGCCGCGATTGCCGCCGGTTCCGAGTATGTCGGCATGGAGCCGCTGGTTTCCACCGGCCCGCGCAGCGGTGTGCCGCACGGCACCTGGCGTCGTCGTGTGATGCAGGATAACGATCCGGTCTTTCTGGAGATGTCCGCCGCTCACGATCGTTACCACGCCGCGCTGATGCGATCCGCCTGGCTGGGCCGTCCTCCGGCCATCGCTCTGGAAATGGAAAAGGTGTGCCAGGAGGCCCTACAGGCCGCGCTGGATGCGATCCGTCCAGGGGCGACCTGTGAAGCACCGCACCTCGCCTGCCAGAAGGTCATCGACCACGCCGGGTTTACCGACAACTTCAAAAAACGCACCGGCTACTCCATCGGTGTGGCCTTTGCTCCCGACTGGGGCGAAGGCGGCATCCTCAGTTTGTACAGCGGTGTCACCACCGAGCTGCAACCTGGCATGACGTTCCACATTCCCCCTGCCCTGCGCATCTACGGTGAGTTCACCGTTGGCGTCAGTGAAACCGTGGTAGTAACCGAAACCGGATATCGCCAGCTTGGTAGCCTGGCTCGCCCATTAACCCTGCTGTAAGGAAGAGACATGAAAGATTTCGACGAATGCCGTGAACGCCTGCGGGGGATTTTTAATATCACCGTGACCCCTTTCGACGCCCAGGGGGCGATTGATTTCCCGGCGCTGCGCGAAAACATCGAGCGCGTCATCGGATTAGGTTATGACGGCCTGCTGATTGGCGGCACCTACGGTGAGTTTCCGGTGATGACCGTGGCGGAACGCCGCGAACTGTTCACACAAGTGATGGCCTGCGTGGGCGATCGCATTCCGGTGATGCTGTGCAGCGCCAGCTCAGATCCGCGAGATGCCCGTGAACTGACGATACTGGCGAGCGACCTCGGCGGCCTGCCGATGGTGACGGCGCCCTTTGTCAGCGAGATAACCGACGCGCAAATCATCAGCTATTTCAAAGAAATGGCCCCGTTATCTAAAACCGGCATTCTCGTCTACAACGCGCCGGGCATCGGCATCACCCTCTCGCCGGCGCTGCTCGACGAACTGGCAGATATCCCGAACGTGGTCGGCATTAAACAGGGCGATTTGAACCCGACCGCCATTGACCAGATTGCCAACCGCCTGCGTGGTCGCCTGCGCCTGTTCTGTGCGTCAGACCTGGCCTTCCTCGGCCCGATGATGGCGGGCTTTGACGGCATCAGCACCACCAATAGCGGCGCACTGCCGGAGATTATCATTAACACCTTCCGTGCCGTGGAACAGGGTGATGCCGCCACCGCGCGGGATCTGCACCAGCTATGGTACGACTACCGTGCCCTGGCGCGTAAACATGGGCAGCCGCAGCTGGTGAAAGCAGCGATGGCGCTGCGCGGCTTTAACGGCGGCACCGTGCGCGAACCGTTAAAACCGGTCTCTGAAGCGGCGCTGGCAGAGTTGACCCGCGTGATGCAGGTGCTCGCCAGCGATCCACGCACTGGCGTTACCCTTGCGCGCTAAGGGCCGTCAGTAGCAGCGCCGTAAACAGCGGATGGGGCGCATCCGGGCGTGACATCAGTTCCGGATGCCCCTGAACGCCGTGCCAGAAGGGGTGCGCCGGCAGGGAGATGCCCTCGACGATATCGTCGGTTTGCGCACTGACCTGTACGCCGCTCGCGACAAGCTGCGGCAGGCACTGCGGGTTAAAACGGTAGCGGTGGTTGTAGTGCATCTGGGTGGTGTTGCCCGGCAGCAAGATTGAAGTAAACGGCAGCACGCCGCAGCGATGGCGACCATCGGCAAAGGCCACAAAGCTGTGCACCGGGGCATCGGGGGCGACTTCCGCCAGGATCGCCTGTTCAAAGCCTGCGGACTGGCGCACGGCAGCGGTCATCATGCTCTGCATGCCAAGACACAAGCCGAGTGTCGGCAACCGACGGGCCAGCGTTGCTTGCGCCACGCGGATCTGCCCGTTGACCGCCGCCATGGACGCCCCCCCCGGCAGCACCACGCCGTGAAGCGTCTCCAGCTCCTGCAAACCGTGAGACAGCTCAGCGGGCGGCAGAAAATGGACGTCGAGATCAAAGCCCAGGGCGCAGGCGGCATCCCCCAGCGAACCGAGGGTGGCGGGGTAAACCAGACGGTGGTCAGCTTCGCGCCCCACCAGGCCAATGCGTAGCGATGCCCCCGCTTCGCCGGGGAGGGTGGAGAGCCAGCGCCCAAAGCGGTCACCCGTCAGGCGCATCAGAGTTTGCGTGCCCTCGCGCAGGGTCAGATGGCCATCGCGATCGTCGCTGTACAGGCGCGGGCCGATGAGGGAGGCAATCCGGTGGATATCGCTCTCCGCCAGCACAATGACTGCGTCAGATGCGGGTAATTGCGCCACATCGCACACCTCTTCACGCAGGGTGTCACTGCGCCAGAGGCCGCTGGTGACGCAGTATCCGGCACGGATAACGTGCTGGTGACTGTCGGGCAGGTCGCCCGCAAATTCAGGGCGCAGGCTCCACAGAGGCAAGCCCAGACGATTGGCCCACAGGCTGGCAGTGATGCCAAAGCGGGCGGGAACAGAGGCGTTATCGAGAATAAAGATCGGTGACACGGCGATTTTCCTGCTGAAGTTGGGTGCTTAATTGTATTAATTGGATCATGAGATACAAAAGAGGATTTATGAATAACAGCCAAACAGCCCGTCGTATGCAATCGGTACGCCCTTCCCCAACGGCGGCCATATCTGACCAGGTGCGTGCACTCGAAGCGGCAGGCAAACAGGTGATTAATCTCGGTGAAGGGGAGCTGGATTTTGCCACCCCGGCACACATCAGCTATGCGGGAATCGAAGCCATTGTGCAGCAGCAGACCAAATACACGGCAGTCTCCGGTACGACCGCGCTGAAATCGGCGATTGCCGCGAAATTTGCCCGTGATAATCAACTGACATACCGCCCGGAAGAGATCATTGCCGGGAGCGGTGCCAAGCAGCTTATTTTTAATGCGTTTCTGGCCACGCTGGATGCAGGCCAGCAGGTGATTATCCCTGCGCCATACTGGGTCTCATACCCGGACATGGTGGCGCTGGCCGACGGTGAACCGGTGATTGTGCCGTGCGAAGAGGCGCATGGCTGGAAGCTGACCCCGCAGAAGCTGACAGCCGCCCTGACGCCATCAACACGCTGGTTGATACTCAACTCACCCGGTAACCCCACTGGGGCGACTTACAGCAGGCAGGAGCTGTGCGCACTGGCAGAGGTGCTGGCGGATTACCCGCAGGTACTTATCATGGCTGACGATATTTATGAGCCGCTGCGCTACGGCAACACGCCGTTTACCACCTTTGCCGACGCGGCACCGCATCTGGCGTCACGCACGCTGACGGTCAACGGTGTGTCGAAAAGCCATGCCATGACCGGCTGGCGGCTGGGCTATGCGGGCGGCCCGCAGTGGCTCATCAACGCCATGCAGGTCCTGCAATCGCAGAGCACCTCCAACCCCAGCAGCATTTCGCAGGCGGCAGCGGTCGCGGCGCTGAACCACCCGGCAACATTCTTTGATGGCTGGTTAGCGACGCTCGATAAGCGTCGTCAGAGGGTGCTTCAGATGATTACCGCCACCGACGGCCTGAGCGCCAGGACGCCGGAAGGCGCGTTCTACATTTTCGCGAACTGTCAGGCATTGATCGGGCGCGTCACGCCGGAAGGCGAAACCCTGGACAGCGATAAAGCGCTGGCGAACTGGCTGCTCAGCCACACCCAGGTTGCCGTGCTGCACGGCTCCGCCTTTGGCACGCCGGGTTATTTGCGCATTGCATATGCGGTGGAAGATGGCCTGCTGGAGATGGCCTGCCAGCGCATTGAAAAGGCGTGCGCGCTGCTGCGCTAACCACGCTGCCGTCAGGGAAAATGCCTGACGGCGCGTTAACTCAATGATTTCGACTTATCGGTAGCCTGAAGATGACATGATCTGCCAGGCAACAAACAACACGACGGCGACGATTGCCAGCAGGACGATTTTGCCAAATGCGCCTCCGCCACCACCACCACCGCTTACCGGAAGTTCAGTCACCGTCATGGTCGCTTTTTCCGGCAGATCAAAACCACACTGCAACTCTTTCACGGTGGTTTCAGTTAATGGTGGCGGGTTCCGGCGGAAGGGGAAGACCTCTACAAAGCGGGTGCGGTCTGTATTAAACGTATCTGGCAGGCTATGCACCTTATCGCCGACGCGCGGATCATGAAAATCTAAGGTCTTTCCGGCAGGCACATCCGTCCTGCCCTGGGCCCGGTCGAAAACAACCAGCTCGGTATCACTGCTATTAATAAACTTAGCAAAAGAGCTTACCAGATAATATTTATCTCCGTGATAGTGAACCGTGTTTCCGCGTGTAACACCCTGACCAACAATATCTTTTCGCGCGCTATAAGCGATGTCGGTTTCAACTCGACACTCTCTTATTTTTAATAACGGCAGCGCCCATTCATATCCCTGTGAAATGCGCGCCTGGCAAAGCGCTTTATAAGCAGAAACATCACCGGATCTGTACAACGCATGCAATTCCAGTAGCGTGGCCAAAATAAAGAATTGCTCTCCCGCTGACTTGAGCTCATCGCAACCTTTATTGATAAGCTCATCGACCAGCGCAATCAGCGCATTAAGGCTGGCAACATGCTGCATCGCCTCTTCACGACTTAAATTACGATTATTAAAAAGTTGTAGTTTTTCAGGCAGTTTAAGCGTTGCTTTTCGCTGCATCCGCAGAAGACGAAGCCCTGCTGCCTTTACCCCGCCCTCCAACGCCAGCATATAGTGGTGTTTCGCGCGTTCAATATCGGGCTGCGTACCTTCACCCACATTGTAGCAATAAGCAATATTATAATGCGCTTTGGGGTCATTGGTTGTATTAGCAATATTTGTCCATTCAATGAACGCGGCATAAAAATCATCCGGGAGTTTATTGCCGATAAAATAAAGGAGACCGTCTTTAATTAATCCGTCTATTTTTTCTTTCATGAATGCCCCAAAATAAAGCTCAAGTATTAATGCGTTTATTCCGCTGCCACGGAAAAAAGGCACCATCTTCGTCCCGGCAACGATAACAGATAAAATAACAACAGTAACTTGCTGATTTTGGTAGGCAACAGCATGACCGACCCTTGCGCTGAGGAATCCCCAGTGATATCACGTCTTGCAGCGATAACATTGCGCAATGTGAATAAAACAGTCACCGCGATGACTGGGTCCGGCTGAAAATCGACGAAGCGTATCCGTACGGCCGGCGCGACGCGCAGGGATGCGCGGCGAGGGCGACTT
>DFPL01000178.1 GCA_002377245.1 Enterobacteriaceae bacterium UBA3516
TTAATCAGGGCGTTCATGATCACCAGCAGGCTGATCAGCAGGGGCAGGATCCCGGTCACCATGCCGGTGAATACCTCGCCGCCTTTCTGAAACAGCCCGATGAACCACTCGGCACCATGGGAAATGGTTTCGATCATTGTTCTCTCCTTCAGGATCGTTTGTTGTTGTGTAGGTGGCGCATATAATAATCACTTTGAAAGGTTAAAAAGTGTTATTTAGATCTCAATATGAAAGATAAATTGATCATTGTGAAAGATTTGGTGGGGTGAAGGGTTTTGAAAAGCAGAAAAAGGAATTTTCAGACAACGGAATGAGGAGCGGAAGATGATGATGCTTCCTTGTGCAAGGCCGTATGCTTTACCATAATTCTTCCTCGTCGATGGTCTCGTTAAATGGATGTCTCATGTTTAAGCGTCGTTACGCAGCGCTTCTCCCCGCGCTCGTCTTACTTGCCGCCTGCAGCAGCAAAACTCAGCAAACCGAAGCCTCGGTGCCCGCACCGACAACCGGCACCCCGTCCGGCGGGTTCTTGCTTAAACCGCAACACAATGTCACCGTGATGGGCGGCGATTTCGCCAACAATCCCGCGGCTGAAAAATTCATCAATGACATGGTCAGTAAACACGGATTTGACCGTCAGCAATTGCACGAAATTATCTCTCAGGCGAAGCGGCTGAACTATGTGCTCGACCAGATGGATCGCCAGGCCCCCAGCACTGCCGGGCCGACCGGTCCGAACGGCGCATGGCTGCGCTATCGCAGTAAATTCATCACCCCGGATAACGTGCAGAATGGCGTCGCGTTCTGGAATCAATATGAAGATGCGTTGAACCGCGCCTGGATGGTCTACGGCGTGCCGCCGGAAATCATCGTCGGTATCATTGGTGTGGAAACGCGCTGGGGCCGCGTGATGGGCAAAACCCGAATCCTTGATGGACTGGCGACGCTGGCCTTCAACTACCCGCGCCGTGCGGACTATTTCGCCAGCGAACTGGAAACCTTCCTGTTAATGGCGCGTGACGAAAGTGACGATCCGCTTGAGCTGAAAGGCTCCTTTGCCGGCGCGATGGGCTACGGTCAGTTTATGCCGTCGTCTTACAAACAGTACGCCGTGGACTTCAACGGTGATGGGCACATCAATCTTTGGGATCCGGTCGATGCCATTGGCAGCGTGGCCAACTACTTCAAAGAGCATGGTTGGGTGAAAGGAGATGAGGTTGCGGTGAAGGCGAACGGGCAGGCGCCGGGGCTGGAGAATGGCTTTAAAACCAACTACAGCGTGCCGCAGCTGATGGCCGCTGGATTAACGCCGCAGCAGCCGCTGGATAATCATCAACAGGCCAGCCTCCTGCGCCTGGATGTGGGAACGGGATACGAGTACTGGTTCGGTTTGCCGAATTTCTACGTCATTACCCGCTATAACCACAGCACGCAGTATGCGATGGCGGTCTGGCAGCTTGGTCAGGCCGTTTCCCTGGCGCGTATCCGCTAATTCTGCTCCCCTCCCTCGGGAGGGGACGGAAACATTTCGACAAACTCCTCACGCAAACTTCGTTTTACTTCATTCTTACATCTGATTATTGTTATGTTATAACATATTGAGGTGTGTGATGACGGATAGAACGCTTTTCTCCTGCTCTGGCTGGTTGCGGCTGGGGCTGTCAGTCGTGCTGCTCGCAGGGCTCTGGTTGCTGACGGCATGGGCGGTGGCGCTGCCATGATTGAACTTGACCATCTGGTGGCAGGCTACGGCGCGCAGGCCGTCACGCCTTCGCTTTGCGGCGTGGTAGAGCGCGGCAGCATGACGGCGATTGTCGGTGCTAACGGCTGTGGAAAATCAACCTTACTGAAAACCCTGGCCGGCGTGCTCGCGCCGGTAAGCGGTGCGCTCCGTTGGTCTACATCACGGCCAGCCATCGGCTGGTTGGCCCAGCGCCAGACGCTCGATCCCTGTTTTCCGCTGACCGTGCAGGATGTGGTGAGCATGGGAAGCTGGCCGCGTATTTCCCTGTTCCGGGCCCTGAATCGGCGGGCACGAATGCAGGTGTCCGTGGCGCTGGAGCGCGTCGGGTTGCTGGCGATGGCAGGCACCCCCATTGACGCCCTCTCCGGCGGCCAATTTCAGCGCATGCTCTTTGCCCGCATGTGGCTGCAACAGGCACCGCTGGTGATGCTGGATGAGCCCTTCACCGGGGTGGATGAAGTCACCAGCCAACTGCTGATGGAGCAAATTGTGGCCATGCATCAGCAGGGGCAAACCATTCTCGCTGTCCTGCACGACAGCGAGCGCGTATCGCGCTATTTCCCGCAGACGCTGCGTCTTGACGGCGTGAGCGCCAACTGGGGCGCTACCCCTTTGCAGACGCAAGAGGGCTGCCTGGCATGATGTGGCATCTCTTTTTTCAGCCGTTTGTTGAGTTTGGTTTTATGCGCCGTGCGCTGGTGGTCTGCCTGGCGTTGTCTGTCAGCACCACGGCACTGGGTGTTTTTCTGCAATTACGCCGCATGAGTCTGATGGGGGATGCGCTGTCGCACGCCATTTTACCGGGGGTAGCGGTGGGCTTCTTATTGAATGGCATGTCTTTGCTGGCGATGAGCCTGGGCGGATTTATCGCCGGGATCGTGGTGGCGCTGGTGGCGGGAATGATCAGCCGTCGCACGCCGCTGAAGGAGGATGCCAGCTTTGCCGGTCTCTATCTCACCTCTCTCGCCCTGGGGGTCACCCTGGTTTCCCTGCGTGGCTCCAGCGTCGATCTGTTGCATTTACTGTTTGGCTCGGTGCTGGCGGTGGATAGCGATGCTGCGCTTTTTGTTGCGGGCGTCGCCAGCCTGACGCTGCTTTGTCTGGCGCTGTGTTATCGCGGTTTTGTCAGCGAAGCCTTCGACAGCGCCTTTTTACAGATTAACTCGCCTCGGCTGCCCGCGCTTTTCCACAGCCTGTTTCTGGCTCTGCTGGTACTGAATCTCGTGGCCGGTTTCCAGGTACTGGGCACGTTGATGGCGGTGGGGGTGATGATTTTACCGGCCGTGGCGGCACGCTGCTGGGCGCGGACGCTACCCGGATTATTACTGTTTGCAGGCATCACCGGGGCGATGTGCGCATGGCTGGGCCTGAGCCTCTCATGGGGGGCGGGACTGCCAGCCGGGCCATCCATTGTACTCACGGCGAGTGGTGTATTTATTTTTTCGATTTTATTCGGCGCGCGCAGCAGCTTGCGGGCACAAAAATCAGGCAAGGGGACAGGATGAAAAAAACAAGAGTGGTGCTGGCGTTGGCTTTCGGGCTTATGACGCAAGGGGCAATGGCAAAAACGCTGAACGTGGTCGCGAGCTTTTCAGTGCTGGGTGATATCGCGGCGAAAACCGGGGGCGAGCATGTGAACGTCACCACCCTGGTGGGGCCGGACGGTGACCCGCATACCTTCGAACCCAGTGCGAAAGACAGCGCGCTGCTCAATAAAGCGGATGTGGTGGTGGTCAACGGACTTGGGCTTGAAGGTTGGCTCGACCGGTTGGTCAAAGCGTCCGGCTTTAAAGGTACGGTGGTGGTGGCTTCCGAAGGGGTGAAAACACATACCCTGGAGGAAGAGGGCAAAACGGTCACTGACCCCCACGCCTGGAACAGTGCGGCAAACGGTGCCCTTTATGCGCAAAATATCCTGGCGGCGCTGGTGAAAGCGGACCCGCAGGATGAGGTGGCGCTCAAGGCCAGTGGGCAGAAATACATTGAGCAGATTCAACAGCTTGATAGCTGGGCGAAAGGGCAGTTCAGGGGCATTCCACAGGAAAAACGTAAAGTGCTGACCAGCCATGATGCCTTTGGCTACTTCGGTCGCGCCTACGGTGTCACCTTCCTGGCCCCACAAGGCCTCTCGTCAGAAAGTGAAGCCAGCGCACAGCAGGTTGCAGGCTTAATCAAGCAGATAAAAGCAGACGGGGTGCACACCTGGTTTATGGAAAATCAGCTTGATCCGCGGCTGGTCAAACAGATAGCGACAGCCACTGGCGCACAGCCAGGCGGGGAGCTTTACCCTGAAGCGTTGAGCAAGAAAGGGGGCGAAGCAGAGACCTACACCCAGGCGTTTCGCCATAATGTCGAAACCCTTGTCAACAGCATGAAATAACGATCGAAAGCCAGCGCACGCTGGCTTTTTTCTGAAGCCTCCTCGTAAATTCATCACCTCGTCCCCACCTTTGTCCTGAAAGTGCTATCTTTCTGCCACGGTTTTGGCATGACAGGAGTCTTCATGACGGACAATGAAATGATGCAATTAAGCGAGCGTGTGGGTCTGGCGTTGAAAGCGCGGGGCGCAACGCTCACCACCGCCGAGTCCTGCACGGGCGGCTGGGTGGCGAAGGTAATCACGGATATTGCCGGTAGCTCTGCCTGGTTTGAACGCGGTTTTGTCACCTACAGCAATGAAGCCAAGTCGCAGATGATTGGCGTTAAGCCGGAAACACTGGCGGCCCATGGCGCCGTCAGTGAGCCGGTAGTCGTGGAGATGGCAGTCGGTGCGTTGAAGGCGGCGCGAGCAGATTATGCCGTTTCCATTAGCGGCATTGCCGGGCCGGAAGGGGGCAGTGAAGATAAACCCGTTGGAACCGTGTGGTTCGGCTTTGCCTGTGTGAATGGACAGGGGATTACGCGTCGTGAATGCTTTGAGGGAGACCGGGAATCGGTGCGCCGTCAGGCCACGTCGTATGCCTTAAAAACGCTCTGGCAACATTTTCTACAAAATACTTGATACTGTATGACCATACAGTATAATTGCGGCATCAGATCAGAAATTCACGGCGAAGCATAGCGCTTCACCTTGCATGACAGGAGTAATAATGGCTATCGACGAAAACAAACAGAAAGCACTTGCGGCCGCGCTGGGTCAGATCGAAAAGCAATTCGGTAAAGGCTCCATCATGCGTCTGGGTGAAGACCGTTCTATGGATGTGGAGACCATCTCTACGGGCTCCCTGTCTCTGGATATCGCGCTGGGTGCGGGCGGTCTGCCAATGGGCCGTGTCGTCGAAATTTACGGGCCGGAATCTTCCGGTAAAACCACGCTGACGCTGCAGGTTATCGCCTCTGCACAGCGCGAAGGTAAAACCTGTGCATTTATCGATGCGGAACACGCGCTGGACCCTGTCTATGCACGTAAACTGGGCGTTGATATCGACAACTTGCTCTGTTCTCAGCCAGACACCGGTGAGCAGGCGCTGGAAATCGCCGACATGCTG
>DFPL01000181.1 GCA_002377245.1 Enterobacteriaceae bacterium UBA3516
TTTTGTGATGGGTATCAAAAATAGACAGACGAGATGGATGGCGTAATGCCATCCATTCAGAGGATTAGTGTTTTTTTACCGCGTGATGTTTCTGCTCGATAGGCTTACCGGACCAGTAGCCTGCCAACAGCGAACCGGACAGGTTGTGCCACACCGAGAACAGCGCACCCGGCAGGGCAGCCAGCGGTGAGAAATAGATTTTACCGAGCGCTGCCGCCAGCCCGGAGTTCTGCATACCCACTTCAATCGCCAGCGTGCGGCAGGTGGACTCATCAAAGCCAAACAGACGTCCGCCCCAGTAGCCGCACAGCAGACCGATGCTGTTATGCAGAATCACCGCCACAATCACCACCAGACCGACCGACGCAATGTGTGCCGCTGACCCCGCCACCACCGCGCTGATGATCGCCAGAATGCAGACCATGGAGAATGCCGGCAGGTACGGCTCCACGGCTTTTACCACGCGTGGGAAGAGATGGTGGATCACTAAACCGAGGCCAATCGGGATCACCACAATCTGCAGGATGCTGAGCAGCATCCCCATGACATCAACCTGAATATGCGCGTCCACGTAGAGGCGAGTCAGCAACGGCGTGGCCACCACGCCAACCAGCGTGGAAACAGACGAAATCGTCACCGACAGCGCCACATCACCCTTTGCCAGATAGATCATCACGTTGGAGGCCGTGCCGCTTGCCACGCTGCCAACCAGCACCATCCCGGCAGAGAGGTCCGGCGGCATGTTGAATATCATCGCCAGCAGCCAGGCGGCTAAGGGCATCACAAGGTAGTGAAGAAAAGTCCCTGCGGCGACGGGGGCCGGGCGCGACAGCACGCGCTTGAAGTCATCAATTTTTAGATGTACGCCCATGCCAAACATAATCAGCATGAGTAGCGTGGTCACCCAGGGGCCGATGGGGGTGAACGTTGAGGGCGTGTAATAAGCAACAACAGAGAGCAGCAGCGCCCATAACGGGAACAGCCGGGTGATAACGGCGAGCATAGTTTTTCCTTGTAACGCGTTGTGTTGTATTTCGTTATAAAAAAGGCCGGGTTCGAGCCCGGCCATAGGTATTGTTTATCGCGTGAGGAAAATTTATTCAAACAAATTATGGTGAAGAGGATTCAAGTCGCGGAGCGGACGTGCTCCCACGTTAATCCAAAACGCGCCAGGTATTTGCGCAGGCGATCGGCATCATTCGGGTTGGCTTTTTTCAGGCGGGAAACGGCAAACAGTTCGCGTCCGGCATCGGAAAGTGAGTGGCTGCGGCGACACACCTCCAGCACGGTCTCCAGTTGGCGCTGGTCAAACAGGTCAATCTCCTGACTGACGGCAGGAAGCGAAGAGGGCTGCCGCCAGCCGTGCTGCAAACGCACGATTTCTTCTTCGACAATCGGCAGGGTGATGCGCCCCTGTTCCGCCAGCGTCGCCATGCGGGCGATAGAAGCGCTCAGCTCGCGAAAATTCCCACGCCACAGCGCCTGGCCTGAGCAGGCAAAGGCCAGATAACGCTCGCGGGCATCTTTATCGAAACGGGTTTGCGTCTGTTCCTGCGCCGAAAAGCGCTGAAGTTCGAATTCGATATTGGGGGCAATGTCTTCTCGCCGCTCGGCAAGCCCCGGCAGCGCAAAGGTCCACATGTTGATACGCGCATAGAGATCTTCGCGGAATTTGCCTTCTTCCACCCACTGACGCAGGTCGCGATGGGTACCGGCAATAAGCTGAAAGTCGCTCTCGACCTCTTTGTCAGAACCGAAAGGAAAGAAGGTCTTCTCTTCAACGGCTTTCAACAGCATGGCCTGTTCATCCAGGCCTAGCTCGGCAATTTCATCAAGGAATAATACGCCGCCGTGGGCTTCGCGCAGGAGCCCGGCCCGTGGTGTTAATGCACCGGTAAACGCCCCTTTCACATGACCAAACAGTGTCGACATGGCGTTATCGCCGCGTAAGGTGGCGCAGTTCACCGCCACCAGTTTGCCTGCCACCCGATGGCGTGACTGACGAAGCTGGAAGATGCGTTTTGCCAGGAAGGACTTACCCGCCCCGGTGGGGCCGGTCAATAGCATCGGTGCCGTAGAGCGTAAAGCCACCCGCTCAATTTGTTCAATGAGCTTATTGAATGTCGCATTTCGCGTATCAATACCTGCCTTCAGCAAAGAGACCGACTGTTGCTGCTCGCGCTGAAACCGGCTGGTTAAGGTCGTGTAGCGACTTAAATCCAGATCGATGATCGAGTAGACCCCTGCGGCGACATCCTCTTCAGGCGCGCCTTTCGGGGCCGGGCTGGTTTGTAGCAAGCTGGCGGGCAGGTAGCGGGCCTCTGTCAGCAAGAACCAGCAAATCTGTGCCACGTGCGTGCCGGTGGTGATGTGTACCAGGTACTCTTCATTTTCGGTATCAAAGGGGTAATGGATGGCGAAATCGAGAAATGCCGCGTACACCTCTTCAAAATCCCACGGATCCTGAATGCTCACCACATGAGGGCGCACAGCGGTGTGGGGTGAAAGCAGTGAGATGTCCTCCGCCAGCTGTTGGGCCATTCCTTCATCACGCGGCTGGTGGAGCAGCTCCAGCCTGGCGACCGGGAAATCTGCCTGCTGGCATAGCCCAACGGTTGGTCGCCATTTGCGTAAGCGATTCGCCCGTTTCCCTCGCTTGTCTAAAACGGTGCCCAGCACGCCGATGACCACTTTTCGCTTTTGCATTTTTATCCTTAAAGATAAATGACGATAAATAAATATAAAAAAATGACAGAGCAGAGGGCAAGCACTCAAAACTGGATAAAAACAAAATGATTAAATATCAATATATTAGAATTTTATTTTTTGTTTTCTCGCGGTTGGCACACTTCTGGCAATACCTGATACGTCACGATGCTGAGCACGCAGGGGATTATGCCCCGCCAGCGCACCCGGAACGGTAAAACGTTTTCCGCGGGGCGTTCTGTCAGCAGAGAGACACGTCGAGGGTTCGATTCCCGACTCACCCTTCCAGGTGAACACTGGTTGTATTGATTAATGCGCTGCCATGTTGTTAACGGCAGCAACAAACCGGCGCCGATAAGGGTTCCGGGTCGCAGGCAAAACAGGCGGGCAGTGATGGCCTGTTTCCCTCCGGCTCCGCACCTGCATTCGCGCTGGTACGTGAAAAGATAAGGATAAAAAAATGAATAAAAAAATGAATAAAAAAATCACTCTCCGTAAAGGACAACTGGGCCTGCTGGCGAAAGCGGGCGATTACACAAAAATGCTTGAGGCAGGGGAACACCGCTTGTCCTGGTTTGGTAAGCAAGAGGTGACGATCGTTGAGCTTAATGGCAGCGATGTGGAGGCCGGGCTGGCGAATTATCTGCGTCGTTTCAGACCGGAATGGATTGAGGCCTGGTGCCTGACCGTCGATACCGCCGAGCATGACGTTGCTGCGCTCTACCGTAACGGTATCCTGGCGGAAATCATTCCTCCCGCTTCCCGCCGCCTGTTCTGGCAGGACGGTAGCCTGAGCGTCGTGCTGATGGATACGCGTGAGGTGCGTGTACCTGAAAGCCTCATGCATGCCGTGCTGCAACCCCGCAGCGGCGCAGCAGTAAAAGGCCGTGATGCCATACTGACGGTGAACGTCGCCGCATGGCATGTGGGTGTGTTGAAGATTGATGGCGAAACGCAGCCCTTGTTGCCACCGGGATTAAGCGCTTACTGGAAAGTGAATCACCTGGTCGAAGCGGAAGTTGTCGATACGCGCTTGCAACTGCTGGAAGTGTCGGGTCAGGAAATTCTGACCAAAGACAAAGTGAACCTGCGCATTAATCTGGGCGCGAACTGGCAGTACCGCGATGTATTGCAGGCGTTTAGCCAGTTAACCAAACCGGTGGATCATCTCTATCGTGAATTGCAGTTTGCCCTGCGTGAAGCGGTGGGTACCCGCACGCTGGACGAACTGCTGGAAGATAAGCAGGTGATTGATGAGGTTGTGAGTGCCCAGGTCAAAATCCGTATGGCCCCCTTCGGTATGGAGGTCGCCTCCCTCGGCGTGCGGGACATCGTGCTGCCAGGGGATATGAAAACCATTCTGACAAAGCTGATTGAAGCGGAAAAATCGGCGCAGGCCAACGTGATCCGTCGGCGTGAAGAAACGGCGGCGACCCGCTCACTGCTGAATACCGCGAAAGTGATGGAAAACAACCCGGTAGCATTGCGCTTAAAAGAGCTGGAAACGCTGGAAAAAGTGGCTGAACGTATCGATAAAATCTCGGTATTCGGTGGCCTCGATAATGTCCTCAATGGACTGGTAACGATTAAAGGATAATCCAATGCAGCATAATCAATTTCAACTGCTGACGGCGCCAGACAGCGCGCCGATAAAAATGTGGACGCACGGGGTGCCGGTCGAGCCTGAGGCGCGTGCGCAGTTGCAGAACACCGCGAAGATGCCGTTTATTTTTCAGCACCTGGCAGTGATGCCCGATGTGCACCTCGGTAAAGGCTCCACCATCGGCAGCGTTATCCCGACCAAAGGGGCCATTATTCCGGCGGCGGTCGGCGTGGATATAGGGTGTGGGATGATCGCCGTGCGCACCTCGCTGGTGGCAAGCGATCTGCCGGAGAGTTTGAGTGGGCTGCGCAGCGCAATCGAACAGGCGGTGCCGCACGGTCGTACCAGCACCCGCATCGGGCGTGATAAAGGGGCGTGGGAAACGCCACCGCAGGAAGTGGATAACCACTGGTCAATGCTGGCGGCACGGTTTAAGCGCCTGACGGATAACTATCCGCAATTGCTGAAAACCAACAATTATCAGCACCTGGGTACGCTCGGGACGGGCAACCACTTTATAGAGGTGTGCCTGGATGAACAGCAGCGCGTGTGGGTGATGTTACATAGTGGATCGCGTGGCGTGGGTAATGCCATCGGTACGCTGTTCATCACGCTTGCCCAGCAGGATATGCAGCAGCACATTGCGAACCTGCCGGATAAAAACCTGGCCTATTTCAAAGAGGGGAGTAAGCACTACGACGACTACATGGAAGCCGTGTCGTGGGCGCAGGATTTTGCCCGCCATAACCGGGAAGTCATGATGTCGCGCGTGCTGGCGGCGTTATCACGGATTGTGACGAAGCCGTTTATAACCCAGCAGGAAGCGGTGAATTGCCACCACAACTACGTGCAAAAAGAGACCCACTTTAATGAAGAGGTGTTGGTGACGCGTAAAGGTGCAGTCTCCGCGCAAAAGGGCCAGATGGGGATTATTCCCGGTTCGATGGGGGCGAAAAGCTTTATCGTGCGTGGATTGGGGAACGAAGAGAGTTTTTGCTCCTGTAGCCACGGCGCAGGGCGTGCGATGAGCCGTACGGCTGCGAAAAAGCGCTTCACCGTGGATGATCAGATTCGGGCGACTGCGCATGTTGAGTGTCGAAAAGACAGCGAGGTGATCGACGAAATCCCGATGGCCTATAAAGACATCGACGCAGTCATGGCGGCCCAGGCATCGCTGGTTGAAATCGTTCACACCCTGCGTCAGGTGGTGTGTGTAAAAGGATAAAAAAATGACGGTTAACGGTGTGGATGCTGCCATGCGCGAACGCGTGCGGCAGCATTTAAAAAAGGTTGAGCAGGACTATGGTGTTCGGGTGCTCTATGCCTGCGAGTCCGGGAGTCGTGGGTGGGGATTTGCCTCACCGGATAGCGACTACGATGTGCGATTTTTGTACGTGCATCCGCCGGAATGGTACTTACAAGTGGAGACACCACGGGACGTCATCGAACTGCCTATCGATGATGAGCTGGACGTAAGCGGTTGGGAGTGGCGCAAAGCATTAGGCTTACTGAAAAGCGCCAACCCCACCCTGATTGAGTGGCTGGATTCGCCTGTCGTTTACCAACAGGATGAGGCGGTGATATCGGCGCTCAGCGCGCTGGTGCCAAAATGGTTTTCTCCCGTGCGGGCGCGCTGGCACTACTATTCGATGGCGCGCAGAAACTTCCACAGCTATTTGCAGGGCGATGAGGTGCGGCTAAAGAAGTATTTCTATGTGCTGCGTCCGTTACTGGCCGTGCGTTGGGTGGAAGTAGGAAAAGGCGTTACTCCGATGCGCTTTGCCGAACTGCTGGCCGGCAGTGAACTGGATGCGGAGCTGCGCCTGGAGGTAGACGAGCTGTTGGCGCGTAAGCAGCGTGCCGGGGAAGCGCAGTACGGTGCGCGTTTGCCCCGATTACATGCGTTTATCGCAGCGGAGATCGAAAGGGGCACTGTTCCACCCGTGTTACCGGAGAGTCAGGATGGCGATATCCGCGCGCTTGACCGATTGTTGTATCAAACGGTGATGGCATAAAACGAGGCCGGAGAGTGCTAGACCCTCCGGCCTCTCTTTTATTCGAACAAATTATGGTGCAGCTTCTGTACCACCTGCTCGGCTTCGGTGCCTGGCACCAGGAAGCACAGGTTGTGGCTGGATGCGCCGTAGCAAATCATGCGGATATTGAACGGGTCCAGCACGCCAAACACCTCTTTGCCCACGCCGCAGGCTTTCGACAGGTCGTTACCTATGATTGCCACCAGGGCGAGGTTCTCTTCCACTTCCACGCGGCAAAGTGAAGAGAGCTCAGTCAGCAGCGCCTGTGTCAGCAGGGTGTCACCCGTCGAGGTGGAACCGGTGGTATCCAGCGTCAGCGCCACGCTCACTTCAGAGGTGGTAATGAGATCAACCGAAATGCTGTGGCGTGCCAGAATGCCGAACACTTCCGCGAGGAAGCCGCGGGAGTGCAGCATGTTCAGGCTGTGCAGCGTCAGCAGGGTCTGCTTACGGCGCAGGGCCAGCGCACGGAACAGCGGAGGATTGCGGGTTTTATTGCATACCAGCGTACCACCGGCTTTCGGATCTTTACTGGAACCCACAAACACTGGAATGTCGCTGCGCACCGCAGGCAACAGGGTGGCCGGATGCAGGACTTTCGCCCCAAACGTCGCCATTTCAGCGGCTTCT
>DFPL01000110.1:0-8967 GCA_002377245.1 Enterobacteriaceae bacterium UBA3516
GTAGTGGGCCCCGCTATCTGCGATCTTCCTGGCCGAGAGCCCGGCTCGCCATGGTGGTGGCGGTGAACCACCCTGGCACGTTCACCGTTTCTGGCGTTATAGAAAAGCAAGGAACATAAGGTGACCGGAATGGTCACCAGAGCCGCATGTTTCCCCTCACCCTTGCCCTCTCCCCAAAGAGGAGAGGGGACTGTCCATGCTCGTATTAGTTTGTGGGGATCTCTCTCGCACGTGGAGAGGGGATCGATTGAGCAGGCAGGGGCTGGCTTTTCTCCCTCTCCCTCAGGGAGAGGGCCGGGGTGAGGGGGAACGTACCAGCCCCGGAGCCTGCCACATGGATGTTGTCAGGCCGCTGTCGACCAGCCCGAGCTGGTCGGCGTACACCGCCTGCCATTTTTGCATCATGCCGTCGTAAAGCTCCCGGTGCGCAGGATTGGGGGTAAACTCCCGGCTCCATTTCACCAGCCGTTCGCCCGTCGTCGCCATATCGTCGTACAGCCCGGCACCGACCCCCGCGGCAATGGCACAACCCAGCGCGGTTGCCTCTTTCACCTCCGGCACACGCACCGCCAGGCCGGTGACGTCACTGAGGATCTGACTCCACAGCGCACCTTTTGCCCCGCCGCCGGCAAACACCAGACTGTCAAATGTCACCCCTGAGAAGCGGGAGATCTGCGCCAGATTACAGGCGGAAACAATGGCCGCATTCTCTTCGAGGGCGCGGAACAGCGTTGCCTTATTACACTTTTCCGGATCGATGGAGAGGTTAATAAACGACGGCGCGGCGTGATACCACTGCCTGAAGTGCATAGCATCGGAGAAAATCGGCATCACGCCGTGCGAGCCCGCAGGTACGCGTGCCGCCATCTCTTCCAGCAGAGAATAGGCATCCATCCCCATGCGTTCGGCAATCAATTTTTCTTCCGCGCAAAAGGCATCGCGGAACCAGCGCATGGTCAGACCGGTGAAGAAGCTGATGGATTCAGCCTGCGCCATACCCGCAATCACATGCGGATTCACGCGAATATTCATCTCTGGATCGGTACGCACCTGCGGCAGATTGACCACCTGCTGCCAGAAAGTGCCGCCAAGCACCGCCGTCTGCCCTGGACGCACCACGCCAAGGCCCAGACAGCCCAACTGCACGTCGCCGCCGCCCATCACCACGGGAGTGCCTTCCCGCAGGCCGCTCTCCTGCGCCGCCTGTCTTGTCACCTCACCCAATACGCTGCCGGTCTCTTTTACCGGAGAGAGGATATCGGCACGCAGCCCGGCCATGTCAAGCAGGGAAGGACGCCAGTCGCGGGTAAAGAGATCGAGCATACCGGTGGTGCCCGCGTTGGAAGGATCGACCGCCAGCCAGCCGGAGAGTCGGGCGGCCAACCAGTCGCTGATCATGGTGATCGTCGCCGCGTTGCGGTAAATGTCCGGGCGATGGTGGGCCAGCCACAGCAGACGGGGCATGGCGCTCAGCGCCAGCGTCTGACCGGAGACTTCATACACTTGTGACTCAAACTGGTCCTCATGGATCTCTTTTAGCTCAGCCACTTCGCGACTGGCGCGGGCGTCAACGTTGGCGCAGGCCCAGATCGCCTCGCCGTTGCGGTCGTAGAGGACGATGCCTTCGCGCATTGAGCAGCAGGCAACCGACTTGATATCAGCGCCGTTTAATCCTGCATTTGCCAGCGCCTGACGAATGCACTGACAGGCCAGCTGCCAGTTGGTGGCGAGATCGAACTCCATCGATCCGGGGACGTTTTCCACGCTGAGGTGTTTCCATTCCGCCTGGCCGACGGCGATTTGCCGCCCGGATAAGTCGAAGATCACTGCACGAATGCTGCCGGTCCCTGCATCTAACGCTAAAAGGTAACTCATGGGCTTGCCTCGCTGTTATCCACGCGGCAACGCCTGAGGCGCATTATTGCGCCAGCGCCAGAACCGCGCGTGCTGTCGTCTCTTCCGTCACCAGGCCATTGATACGGCAACCTTTGAGTGCGGCATAAATCGCATCTGCTTTTTCCGTTCCGCCCGCCACACCAATGATGGTGGGCAGCTGCGCCAGTTCATCGAGCGTGACGCCGAGTAATTCCCGGTGGATTTCCAGCCCTTCCACACGTTCGCCATTGGCCTGCAAAAAGTAGCCAAGGATGTCGCCTACGGCCCCTTTGCGGGCGAACATCAGCTGCTCGCCTTCGCTGATATACCCTGAGCGCAAAATGGTGGCATCGCGTTTCTGATTCACCGATCCAATGCCCACGACCGCCACATCTGCGGCGCTGGCGGCGAGGATCACATCCCGCACGCTCGACTCTTTTTTCAGGATCTCTGCCACTTCCGGGGATGAAACCCGTAAGGGGGCAGGGATCATGCTGATGCTACAGGCGGCATCCAACTGACCAATCCCGGTCATGTAGGGGCCCACGCCGCCGGACAGGGTCACCAGCCGCACCTGTTGCGAGCTGATGAAGCCGCTCAGGTGCTGAATGCAGCTCATCGTCGCCTCGCCAAAACCCACCGCCAGCAGTTGACCGGGTTCCAGCACCCCCATCAGGGTTTGTGCCGCGCCCACGCCCAGGCGTGCATTCATCGGCGGCGTGTTCAGCGCGGGCAGCACCCGTGCTATCCGCAAACCAAACACCCGTTGCAGCTCGGTCTCCAGCGCCAGGCATCCCTCATAGCGGGAGTTGATCTGGACGCGGATCACCCCGGACTGCCGCCCTTTTTCCAGCAGGCGGGAGATCTTCAGTCGCGGCAGGCCAAGCCGTTCGCCAATATCGTTTTGCGTCAGGCCGTCGTGGTAGTAGCACCAGGCCACGCGAGCGACCAGTTCTTCCTCTGCCAGCGCCAGTCCTGCAAAGCGTCCTTCTTCCAGTGCTTTTTTTTCGCTCATAATTGAACTCTTATAAAAATTTAGATCATATGTTCGACATTGCCGGAGGTTAAAATGTGAGCCATCCGGCAAAACCGATCTTTTGATGTCGCTGTAGGAATAAAGAGATCCAAATGCATAAAAATGTGATCACTGCACGGTTGTAAATATAGTTCACCGTCTACGCTTTTGAACATTATTGAATCAAAAAATCATTTGTTCAATAGCGGGGCGAGAATGAATCCACTGATTGAAGCGCGGGGCATCACCAAACAGTTTTCAGGCGTGAGCGTGTTGAAAGCGATTGATTTCACCCTGCACGCGGGCCAGGTTCACGCCCTGATGGGGGGCAACGGCGCCGGGAAATCGACGCTGATGAAAATCATCGCCGGGGTAGAAACCCCCGATAGCGGAGAACTTTTCGTCTGCGGAAAGGCATTTGCGCGCCTTAAGCCGAATCAGGCGCATCAGCTGGGCATCTATCTGGTGCCGCAGGAGCCGATGCTGTTTCCCAACCTGACCGTGCGAGAGAACATTCTGTTTCGCCTGCCGCGTAACGGTGCCCAGGACGCATTACTGGCGGAAAAACTGCAGCAGCTCAACTGCCAGCTTAATCTGCAGGCGGCCGCCAGCACCCTGGAAGTAGCGGATCAGCAGATGGTGGAGATCCTCCGTGGCCTGATGCGCGATGCGAAAATCCTGATCCTCGACGAACCCACCGCCTCGCTCACGCCGGGCGAAACCGAACGTCTGTTCCGCCAGATTCAGGCATTACAGGCACTGGGGGTCGGCATCGTGTTTATTTCCCACAAGCTGCCAGAAATTCGCACTCTCGCCAGCCATGTTTCGGTGATGCGCGACGGGGCAGTGGTGCTCAGTGACGCCATCGAAAACCTTAATGACAACGCGCTGATAAGCGCCATGACCCCGGCCAGTCGCGAGCGTGGCCTCAGCGATACGCAAAAGCTGTGGCTGTCTCTGCCGGGCAATCGTCGCACCCAGCCGCAGGATTTTCCGGTGCTGCGGGTCGATGACCTGACCGGCGAAGGCTTTATCGATCTTAATCTTGAGATCCACGCCGGAGAGATTGTTGGCCTGGCAGGACTGGTCGGGTCTGGCCGCACCGAATTTGCGGAAACCTTGTATGGCCTGCGCCCGGTACGCGCCGGACGGATCTGGCTGGAAAACCGCGACATCAACGGTGACTCCACCCGCGCGCGCCTGGATCGCGGGCTGGTCTATCTGCCGGAAGACCGGCAGGTGTCCGGGCTGTTCCTCGATGCCCCGGTACGTTGGAACACCGTGGCGTTGAACGAACCCTCCCTCTGGCAGCAGCGCAAGCGTGAGGCGGCGGTGGTGGAGCGGTATCACCGGGCGCTGGGCATCAAGCTTAATCATGCGGACCAAATCGTGCGCACCCTTTCTGGCGGCAACCAGCAAAAAGTGCTGCTGGCACGCTGCATGGAGGCGAACCCGCTGCTGCTGATCGTGGATGAACCGACGCGCGGCGTAGATGTGGCAGCCAGGGCGGATATCTACCAGTTGATCAAAAGCGTGGCGGCGCAAAACGTGGCGGTGCTGATGATCTCAAGCGATCTGGATGAGTTTCCGGGACTGGCGGACAGGGTGCTGGTGATGCATCAGGGACGGCTGAGCGGTGAACTGTCGCGCCATGCGGTCAGTGTGGATCGCATGATGACCCTGGCGTTTGGCGGAGGACAGGCATGAAAACCCTACTGAAAAATCGCGAACTCAGCGCCTTGCTGGCGATCCTCGCCCTCTTCATTGTACTGGTGGGGCTAAACCCTGCTTTCTTTAGCCTGCAAACCGTCAGCATGATCTTCGCCAGTAGCCAGATCCTGATGCTGCTGGCGATGGGGGCTGCACTGGTGATGCTGACCCGCAACATTGATGTGTCGGTGGGATCGACGGTGGGGCTGTGCGCCATTGCCGTTGGCGTGGCGCTCAACAGCGGTTACAGCCTGCCGGTGGCGATCCTTTTTTCTCTGGCGATCGGGGCGCTGGCCGGCGCCTTTAACGGCGTGCTGGTGGTGGGGCTGAAGATCCCGGCGATCGTGGCGACGCTCGGCACGCTCGGCCTCTACCGCGGAGCGATGCTGCTATGGACCGATGGGAAATGGATTGAAGGACTGCCCGCCAGCCTGAAATCGCTCTCTGTCTCCGGTTTCATCGGTATTTCCCCCCTCGGCTGGCTGGTTTTGCTGGTGCTGGGGGCAGGGACCTGGGTGCTGGCGCGCACGGCGTTGGGTCGCGACTTTTACGCCGTGGGGGATAACCTCGCCGCTGCGCGTCAGTTGGGGGTGGCGGTGAACCGCACGCGCATGACCGCGTTTACGCTTAATGGCGTGCTGGCGGCCTGTGCCGGGATTGTCTTCGCCTCACAAATTGGTTTTGTACCCAACCAGACCGGTAGCGGGCTGGAGATGAAAGCCATCGCCGCCTGCGTGCTGGGGGGGATTTCGCTGCTCGGTGGAACCGGCACGCTGGTGGGGGCTTTCCTCGGTGCCTTCTTCCTGACTCAGATAGATACCGTGCTGGTGTTGTTCAGGCTCCCGGCCTGGTGGAACGACTTTATCGCCGGCCTCGTGCTGCTCGGGGTATTGGTGCTTGATGGTCGCTTGCGGCAGGTGCTGGCCCGCCATCAGCGACAGCTCAAATACAGTCGCTTTATGCCCGGTAACAAGGGGGGCAAAAACGTTGCCCGCTTTCCGAAAAGCAAAAATAAAGAGGTGGCGTAAATGAAGCTCAACTGGGAAAGCGCGCTGCTGCTGATACTGGTGCTGGAAATCCTCTTCTTCGGCGCCCTTAATCCACGCATGCTGGACATCAATATGTTGCTGTTCAGCACCAGCGACTTTATCTGCATTGGCATTGTGGCGCTGCCGTTGACGCTGGTGATCATCAGCGGCGGGATTGATATCTCGCTCGGCTCAACCATTGGCCTGTGCGCCATTGCGCTGGGGGTCATGATGCAGGCGGGCTGGCCGATGAGTCTCGCCATACCGCTCACTCTGCTGCTAGGGCTGCTCTGCGGCCTGCTCAACGCGGCGTTGATTCACTACACCGGCATCAGTCCGTTGGTTATTACCCTCGGCACGCTCTATCTCTACGGCGGCGGGGCGCTACTGCTCTCCGGCATGGCAGGGGCGACGGGCTATGAAGGTATCAGTGGGTTCCCGGACAGCTTCACCGCCTTTGCCAACCTGACCGTTCTGGGCCTGCCCGTTCCGCTGGTGCTGTTTGCGTTCATTACCCTCTTTTTCTGGCTGATTACCCACCGTGGTCGCTTTGGTCGCCACCTCTTTTTGCTCGGTCAAAACCCGCGTGCGGCGCGGTATGCCGCGCTGTCGGTTAACGGCATGCCCTACGCATTGTATGGCCTGGTGGGACTGGCGTCGGCCATCGCCGCCGTGGTGCTGGTCTCTTATTTCGGTTCAGCGCGTTCCGATTTGGGACGCGATCTGTTAATGCCCGCGCTGACCGCTGCCGTGCTTGGCGGCGCCAACATCTATGGCGGTTCGGGTTCGGTGTTAGGTACTGCGCTGGCGGCGTTGCTGGTGGGGTATTTGCAGCAGGGGTTACAAATGATCGGCATCCCCAACCAGGTGTCGAGCGCGTTGTCAGGGGCGCTGTTGGTGGTGGTGGTGATGGGGCGTTCGCTGAGTCTGCACCGGGAATGGGTGCGTATGACCTGGCGTCGGGTTCTCTCGCGTTAATCTTTTGGAGCATGAGATGAAGACAAAACTGATAGTGCAACTGAGCGCGCTGGCACTGGCCGGTAGCGTGATGGCCGCCCAGGCGGCAGACCGCATCGCCTTTATTCCCAAGCTGGTCGGCGTGGGCTTCTTTACCAGCGGCGGTAACGGCGCGAAAGAGGCGGGCAAAGATCTAGGTGTGGATGTGACCTATGACGGCCCGACGGAACCCAGCGTTTCCGGCCAGGTTCAGCTTATTAACAACTTCGTCAACCAGGGCTACAAGGCGATTATCGTCTCGGCGGTCTCACCGGATGGCCTCTGTCCGGCGCTGAAACGCGCGATGCAGCGCGGCGTCAAAATTCTGACCTGGGATTCCGATACCAAGCCGGAGTGCCGCAGCATTTACATCAACCAGGGGACGCCGGAACAGCTCGGCGGACTGCTGGTCGAGATGGCCGGCAAGCAGGTCACCAAACCCGATGCCAAAGTCGCTTTCTTCTACTCCAGCCCAACGGTGACCGACCAGAACCAGTGGGTGAAGGAGGCGAAAGCCAAAATCGAGAAAGATCATCCGCAGTGGCAAATCGTCACTACCCAGTTTGGTTATAACGACGCCACTAAGTCGCTGCAAACCGCAGAAGGGATCTTAAAAGCGTACCCGGATCTGGATGCGATCATCGCCCCGGATGCCAACGCACTGCCCGCGGCGGCGCAGGCGGCGGAGAACCTGAAACGGGAAGGGGTAGCGATCGTCGGCTTCAGTACGCCGAACGTGATGCGTCCTTATGTAGAGCGCGGCACGGTGAAAGCCTTTGGTCTGTGGGATGTGGTGCAACAGGGCAAAATTTCGGTGAACGTGGCTGAGCATATGCTCAAAAAAGGCGATTTGAACGTGGGTGACAGCGTTGAGGTGAAAGATCTCGGGACGCTGAAAGTAGAGCCTAACAGCGTGCAGGGCTATCAGTATGAGGCGAAAGGCAATGGCATTGTGCTGCTGCCGGAGCGCGTGGTGTTCACCAAAGAGAACATTGGTAAATACGACTTCTGACGGGGGAAACGATGGCGGATTTAGATGACATTAAAGACGGCAAAGATTTCGGGTTTGAGACGCCGCAAAAGAACGTACCTTACACGCTGAAAGGCTGCGGGGCGCTGGACTGGGGCATGCAGTCGCGCCTCTCACGGATTTTTAATCCGCAGAGCAACCGCACGGTGATGCTGGCGTTTGACCACGGCTACTTCCAGGGGCCGACCACCGGGCTTGAGCGCATCGACCTCTCTATTGCGCCGCTGTTTGGTGAAACGGATGTGCTGATGTGTACCCGTGGGGTGCTGCGTAGCCAGGTGCCGCCCGCGACCAATAAGCCAGTGGTACTGCGGGCATCAGGCGGTAACTCTATTCTGACTGAGCTGTCGAACGAGTGCGTGGCGGTGGCCATGGAGGATGCGCTGCGCCTGAACGTTTGTGCGGTGGCGGCCCAGGTCTATATCGGCAGCGAGCATGAACATCAGTCAATTAATAACATCATTAAGCTGGTGGATGCCGGTAATCGCTATGGCGTGCCGACGCTGGCGGTTACCGGGGTAGGAAAAGAGATGGCGAGGGATGCGCGCTATTTTTCGCTGGCCAGCCGTATCGCCGCCGAAATGGGGGCGCAGTTTGTGAAAACCTATTTTGTGGAAGAGGGGTTTGAGAAGGTGACCGCCAGTTGCCCGGTGCCGATTGTCATCGCCGGCGGCAAGAAGTTACCAGAGCTTGAGGCATTAGAGATGTGTTTTCGCGCCATCGACCAGGGGGCGTCCGGCGTGGACATGGGGCGCAATATTTTCCAGTCCAGCGCGCCGCTCGCCATGCTTAAAGCCGTGAAGAAAGTGGTTCATGAGAACATAAGCGCACGTGAGGCGTATCAGTTCTGGCAGGAAGAGAAACAGGGAGAACAGAAATGAATGTGACGCTGGTGGAGATCAACATTAAGCCGGACAAAGTGGATGAGTTTCTTGAGGTGTTTCGCGCCAATCACGAGGGCGCAATTCAGGAGCCGGGAAATCTGCGTTTTGATGTGTTGCAGGACAGCAAAGTGAAAACGCGGTTTTTTATCTATGAGGCGTACAAGGATGAGGCTGCGGTTCTGGCCCACAAAGAGACGCCGCACTATCTCGCCTGCGTAGAGAAGCTGGAGGCGTTGATGTCGGAGCCACGTAAGAAGCGGACGTTTGTGGGGCTGATGCCGGAATAGCAGTTTGGTCTGGTGCGCGGTGTTCCCCTCATCCCAAAGGGTTGAGGTATCCGGTCAAGTAGGTTGGGGCTGTTTTTCACCCTCTCCCTTGAGGGCTGAGGGATCCCCACAAAATAATACGAGCACGGACAGTCCCCTCGCC
>DFPL01000110.1:9036-17631 GCA_002377245.1 Enterobacteriaceae bacterium UBA3516
AGCCGGACCCAGTCATCGCTTTAACAGTTGTGTTCTCATGGCGAAGTATTATCGCTGCAAAACGTAAGATTACTGGGGATCCCTCTCCCTTGAGGGAGAGGGCAGGGGTGAGGGGGAGAAGGCCGCGCCGTCTTTACGCTTCTTCTACCGCTACGCGCATTGCCGCCAGCGCGGTGCGGGCCGCTTTTAGCACCTGCTCACACTGCTCAATGGTCAGCGTTAACGGCGGTTCGATACGAATAGTTTTCGCATTGTTGAGCGTCCCGGCGACCAGCACGCGCTGGCGGAACATTTCGCTCGCGAAGGTGTAGCCGATTTCATTGTCGACAAACTCAATGGCCATCAGCATGCCTCTGCCGCGCGCGTCCTGCACCATATCCGGGTACTCGCGTGCCAGCAGACGGAAGCCGTCCAGCAGCATGTCGCCTTTCTGCTCCGCCTGTGCCGGTAGGTTCTCTTCCAACAGCACGTTGATGGTCGCCAGCGCTGCCGCACAGGCCAACGGGTTACCGCCAAAGGTCGTGGTGTGCAGGAAAGGATTATCGAACAGAACGGAGAAGACCTCTTCGGTGGCGATGGTTGCGCCAATCGGCATGACGCCGCCGCCGAGGGCTTTCGCGAGACATAAAATGTCTGGCGTGACGTTCTCATGCTCGCAGGCGAACATTCTGCCCGTGCGGCCCATGCCGGTCTGCACTTCATCAAAAATCAGCAGTGCGCCAAATTCATCACACAGTTTACGCACGGCTGGCAGGTAGCCCTGCGGTGGCAGAATAACGCCCCCTTCACCCTGAATCGGCTCCAGGATCACGGCAGCCACATCGTCACCGGTGTTGTGGCATTCGCTCAGCAGCATGCGCATCGCGTCGATATCCCCAAAAGGCACATGACGGAAGCCCGGCAGCAGTGGCATAAACGGCTTACGGAAGGTCGATTTCGCGGTGGCGGAAAGCGCGCCTAACGATTTGCCATGGAACGCGCCGCTGGTGGCAACGAAGGTGAATTTTCCCCGTGGCGACTGGTACGCTTTGGCCAGTTTCAGCGCCGCTTCGACGGACTCAGTACCGCTATTACTGAAAAAGCTGTACTTCAGTTTGCCAGGGGTCAGTGCCGCCAGCGTTTTTGCCAGCATCGCCCGCAATGGGTCGAGAAGTTCCTGACTGTGAAGGGGTTGTTTTGCGAGTTGATTCTGTACGGCGGAGACAACAACTGGATTACGGTGCCCCACATTGAAGATGCCAAACCCACCCAGGCAATCTAAAAACTCCTGCCCCTGAGTGTCGACAAGCGTATTCAGACTGCCCGCTTGCCATTCTACGGCTCCGTAATCCCCGCCTGCGGTGACAGATTTTCGATACTCTAAAAATCCCGGGTTCACATGTTCTTTAAAATACTCTCTGACCTCTCGGTTCAGCTCCTTCATCTCGTCGCTATCAAGCGTTCGCTTTTCAATGAGATTCAGTGCGTGAGCGCTGCACGCTAAAGCCGATGCGCTGGAAGGTAACCTGTTCAAAATAAGCTCCTGGCGGGGCGTATCACATGATACTGATTTAAGTATTGCAGGGATTGCGCCACATCGAAGCCGCAACGCTAAATCGGGATAAACGCCTGGGATTACGCCGAATACATGGCAGGAGATCCCGAAAACCCCGCTTTTGTGCAGGCAGTAATGGTGAAAAAACAGACAAGTCAGCGGTGGGGAGCGCGAAGAATGCGCCACAATGGTGCATGTTATGCTCTGTAATAAGGCGTCAGCATTGAAGAAAATTAATTGGTTTCATAGCGGGACTATATAAATCAGCAAGTTATATAGCATACAAAAAATGCGGTTTTTTGGTGATTTGCGATCTAAATCAAATTTAACAACTAAAGATAAATTTCTTAGCGCCGAAATAACATTCGCCCTCAATTTAACAGTTAAATAACCTGCATAGGACGCTAACATGGCTTCTCCTCCAATGGTCACGCAACGGGAGTACACCCTTGACGATGACACCACTCTCATGTCGACAACCGACCTGCAAAGCTATATCACCCACGCCAATGACAACTTCTCTCAGGTAAGTGGTTTTAGTCTGCAAGAACTCATGGGCCAGCCGCATAATCTTGTTCGCCACCCTGATATGCCCAAAGCGGCGTTTGCGGACATGTGGTTCACCTTAAAACAGGGAGAGCCCTGGAGCGGTATTGTGAAAAACCGTCGTCAGAACGGTGACCACTATTGGGTCCGTGCTAACGCCGCGCCGATGGTGCGTAACGGAAAAGTGACCGGCTATATGTCTATCCGCACCCGCGCCACCCCGGAGGAGATCGCAGCCGTGACGCCGCTTTATCAGGCGTTACAGGAAGGGCGCGCGAAAAAGCGCATCCATAAAGGCCTGGTGGTCAGTCGTGGCTGGCGGGGCAAGCTTGCGTCATTGCCGCTGCGCTGGCGGGCACGCAGTGTCATGGTGCTGATGTGGCTGGTACAGGCCGCAGGATTGTGGGCAATGAACAGCGGCGCTGGGCCAATGGCGCTCAGCGCGCTGGTGATGGTGTTAGGGTGCGCCTGCTATGAGTGGCAGATTGTGCGCCCGGTAGAGCGGGTCGCGCGTCAGGCGCTGAGCGTGGCGACGGGCGAGCGCAACAGTGTGGATCACCTTAATCGCAGCGATGAACTGGGGCTGACATTGCGTGCTGTCGGTCAGTTGGGGTTAATGTGTCGTTGGCTGATCAATGATGTTTCCTGCCAGGTCAGTAGCGTGCGTAGCGGCAGTGAGACGCTGGCGAAGGGCAATGATGCGCTGAACGAACGCACCCGGCAGACGGTGGTTAATGTGCAGCAGACCGTGGCGACCATGAGCCAGATGGCCGCGTCGGTACAGAATAATTCTGAGACTGCCTCAGCGGCAGACAAACTCTCCAGCGCCGCCAGCAATGCAGCGGCGCAGGGCGGTGATGCAATGGAAACCGTGGTGAAAACCATGGATGAGATTGCCGATAGCACCCAGCGCATCGGTTCCATCACCAAGCTTATTAATGACATCGCCTTCCAGACCAATATTCTGGCCCTCAATGCCGCGGTGGAAGCCGCAAGAGCAGGAGAGCAGGGCAAAGGCTTTGCGGTGGTAGCCGGAGAGGTGCGTCATCTGGCGAGCCGCAGCGCCAGTGCCGCCAATGACATCCGCAAGCTGATCGATGCCAGCGCCAGCAAAGTGCAGTCAGGCTACGATCAGGTGCATGCAGCCGGACACACCATGGATAACATTGTGGCCCAGGTGCAGAACGTCACCTCCCTGATTGGGCAGATCAGCCTGTCGACCACCGAACAGGCGCAGGGGCTGAATGAGCTCACCCGTGCGGTGGCGGAACTGGAATCCATCACCCAGAAAAATGCCGGACTGGTTGAAGAGAGCGCCAGCGTGTCGGCGATGGTCAAACACCGCGCCAGCCGCCTGCAGGATGCGGTCTCAGTGCTTCACTAAGCGGTTTATTTCCCTCTCTGTCTGAAAGGAGAGAGAGGGAAATACCCTTAATTTCTCTGTTGAATTAATATGTAATTTAATTAAGCTATATTTGTTAAAATAATATTAAATACCGATCAATTTCTCACCAAATAATAGCCTTATTATTATGAGTTTTAATTTCTATTAAATTAGAGTTAAGCCCCATTAATATTAGTTGCGCAACTTTCATCTGGCTGAATATAACGATCGATAGATCTAAATTAATAGCTTGTAACTATCAGAATAATAAATAGTAAAACAAAAAAACGATCAATCTCATAAAGTTAGTCGCAACGTTACCGATAACTTCCATCAGAGACGATAATTTAATCAGCTCTATCGCGTTTTCTCTTCTAACTCATTGTGAGTGCGTACGTTTTTATCAGTACTATAATCAGATACATGGGGAATATATGTTTTTACATGATGTAAAAATTGGCACCAAATTATTTCTGGCGTTTGGGTTTTTTATCGTCTTAATGGTCGCCAGCTCTTGTCTCTCGCTTTTCAGCCTCAACCGCGCGAATAATGGGATGCAAAATATTGTTCACAACGATTATCCGACCACGGTGAAAGCGAATCAGCTTATCGATCAGTTCCAGACGTTTGTGAGTACGCAACAGATGATGCTGCTGGACACTGACGGGAAATGGCGTGAACAATCCCAGAAGCAGTTGAGTGATATAAGCGCCCGCATTACCGTCCTTCTTGAAGACCTCAATAAAAATCTGCCTGACCCGGAATCGCAGAAAATTCTCGCGGACATCAGAGACGTTCGTCAGCAGTATCTTGATTCGCGTTTTCGCATCCTTGAAGCGGTCAAAAACAATGACCAGTCTGCGGCCATCACCGAAATGATGACCAAAATGGTGCCGATTCAGAAGGCGTACAAAGATAACGTGCTGGCGCTGATTGCCATCCGCGATGCGCAAATGCGTAACGCCGGGGAGCAGGTGCAGGGTGATTTCAGCACCAACCGTCTGCTGCTGGTGCTGCTGGCAGTGTTCAGCATTGGTATGGGCACCCTGTTGGGCTGGTATATCGTGCGGATGATCACCCGCCCGCTGCGTGAAGCGGTGGATTTTGCCGGGGCGATTGCCGGTGGCGACCTGACCGGATCGATTCATTCTGATTCCCGTGATGAGACCGGCGTGTTGCTGCGCTCACTGATGGAGATGAAGACCCGACTGGTGGATATTGTCCAGGAAGTTCAGTTTGGCTCACAAAACATCTCCAGCGCGGCGGCGCAAATTGTGGCCGGCAACCAGGACCTGGCGGCGCGGACCGAGGAGCAGGCCAGCTCGGTCGAACAGACCGCCTCGTCGATGGAGCAGATCACCGCGACGGTGAAAAACACGGCGGATCATACCCATGAGGCGACCACGCTCTCAGCGGATGCGGCGACCGTGGTGAAACACAACGGCGAGATGATGAAACAGGTCACCGAGAAAATGCGGGTGATCAACGACACCTCCAACCGCATGTCCGACATCATCAACCTGATTGATGCCATCGCCTTCCAGACCAATATCCTCGCGCTGAACGCGGCGGTGGAAGCGGCGCGCGCCGGTGAGCATGGGCGTGGTTTCGCGGTGGTTGCCGGAGAAGTTCGCCAACTGGCGCAAAAAAGCGCCTCGTCGGCAAACGACATTCGTCAGCTGATTGAAAGCTCTACCAGTCAGACTCGTGAAGGGATGGCGCTGGTTGAGAAGGCGGGCAATCTTATCAATGGCATGGTCAGCAATGTGCAGGAGATGGACGTCATCCTGCGTGAAATCGGCCAGGCCAGCCGTGAGCAAACCGATGGCATTTCGCAGATTAACAGCGCTATTGGCCTGATTGACTCGACGACTCAGCAGAACTCCAGCCTGGTGGAAGAGTCCGTTGCAGCGGCAGCAGCCCTTAACGACCAGGCGGAGCACCTGCTTGGTCTGGTGCAGGTTTTCCGCCTGACTAACGAAAGGCAGCCGGCTTAATCGAGTTGTGATATTTCCAGTGCTGCGCGGTCGATAACACCCACGATCTGTTTAAGCTGCGCGGCACTGATATCGCCCTGGTTGACCTTCAGGTCAAGCACCGCTTTGAAGTTTTCCAGCGCCCGTTTCATTTGTGGATCTTTACGCAACTGATAGCCCACGCTGCGAGCACTGATACGCGCATGAATATGCTCCAGATGCTCTTTGTTCTCGTCCATCCAGGCCTGGCCTTGCGCCGTAATGGCAATTTTTTTGCGCCCACCCTCCTCTTCGCTTATCGAAATTAGCTGTTGATCCTGCAAAAAATCGAGGGTCGGGTAGATAACGCCCGGACTTGGCGTGTAGTTGCCCTGGGTCAGGGTTTCTATCTCTTTGATCAACTCATAACCATGACTGGCGTTACGCGTGAGGATGTCCAGTATGACCAGACGCAGTTCGCCGTGGCCGAAGAAACGCTGACGACGACCGCCGCCGCGCCCATGACGGTGTTCGCCGTGTTCATGCTCTGAACAGTGATGATGTTCGCCATCGCAGGCTGAATGATGATGTCGCATGGTGTACTCCTTGTTTAATTTGATATATCTAATTTATATCTAAATGTTCAATTAAGCCAATGGTGAATGCGGTTTATATTTTATTTTGTTGTTTTTATTGGCTATTATTTTGCTTTTTAGCAACGCGTGCGCTTAAGTCAGAGTGTATCTAAAAAAGATCTTGTGTTCTGCATAAACAACAATCATTATCATTTAAACGTAATTTAGATATATCGTATTCCACTTCACGCAGGCCGATTATGACTATTCCACAACACCGTTATCCCGCGCGTGTGCGCAATGAACTGCGCTTTCGCGAACTGACCGTTTTGCGCGTTGAGCGCATCAGTGCCGGTTTCCAGCGCATCGTGCTGGGAGGTGAAGCGCTTGAAGGCTTCACCTCACGCGGCTTTGACGACCACACCAAAGTATTTTTCCCCATGCCTGGCAGTACCTTTATCCCGCCACAGGTGACCGATGAAGGGATCGTCTGGGGGGACGGGCCGCGTCCGGCATCCCGGGATTACACCCCTTTGTACGATGAAAGCCGCCATGAATTGGCGATCGATTTCTTTATTCACGAAGGCGGTGTGGCCAGTGAATGGGCGATGAAGGCGCAGGTTGGGGATTCGCTGACGATTGGCGGCCCGCGGGGTTCGCTGGTGGTGCCGGAAGATTATGGCTGGCAGTTTTATGTGTGCGACGAGTCCGGGATGCCGGCGCTGCGACGTCGCCTGGAAGCGCTGAATACACTGGCGGTTCGCCCGCAGGTGAAAGCGGTGGTGACCATTGCCGATGCTGCTTACCAGGATTACCTGGCCCACTTAAGTCATTACAACATTGAGTGGGTGATTGGGCACGGCTCAAACGCGGTGGCGGAAACGCTGGCGGCGTCAGAGATACCGGACGGCGAGTATTACATCTGGCTCACCGGTGAAGGGGCAGTCGTGAAATCGTTGCTGGATCTGGTTGAGAGCAAGGATGTCGATCAGAACCTGGTACGCGGTCAGGCGTACTGGCACAAGAAGTAAATCCGGTTGAAAGGGGAGGCCGGATAAGCGCGAGCGCCATCCGGCAATCAACACTTACGCCACCTCTTCGTACTCGGCGTCGTTAACCTGCTGCTCAAGGGTCTGGCGAATTTCACCCAGCGCTTTCTCCTGCTGACGGAAATAGCTCTCCTGGTCGGTAAGCGTTGAAACCAGCTGCCAGGATTCCTCTTTTTCCAGCGCATTGAGCTCTTCAATCAGGCTGGCGATGTGCTGTTTAACCTCAAGAATACGCTGGCGCAGGCGCTGCAAATCGTTCAGGCGATCGCTTGCCATCAACGGCTCCAGCCCTTTTTGTAAGCGGGTCAGAATAGAACGAATGGCGACCAGATCGCCACGCTGACGGGCCTGGTTTAACTCCACCATCATCGCATGCGCTTCGTCTTTAAAGCCCTCATCAACCAGATCCGGGTGGCACAACTTACTGGCCTGACGCCACAGGCGTTTCAGCTCTGAACGCTCATCTGCCGACATCTTCTGCTCAAAGCCAAAGCGTTTTTCCGCGTCGTGCTGCTGCTCCTGGTACTCCTCATACTCCTGACGTGCTTCATCGCGCGCCTGGCGGGCAGGTTCATCTTCGCGGGTCAGGCCCTGTTCCAGCTCTTGCGCCTCGGCCAGCAGGGAGCTAATCAGCGCATTTTGCTGCTGAAGATGTTTACGGGCTTCGGCAGCCTGAGAAGACTGCGGCGGAAAACTTTGCCAGCGCTGGGTGAGGGTGACCAGCACCTCCACCGCCTGCGCCAGATACTGCTGGCAGCGCAGATAGTCCGCTTCGCGACTGCGCGCTTCGGCCTCCTGGCGACGCACGGCGGCTTCGGCAAGAATTTTGCGCAGGCGCAGAATCTGCGTCATCAACGGCCCGAGGCGCGTGAGGTAGAGATCGTTGAACTCATCCAGCAACTGAATGCGGGTGTTGCGCTTGTCGATAAGCTCACGTAGCTGCTCTTCCAGCGCTTTCAGTTCCAGCTTACTGGCGGCCACCTGCGGATCCTGCCAGTACACCACCGAACGCTGATTTTGCAGCCA
The DNA here is from genome assembly GCA_002377245.1 of Enterobacteriaceae bacterium UBA3516. Classification (GTDB taxonomy): domain Bacteria; phylum Pseudomonadota; class Gammaproteobacteria; order Enterobacterales; family Enterobacteriaceae; genus CBFFRJ01. The sequence continues at coordinate 17,106 of DFPL01000110.1, forward strand.
GTGGGTAATGGCGCGCAGGGCGTCACTGTAGTTCTTCTCTTCAAGCGCCCAGACGATGTACGCCAGTTCACCGTCCATTGCTTCGGTTTTCAACAACGGAAGCTGACTGAGGATGATGCCGTCATCTTCCAGTTCAATGGCGTACTTAATGATCTCAAGCCGTTTGATGGGTTTGTTCATGGCGTTTCGCTAAGGCGCTTAAGTGATGATGTTAATGGTAGTTGTGATTTCTAAACGTGAAATAAGCTCATCGTCGTAGCTGCATAACAACGCGTGCGATCGCGGGCAGATTACCATGTGTTCGTGAACGCTGATATGGCTGAAATCATAATACAGGCGACAGGTTACAGTGCGTTAGTATTCGTGAAAGAAATGCGTTATTTAGGGGACGGTCGCTCGGGGGGCTCACCATCAGGACCGAGGGATCCCCACAAATAAATCCGGGCACGAGCGGTCCCCTCTCCCTTGAGGGCTGAGGAATCCCCAGAAAATAATACGAGCACGGACAGCCCCCTCTCCTCTTTGG
>DFPL01000183.1:0-6244 GCA_002377245.1 Enterobacteriaceae bacterium UBA3516
TAAGGAGACAACGTCATAATGAATTTCTTCTGTGTAAAGGCGCGGCTACAGCCACGCCAGGAGATACGAAAAATGCGGCTATTGTACTCAACGACTGAATGCAGACAATCAATGTTTACACAGGAGTTGCTCCAGTTCGGTTAGCGAAGTCACGGTCCACGTCGGGTTGATGCCCTCGGGCAGGACGCGCGCGTGCGCGTTGAGCCAGCAGGTAGACAGCCCAGAGTTTATGCCGCCCAAAATGTCTGACTCGGCGGTATCACCGACCATCAGCACACGGGCGCGATCCGGATTTTGCGCCTGTCCCAGCGCGAAATCGAAAATACGGGGGTCGGGTTTTGCGACGCCGACCTGCTCGGAGATCACCAGTAAATCAAAGTAGTCACGAAAACCGGTGCGTTCCAGACGAATTTGCTGCAGGGCGGTAAATCCGTTGGTAATGATACCCAGCTTCACTTTGCCTTTTAACGATTTGAGCAGAGATTCAGCCCCCGGCAGCGGGGCACAAATTTCCGCCATCGCATTGAGAAAGGCGTTGTTTAAATCGCCGGGTGCAACGCAAAGGCGCTCGGCCCAGCCCTGAAAGCGTTGGTGCTGAAGCTGCAATGCGGTGATGGCGCCGTTCTGGTAATCCACCCACAACGGCTTGTTAATCGCCTGATAATCCTGAAAATCTTCGCTAGTGAATGTGACGCTATAGTCAAGAAACATCCGCTGTAAGCCGCCGAACGCATCAAACGTAAACAAGGTTTCGTCAGCATCAAAGAATATCCAGTCCCATCTCATTACATCATCACCTTTCATTTATTAAATCGGCAGCGCCATGATAATGGCGTCTTCGCGTCCGCTCGCCGTGGGGTAGTAGTTACGACGTATTGTCGCCTCGTTAAAGCCCAAACTTTCGTACAACGCGATAGCGGCATGGTTTGACGCCCGGACCTCAAGCCAGAGCGTTAGCACATCGCGCTTTTCCAGCTCAACGATCAGGTGCTCCAGCAACTGCCGCCCCAGCCCCTGACGTTGCCAGTCCGGGTCGACGGCGATATTAAACAGCGTTGCCTCATCCAGCACGACCTGAGTGATGGCAAACGCAGCCATCACCTCACCGGCCATCAGGCGAAAATTGAGATACCGTTCGCCCTGGTTGGTGGCAAACGTTTTCTCACTCCAGGGAAACGCATGTGCCCGGGTTTCAATCTCGTAAGCGCGGGTTAAATCAGTCGTGGTGAGGGAAGAAATCGTGTTCATAGTCGCAGATTTGTTGCCATAACGCGGCACGTGCCGCCGGGTTTCCCCGAAGTTCGTCTAAAGCGGGTGATGCCACTTGTGCGCCCGCCAGCATCAGGGGCGTTGCAACCCCCAGTCGCCAGCTATTACAGGCAGAGCCTTCAGGTAGCATGACCACGCGGTCCGGTGTCAGTTGCAAAACCTGATCGGCACTCACGGCCAGCGCACGTAATACATCGCCGATAAGCGGCTCCGCCAGTGCGGGAAGTTCAGGAGATACCATCACCAGACGAATATGAGCCGGAAGCGAGATAGCGATTTCGCCCTGTAACGCCGTCGGGCGGCGCAGGGACCACTGGGTGATGCCCAGTTGCTGTAATTGCCAGTCGCGTCGGGTCGTCATCGTGAATCACTCCTGTTTGTCAGGCGCGCAAATATACCAAACTCGTCGATTATGCGCCATCAAGCAAATAAGTGACCGGGGTATGATGTGCCCATTCGCAAAGAGGTTGTGTGTTGGGGTGCGAAGGCGCCGTCAACAAAGAGTCTGCGTATTGGATAACGTGTATACACAAAATCATTCATGTTGCATCGCGGCGACAAGGATGAGTATCCCCGGGAGCTTACTCAAGTAAGTGACCGGGGTGCGAAGACGCCGTCAACAAAGAGTCTGCGTATTGGATAACGTGTATACACAAAATCATTCATGTTGCATCGCGGCGACAAGGATGAGCATCCCCGGGAGCTTACTCAAGTAAGTGACCGGGGTGCGAAGACGCCGTCAACAAAGAGGCAGCATGAAGGATAACGTGTATAATCCCGGGCTGAGTTTAATGAGGAACCCTCCATGTCTGCTTTAACCCCGGCAAGTGAAGTCTTGCTGCGCCACAGTGATGATTTCGAACAAAGCCGTATTCTTTTTGCCGGTGACTTGCAGGATGACCTGCCTGCCAGGCTGGACACGGCGTATAGCCGTGCCTGGACCCAACAATATCATCAGTGGCAAACGCTCAACCGCCAGATGGGCGATGACGCGGTCTTCGCACTGAGCCTTGAACAAGGCGCGGTTGGCGATAGCGATACGCTTATCTACTACTGGCCGAAAAACAAACCTGAAGCGCTGTACCAGCTCATGAACCTGCTCTCCCTCCTGCCGGTTGGGACGGACATTTTCGTGGTCGGCGAAAACCGTAGCGGCGTGCGCAGTGCTGAGCAGATGCTGGCCGACTACGCACCGTTGAATAAAGTCGACAGTGCGCGTCGTTGCGGGCTTTACCATGGTCGCCTGGAAAAACAGCCGACCTTTGATGCTCAGGGTTTCTGGAACGAGTATGCGCTGGATGGCCTGACGATCAAAACCCTGCCGGGCGTCTTCAGTCGTGATGGCCTGGACGTGGGCAGCCAGTTGCTGTTATCCACCTTTACACCGCACACTAAAGGTAAAGTGCTGGATGTCGGTTGCGGAGCTGGTGTGCTTTCCACCGTGCTCGCCAGTCATTCGCCGAAGGTGCGTCTGACGCTGTGCGATGTTTCTGCTCCGGCGATCGAAGCCAGTAAAGCCACCCTTGCCGCCAACGGCCTGGAAGGTGACGTATTCGCCAGTAACGTCTTCTCTGACGTGACCGGTCGTTTCGATATGATTATCTCCAACCCACCGTTCCACGATGGCCTGCAGACCAGTCTTGAAGCAACGCAAGTCTTGATCCGTGGCGCGGTTCGTCATCTGAACAGCGGTGGCGAGTTGCGCATTGTCGCCAACGCCTTCCTGCCCTACCCCGCCGTGCTTGATGAGATCTTCGGCTTCCATGAAGTGCTCGCACAAACCGGGCGTTTCAAGGTCTACCGTACGGTGATGACCCGCCAGGCTAAGCGTTAATACTCTCTTGCCCGGTAACGGTTTGTTTACCGGGTTTTTAACTGCCCATTTCCGCTGCGTTTTTTTACATCAGTTGCAAAAGTGGCCTGCAATTAACTGTTGACGAATACCAGAAAACATCTAGAATGCGCCTCCGTGGTAACGATACTTATTGTATCGATGGTATGCGAAGGTGGCGGAATTGGTAGACGCGCTAGCTTCAGGTGTTAGTGTCCTTTGGATGTGGGGGTTCGAGTCCCCCCCCTCGCACCATAATCCACAATGATATTGCTCGCACTGGGCGAAGGTGGCGGAATTGGTAGACGCGCTAGCTTCAGGTGTTAGTGTCCTTAGGATGTGGGGGTTCGAGTCCCCCCCCTCGCACCAACGAGGCGATATCAACGTAAGACCCAAAGTAAGATAGTTGTGCGAAGGTGGCGGAATTGGTAGACGCGCTAGCTTCAGGTGTTAGTGTCCTTAGGATGTGGGGGTTCGAGTCCCCCCCCTCGCACCAAATATCTTATGACCTCTCCCGCAGCACTTCTCAGCTCGATTTCCGCTTACATCATCGTTTTTACATTCAGCATGGCCATGATAATTCCGCCCACCAATGCAACGCCTGATGGCAGCAAGATAAAGTGGCGTAAACGTTTATGGTAGAGCATGGCCGGTGTCAGCAATAAACCTATCACGATGACTGCACGCCAGGCATTCAGAGGAAGGTCGGCAAACGCCATCACTGCGACGACAATACCTGGTAACAGAAGGGCCCACCGGCTTCCCAACGTACGTTGCAACATGGTTTTGACTCTCACACTGATAATGATAACCAATATCATATGATATGTTTTCTCATTTGTCAGCATGCCGACAAAAAGCGGCAAAAAGCTGTATGAACTTTACTCATCTTCAGGTGACAGACATTCATGAAGGTGATAAATTAAGCGCCACTTAATTAAATCTAAACAATTTCGTCTTTTCGCGGTCACTTTTCTTCGCGTTATTTATCACTTTGGCAACCCATTAAATTATACATTGCAGATTAATAACGACTTTTTAAATATATGACAGCTCAATCCTGGCAATCGCTCTGTAAAAAGAAATATCGCTTATCACTTCGACTTTTCTTGTTACTCAATGTCATTTCAGCCCTGTTTTCTATCGCTCTGCCGCTCAGCAACCTGCGCGCGCTTACCCTGCCTTTGTGCCTGATCCTGGGCTCAAGTGGGCTTGCATTACTCTGGCAATGGCATTACCCCAAGAAGAAATTAAATATTACGCTGAGTTCATTTTTATTTGGCGGCCTGTGGGCCTGGCATGTCATTATTAAAGCCAGGGCATTGGAAAATAATGATTCTACTTATCTGCTAATTGCCCTATTAAGTGTTTTGTTTATTGGCGCCCTCGCCTTTTCAAATAATATTATCGCGTTTGTGCTGCACTCTTTCCCGGCCTTCGCTACCTGCCTTTGGTTAAGCAGTGGTGAAATGTCGATACGGCTGTGTTATGCCTTTGCGCTACCGCTGATCGCCATCTCCATACAGCATGTAATTCAGAAGCGTAACGATAATTTCTCACAGGCGTTGATGTATCGCCTGATGCAAGAGCGAAAAACGCTCAATGACCTGAGCATGCTCGATCCCCTTACTGGCCTGTACAATCGCCGTGGCTTACAGCACAAACTTGATAATCTGCTGGCGCTGGATGATGGCACGCGCTTTGTCCTGTTACTGGATATCGATCATTTTAAAGCCTACAACGATCACTACGGTCATATGATGGGCGATCAGGCGCTGATTCGGGTTTCAGCGGCCATTCGAAATGCCGTTCGCTCTCGTGACATCGTGGCTCGCTACGGCGGTGAAGAATTTATGATTTTGCTCAACAGCATCGATATCGAGCGCGCCCGCGCCGCAGCGGAGCGTATTCGCCAGCAGGTCTATGATCTCGATATTCCCCATATGTTTAACGAAAGTGTGGCCACGAATGTGACGGTGAGTATCGGTATCGCTCCGCTCGAAGACGGTGATATTGAAGAAGCGTTGAGTAAAGCGGATAAGGCACTCTATGAAGCTAAGCATCAGGGACGCAATAATATTCTGGTGAGTGATGATTTACAGCTCGCCTGACGACGCATGATGCTTTCTTTACCATAAACATCTTGCTATCGGTTTTACCTCTGGCTAGGATTGGCAATCATTATCATTTAGATTTCCATCTATCCGGTCACTATGGCTTATCGTTGCGCACCGTTAAATGAATTCGTTATTCGACGCGTCAGGCATGTTTCAAACACTGACGCGTTGGCGAGCGCTGTGCGCGACACGTTAACCCGCCTGCGGCCGCATCTCTTAGATTTTATCAAGCTCAACGAACTTGCGCCCCGCGAGGCGGTCACGCTGACCGAGTGGCGGCGTCCAGCCAGGCTGGATGAATTAAAAGAAATTTATGCCAGGCATATCTATCAAAAACAACCAACATTGCCCTACGAAGGTAAACCCCTTCTTTCGCTCTGGGCGCAGTGGTATCTCGGGCTGATGGTGCCCCCGCTTTTGCTGGCACTCTTAACCCAGAAGCAGGCGCTGGATCTGTCGCCGGAACATCTTCACGTTGAGTTTCACGAAACGGGTCGCGCGGCCTGCTTCTGGATGGATGTGTGGGAGGACGATGGGCTGACTGCACAAGGCGATATCCCACGTATTGAAGCCCTGATTCGTGAAGCCATGCAGCCTGTTGTCGAGGCGCTGGAGGCGACGGGTGAGATAAACGGTAAGCTTATCTGGAGTAATACCGGTTACCTGATTAACTGGTGCCTGGGGGAGATGATTCCGCTGCTGGGTGAAACGCGAGTGGCAGCCCTGCGTCAGTTCTGTTTCTTTGAGAAACACCTTTCTGATGGCAACGATAATCCCCTCTGGCGGACCGTTGTGACCCGAGAAGGCGCACTGGTCAGACGTACCTGCTGCCAGCGTTACCGCCTGCCGGATGTCCAGCAGTGCGGCGACTGCACGCTGAAGTAACCTTGTGCGGCCTGATGGCCTCACCCCTACCCTCTCCCACAGGGCTAAGGGATCCCCACAAAATAATACGAGCACGATCGGTCCCCTCGCCCCACCGGGGAGAGGGCCAGGGTGAGGGGAAAATGCGGCTCTGAGGGTCATT
>DFPL01000183.1:6265-12796 GCA_002377245.1 Enterobacteriaceae bacterium UBA3516
CGGATACGCTTCGTCGATTTTCAGCCGGACCCTGTCATCGCGGTGACTGTTGTATTCTCATTGCGCCGTGATATCGCTGCAAAACCTAAGATTACTGGGGATTCCTCAGCCCACTGGGAGAGGGAGCAAACACTAAACAAACGCTAAAAAAGGCAACTTGCGTTGCCTTTTTGCTTTTATCTCCTACACACGGCTCAGGCCACCTGCTGTTTCTCTTCTTCCCTGCGTTGTGCTTCTTCGGCTTCCTGTTCCAACAGCTGCTTCTCGTAAACCTTAAAGAACGGGTAGTAAATGATGGCAGAGATCACCGCCAGAATAACCACCAGAATCGCCGCGCGGAAATCCCAGCCTAATGCCCACGCACCACCGATAGGTGCCGGTGCTGTCCAGGGTACAACAGAAATCACACGACCAATCAGATCCATTTTCATCGCCGCCCAGGCAACAATCGCATTTATCATCGGTGCCAGCAGGAATGGAATAAAGAACACCGGGTTCATGACGATCGGCGTACCAAAGATCACTGGCTCGTTGATATTGAACATGCTGGGTACCACGCTCAGCCGTCCGATTGAGCGTAAGTGCACGGATTTACTGCGCAGATAGCACAGCACCAGCCCCATGGTTGCACCCGAACCGCCGATCACAATGAAGAAGGTCCAGAACGCCTCCATAAAGATGTGTGGCAGAGGGGCACTTTGCGCCAGTGCCGTCTGGTTAAGACCGAGGTTGGTCAGCCAGAACATTTGCAGCATCCCGGAGACGATAGCCGCCCCGTGGATCCCCGCAAACCAGAGCAAATGACCAATCAGTACGGCCAGCAAGATCGCCGGCAGTGAGTCCGCCGCGGAAACCAGAGGTTTAAACACCGCCATAATGGCTTGCGGAATCAACATATCAAATTGGGTTTGAATAAACAGGCTCAGCGGATAAAGCGTCAGCACCACCACCAGCACTGGGATCAATAAATCAAACGAGTTTTTAATCATCGGTGGCACCTGCTCGGGCAAGCGGATACCTATATTCCAGACCTTCAAAAGGCGCATCATTTCAACACAATAGAGTGCCACCAGAATAGCGGTGAAAATGCCGACGCCGCCCAGGCTGTCTACGGGCAGCGTACCATTGGTTTTCGGCGCAGCAACCAGCAGGAAGGCCATCAGGGCCAGCATGGCGCACATAAAGGGATCGAGCTGATGCGATTTCGCATAATGTTTGCCGAGGTTGTAGGCAATCGCCGCGCAGACATAGATGGACATAATCCCCATCGTCATATCAAACGGCGTGAGAATGCGCCCCTCATACTGCTTCGCCAGGTCAAGCCAGGCACGAGCAAAACCCCAGGTGGTATCAGGGGAGAAAGGGGGATAGGCAAAGACCAATAAGAATGAACCGACAATCATAAATGGCATGGCTGAGATAAAACCATCACGAATGGCCATGATATGACGCTGGGAAGAAATCCGCCCGGCTATCGGGCTGACGTAGTTTTCGATAAAGCGAAAAATCACGTTAAACACAGCATGGTTGGCAGACATAGCGGCTCTCCTGTCAGTCTAAATAATTCAGCGCAACAGCGATTACTTTGCCGTGCAGCAATCCATTTTTTGGGTTTAAGACCATGCTGGCTAACGAACCAGCATTACAACGAAGCAGGATACGTTTCATAGACGGCTCTTATTAATTATCAGAACAGAGGAAGTGACGGAGTCAGTATTAACCCCGCTTTGAAACACTGCAACCGGTTACTGTAACCGGTTTCCGCGATTGTGAAGGCGATCCAGAAATGCGCCGTAACGAGTTTGTTATGACAAAATATTTACAGGGATCACAGGCTTGTGACAGATTATTGAAGGTTATGTTCAGGAGAAGAAAATGAGTTTGCAGTCAGTGCGGCAATTCTTTGCCGACTATGCCCCCGATATTGACATCATCGAGCTAAATCAAAGTACGGCGACGGTCGCCCTTGCCGCCGCTGCACATAACGTCGAACCGGGCCGGATAGCCAAAACCCTGTCGTTGAAAATTAAGGATGAAGTCGTGCTCGTCGTTGCCAGGGGCGATGCCCGTCTGGACAACAAAAAGCTCAAATCAACCTTTGGTGCAAAAGCGCGGATGCTCAGCAGTGATGAAGTGGTCACCCTGACGGGGCACCCTGTTGGCGGTGTCTGTCCTTTTGGTCTGGAAAATCCATTAGCCGTGTTTTGTGATATTTCACTGAGGCATTACGAGGAAGTGCTGCCTGCCGCCGGAGCTATCCACAGCGCGGTACGTATTTCACCCCAGCGAATGGCTGAACTGACGCAAGCAAAATGGATTGATGTCTGCCTGTAAAAAAAAGCCAGGGTAATGACCCTGGCGTCGCTCAGCGTGTTATCACGCCACGGCAGAATCGGTGTTCTGCACAAAGGTAGACATGGGAACACAGGTAATAATATCTGCGGCATGGAGCAGAGCGACTTCAGAGTTAATCCCCAGCTTTGCCATCGCATTGAACTTGTGTGCCCGAACCGTTTTGATATTTCGATCCAGCATATGCGCTATCTCAGGGATCGACATCCCACGCGTCATGTAGCCTAAAATTTCATGTTCAGTCGGGCTGAGCATGCGGCTGCGGCTGACATACCAATGATTAATGACATTGTCATTTACCCGCCGGGTCTCTCCCAACAAGGTCACAAGCTGGCTGAGCAGTGCAGATAATGTATCTGATTTACTTAAAATACCGTGAAGCTCCTTTGGATAAAGCCGGCTAACCAGCCGTGCTTCACGATCGTCTTCTGCCAACACAATCCGCTGAATGCCCGGATGGGAAACCGAAAGCATATTTAAGCACATCAGACACTCTCGCCGGGGTTCACGCAAACCCGAAAGTGAATAGATGACGGAGAAAAAATCCGTCTTACTCATGGCCTCAATGAAAATCTGAGAATTTCTGAAAAAATGAAAACGGTATTTTTGGGTGGCGGGCGAAGATAAAAGATGGCGAAGGCCCGCCTCGCTCATCATGCACTTCTCGATGATGGCCACGTGTTTTTTGACTGAGGTGCGTTCCATTCTGAGCGTTCTCCATAGGCTGAAATTAGGTTCAGCTCTTTCATGCCTTCTGAACTATTTATCCATGCATACAATTCTGCGTTGCTGCGCAGTGATAAACGTCGCATCGCACTATTCTTTTGCGCGCTCACGGTTTTATTACTCTTTTTAAGCAGCATCGCGATTTGATTAATACCCCATCCTTTTCCCAGCAATCGCATCACCTTACGTTCAGAAAGCGTCAGCCGCTCCGTCTTTTCCCGGGATTCATCATTCTCGAGATAATCAGACGACAATAGCGTCTGGCTGATTTTTTCTGCCTGCCCGTTACCGTGGCGAATGGCAGCAATAATGCCTTCGACAGGCTCCATATCTGAAAGGAGCGTACTGCCCGGGCGCATGAGTAATTCAACCGCGGTAGGATAGAAAAAGCGGGAAACAAAAAACACCCAGTGAATATCAGCATGTTGATTAATAATTGAAAAATACTGCTCACACACATTTCTTGTATGCCGCTGATCGCCAGAGAGATCGGCAATGATTAAATCGGCACGGCGCAATTGCAATAAAGTGACTTCTTCCAGTGACCTGAAAAAAGTCATTTCATAATCGGGAAAGTGACGTTCCATAATGTCACTTAGCCCAACTTTTAACACCGGGACTCTACTAATGACTATTCCATACTTACATAGTTTTGATAACATATAACCTCCGCATCCATTCGCGAGTCTTATAAGATAAACAACGTGAATAATTTAAATAACGCCAACGACCTTGTTAGCAAAAAACACTAATGACATCGATAGCGAGGGTGCTGACCTGAGTCATATCAAATATAAAGTTGCAACAATTTGTGATTATAAAAACCGCAATTAATAGTGTCAACAAATAGCCGCGTACTGAAACAGGACAAAAGGCGATACCTGATAAATACTAATTTAAATAGCTATTAGTTCCTGATAATTAATTCATCTCTATTATATATAGAACCAGAAATTAGACATTTATACAGGCACACACGCCTTCCGGCGCCTGAATATTTCCGTTGCGACAGAGCGTCACGCCCTCCCGCGTCCTGGCAGTATTTTGTGATTTATTGCACGAATCTTGATCTGCTCCCGCGCCATCATGGGCACAACCTGTGCTAAAAATTAGCGATTCGTGCCACATCTTGTGGGACTTGAGCAACGTCACCAGGGCTATCATGCAGATGCAAGAAGACCAGTCATCACAACGGGCCATCACACGTCTGTGTATTCAGTGCGGCCTATTTTTATTGCAACACGGTGCCGAAAGCGCACTTGTTGAAGAGCTCTCTACGCGCCTCGGCCTGGCGTTGGGAATGGACAGCGTTGAGAGTTCGATCTCCTCAAATGCCATTGTGCTCACCACCATTAAAGACGGGCAGTGCCTGACATCGACACGAAAAAACAGCGATCGCGGCATTAATATGCATGTAGTGACTGAGGTGCAACACATCGTCATCATGACAGAGCACAAATTGCTCGATGCGCGCGATGTTGAAAAACGTTTCGCTCAGGTTAAGCCATTGCGTTACCCACGCTGGCTGGTCACGGTCATGGTCGGTCTTTCCTGCGCCTGTTTTTGCCGGTTGAATAACGGCGGCTGGGATGGCGCCTTTATCACCTTTTGCGCCAGCAGCGTGGCAATGTATGTCCGCCTGGTGCTGGCGAACCGGCATATGCATCCACAAATTAACTTTTGCATCACCGCCTTCGTTGCCACTACCGTTTCTGGCCTGATGATGACGCTACCTGTTTTTATACATACCCCTACCGTCGCCATGGCGGCAAGCGTTCTGCTACTCGTTCCGGGTTTTCCGCTAATTAATGCCGTCGCAGACATGTTCAAAGGTCACATCAACACCGGCCTCGCCCGCTGGGCAATCGCCAGCTTGCTCACGCTGGCTACCTGTATCGGCGTGGTCATGGCAATGACTTTATGGGGGCTGCGCGGATGGATGTAATCTGGTTTTTACTGGCGCTTATTCAGGATATGTTGCTTGCAGCCATTCCGGCCGTGGGTTTTGCGATGGTCTTTAACGTGCCACACCGCGCGCTGCCCTGGTGTGCGCTGCTGGGTGCCATTGGCCACGGCACCCGCTTCGCTATGGTTTACTGGGGGTTCAACATTGAATGGTCAACGTTTGTCGCCTCGATGCTGGTCGGTAGCATCGGGATTCACTGGTCGCGTTGGTATCTGGCTCACCCTAAAGTCTTTACCGTTGCGGCGGTTATCCCGATGTTCCCCGGCATTTCAGCGTATACCGCAATGATCTCTGCCGTGAAAATTGGCCATCTTGGCTACAGCGAAGAACTGATGATTTTGCTGCTCACCAACTTCCTCAAAGCGTCATCGATTGTAGGCGCGCTGTCGATTGGCCTGTCGATTCCGGGATTGTGGATTTACCGCAAACGCCCACGGGTGTGAATTTTGAGTTATTGCGCCAGCGTGGTAAAAAATCCTTATCCCTAAGGTGGTTGATAAGGAAAAGATGTGGAACAGCAGGGTTTATATGCACCCGACGATTTTGATGAATCTCGGGTGAAAGACAAAATCTTCCTTAGCGCGATTGCGCTGTTCGCAGAATATGGCCTCAATGGCGCGCGCATGGAGCAGATCGCTGAAAAAGCGGGGACCACCAAACGCATGGTGGTCTACCACTATAAGACTAAAGAAAACCTCTACTTACAGGTTTTGGAGTATGTTTATGCCGCGATTCGCGCCAGCGAGAAAGCGCTAAACCTGGCTACCCTCCCCCCCGTAGAAGCCCTGGTACATCTGGTTGAAAACACCTTCGACTATCACGCCGATCACCCGGATTTTATTCGTATTATCTGTATGGAGAACATGCAGCGTGGGCGGTCTATCCAGCAGTCGACCTGGCTACGCGATGTCAACCGGAGCGCCCTGACCTTGCTGGAAGATATTTTAGTGCGCGGGCAGAAGAAGCATCTGTTTAACCAGAGCGTATGTGCGCGTGACCTCCACCGGGTGATCAGCAGCTTTAGTTTCCACTATGTCGCTAACAGTTACTCCTTCTCCATGCTGTTTGAGGCTGATGAAGACCAGCAGCAGCAGCGTCAGCACTACCGTCAAATGGCTGTTCAGGTGGTACTGCGTTATATTTGCCCATAAATAACTTGCAATTAAATCGTGCACTATCTATATTCATAAACATGAAAACAAAACACACCCCGAACGCGCAGCTTGAACTTGATAACCAGTTTTGTTTTGCACTCTACTCAACAAACCTGGCGCTGCATAAACTGTATCGGCAGTTATTAGCGCCGTTAAATCTGACCTACCCGCAGTATCTGGTGATGCTGGTGCTCTGGGAGAAGGATGATGTCACGGTGTCGGACATCGGCGAACGCCTTTTTCTCGACTCGGCGACACTGACGCCCTTGCTCAAACGTCTGGAAAGCGCGGGGCTTATTCGTCGCCAGCGCTCCCGTCAGGATGAACGTAGAA
>DFPL01000285.1 GCA_002377245.1 Enterobacteriaceae bacterium UBA3516
GAAGTTCAGCAGCAGCTCGGTGGTGGTATCGTGCGTACCATCGCCATGGGTTCTTCCGACGGTCTGCGTCGTGGTCTGGAAGTTAAAGACCTCGAACACCCGATCGAAGTCCCGGTAGGTAAAGCAACCCTGGGTCGTATCATGAACGTCCTGGGCCAGCCGATCGACATGAAAGGCGATATCGGTGAAGAAGACCGTTGGGCTATTCACCGTGCAGCACCGTCCTATGAAGAGCTGTCCAGCTCTCAGGAACTGCTGGAAACCGGTATCAAGGTTATCGACCTGATGTGTCCGTTCGCGAAGGGCGGTAAAGTCGGTCTGTTCGGTGGTGCGGGTGTGGGTAAAACCGTAAACATGATGGAGCTGATCCGTAACATCGCGATCGAGCACTCTGGTTACTCCGTGTTTGCAGGCGTAGGTGAGCGTACTCGTGAGGGTAACGACTTCTACCACGAAATGACCGACTCCAACGTTCTGGACAAAGTATCCCTGGTTTACGGCCAGATGAACGAGCCACCAGGAAACCGTCTGCGCGTTGCGCTGACCGGCCTGACCATGGCTGAGAAGTTCCGTGACGAAGGTCGTGACGTACTGCTGTTCGTCGATAACATCTATCGTTACACCCTGGCCGGTACGGAAGTATCTGCACTGCTGGGTCGTATGCCTTCAGCGGTAGGTTACCAGCCGACGCTGGCGGAAGAGATGGGCGTTCTGCAGGAACGTATCACTTCTACCAAAACCGGTTCTATCACCTCCGTTCAGGCGGTATACGTACCTGCGGATGACTTGACTGACCCATCCCCAGCCACCACCTTTGCTCACTTAGATGCAACCGTGGTACTGAGCCGTCAGATCGCGTCTCTGGGTATCTACCCGGCCGTTGACCCGCTGGACTCCACCAGCCGTCAGCTGGATCCACTGGTTGTTGGCCAGGAACACTACGACACCGCGCGTGGCGTACAGTCCCTGCTGCAACGTTACCAGGAACTGAAAGACATCATCGCCATCCTCGGTATGGATGAGCTGTCTGAAGAAGACAAACTGGTGGTAGCACGTGCGCGTAAGATTCAGCGCTTCCTGTCCCAGCCGTTCTTCGTGGCAGAAGTATTCACCGGTTCTCCGGGCAAATACGTCTCCCTGAAAGACACCATCCGTGGCTTTAAAGGCATCATGGAAGGCGAATACGATCACCTGCCAGAGCAGGCGTTCTACATGGTCGGTTCTATCGACGAAGCCGTGGAAAAAGCCAAAAAACTTTAACGCCTTAATCGGAGGGTGATATGGCTATGACTTACCACCTGGACGTCGTCAGCGCAGAGAAACAGATGTTCTCTGGTCTGGTCGAAAAAATCCAGGTAACGGGTAGCGAAGGTGAACTGGGTATTTACCCGGGCCACGCCCCGCTGCTCACTGCCATTAAGCCTGGTATGATTCGCATCGTTAAACAGCACGGTCATGAAGAGTTTATCTATCTGTCCGGCGGCATTCTTGAAGTGCAGCCTGGCAGCACGACCGTTCTGGCTGATACCGCAATTCGCGGCCAGGATCTCGATGAAGCGCGAGCCCTGGAAGCTAAACGTAAGGCTGAAGAGCACATTAAGAGCTCTCACGGTGACGTGGATTACGCTCAGGCGTCTGCGGAACTGGCCAAAGCGATCGCTAAACTGCGCGTTATCGAGTTGACCAAAAAAGCGATGTAACACCGGCTTAACGTCAAAAAGCCAGTCTGATTATCAGGCTGGCTTTTTTTATGTCTGTTATCGCGCATTTCATACTTTCCAGTGATGCTTTATTCAGGATTAAAAAGAATAATAAAAACAGCGTACTGTGAATATTTTCCACACATTCGTCTTATGTTTTCGAAATAATTATGTGTGTATTACCCGATAATATGCCCTAAATTACCTTCCGATGAGGTGGGTTGAGCACTTCATCCTCAAACCAATTCGCGTCGAAAAAAATGTAGAACTTTCAACGTGAAACGGTAAAAATTCCACTCAAATTACAGTCAGGACGCGTATGTTGAACACGAAAATGAGTGTGGTGATCCTTGCCGCAGGCAAAGGCACTCGCATGTATTCCGATCTTCCGAAGGTGCTGCACACCCTTGCCGGGAAAGCGATGGTTCAGCATGTGATTGATGTGGCAAACAATCTTGGTGCCAGCAATGTGCATCTGGTTTATGGTCACGGCGGCGATCTGTTGAAACAGACGCTGTCTGACGACAAGCTCAACTGGGTATTACAGGCCGAGCAGCTCGGTACCGGGCACGCCATGCAGCAGGTAGCACCTTTCTTTACCGATGATGAAGACATCCTGATGCTTTACGGCGATGTGCCATTGATTTCAGCCGCAACGCTGACGCGCCTGCGTGAGGCGAAGCCGCAGGGGGGGATTGGTCTGCTGACGGTGAAGCTCGACGATCCCACCGGTTATGGTCGTATCACGCGTGAAAATGGCAAGGTCAGTGGCATTGTTGAGCAGAAAGATGCCAGTGAAGAGCAGCTCAGGATTCAGGAAATCAACACCGGCATTCTGATTGCCAACGGCGGCGATTTGAAACGCTGGCTCGCTAAGCTCACCAACAATAATGCGCAGGGTGAATATTACATCACCGACATCATCGCGTCGGCTTATCAGGAAGGAAATGCCATTGCGGCCGTTCATCCTGAGCGCCTGAGCGAAGTGGAAGGCGTAAACAATCGTCTGCAGCTTTCCCGCCTTGAACGTGTTTATCTTACCGAGCAGGCCGATAAACTGCTGCTGGCAGGCGTCATGCTGCGTGACCCGGCACGCTTCGATCTGCGTGGCACCTTGTCCCATGGGCGCGATGTTGAAATCGATGCTAACGTGATCCTTGAGGGAGAGGTAACGCTTGGTCATCGCGTTAAAATTGGCGCAGGCTGCATTATCAAAAACAGCGTCATCGGTGACGATTGTGAAATCAGCCCCTACAGTGTTGTTGAGGATGCGCATCTGGAAGCGGCGTGTACCATCGGACCCTTCGCGCGTTTACGCCCTGGTGCTGAGTTACTCGAAGGCGCACATGTCGGCAATTTCGTTGAAATCAAGAAAGCGCGTCTGGGCAAAGGCTCCAAAGCAGGCCATCTGACCTACCTGGGTGATGCTGAAATTGGCGACAACGTGAATATTGGTGCGGGTACGATTACCTGTAACTATGACGGTGCCAACAAGCATAAAACCATTATTGGCGATGATGTCTTTGTGGGCTCTGATAGCCAACTGGTCGCGCCTGTCAGCGTCGGCAATGGCGCCACCATTGCTGCGGGCACCACGGTGACCCGTAATGTCGCCCAGAACGAGCTGGTATTAAGCCGGGTGCCGCAGGTGCAAAAAGCGGGCTGGCAACGCCCCGTAAAGAAAAAATGATTCTTTTGCCGGATGGCGGTAACGCTTATCAGGCAAATCAGGGATGAGGGGATAACATAATCCTCCGCCCGCTGGCAGTACCATAAAAATAACCCCACTCTCTACAAGGCTCGGGGCGCCTGGAAACAGGCATACAGGTTGACCGACAACGCATGGCATAACGCCATAATCAGGAAATCTAACTATGTGTGGAATTGTTGGCGCAGTTGCGCAGCGTGATATTGCTGAAATCCTTCTCGAAGGATTACGTCGTCTGGAATACCGTGGCTACGACTCTGCCGGGCTGGCAGTGGTGGATGCAGAAGGTCATATGACCCGTCTGCGCCGTCTCGGTAAAGTGCAGATGCTGGCTCAGGCTGCAGAAGAGCATCCGCTGCACGGTGGAACAGGTATTGCGCACACTCGCTGGGCGACGCACGGCGAACCGTCTGAAGGCAACGCACACCCGCATGTGTCTGACCACATTGTTGTGGTCCATAACGGCATCATTGAAAACCACGAACCGCTGCGTGAAGCGTTGAAAGCACGTGGTTACACATTCGTCTCTGAAACCGACACTGAAGTGATTGCTCACCTGGTGCACTGGGAGTTGGAGCAGGGCGGTTCGCTGCGTGAAGCAGTGCTGCGTACTATTCCACAACTGCGTGGGGCATACGGTACGGTAATCATGGATTCCCGCGATCCGAGTACTCTGCTGGCTGCCCGTTCCGGCAGCCCGATGGTTATCGGACTGGGCATGGGCGAGAACTTTATTGCTTCTGATCAACTGGCGCTGCTGCCGGTAACACGTCGCTTTATCTTCCTTGAAGAGGGCGATATCGCAGAAGTGACCCGTCGTAGCGTGACGGTATTTGATAATGCCGGCGCACCGGTCAAACGTGAAGAGATCGAATCCAATCTGCAATATGACGCGGGTGACAAAGGTACATACCGTCATTACATGCAGAAAGAGATTTATGAGCAGCCGAACGCGATTAAAAACACTCTCTCCGGGCGCATCAGCCATGGTGAAGTGGATTTAAGCGAGCTGGGTGCGCAGGCCAATGAGCTATTGAGCAAGGTCGAGCACATCCAGATCATCGCCTGCGGAACGTCCTATAACTCCGGTATGGTTTCCCGTTACTGGTTTGAGTCGTTGGCGGGGGTTCCGTGCGACGTGGAAATCGCTTCTGAATTCCGCTACCGCAAATCCGCAGTGCGTCGTAACAGCCTGATGATCACCCTTTCTCAGTCTGGTGAAACGGCAGATACCCTGGCAGGCCTGCGTTTATCCAAAGAGCTGGGCTATCTGGGATCGCTGGCCATTTGTAACGTACCGGGCTCTTCACTGGTGCGCGAATCCGATCTTGCCATCATGACCAATGCCGGTACGGAAATTGGCGTGGCGTCCACCAAAGCCTTCACCACCCAGTTAACCGTGCTGCTGATGCTGGTGGCGAAACTGAGCCATCTGAAAGGGCTGGATGCCGCCATTGAGCATGACATCGTTCACGGTTTGCAGACGCTGCCGAGCCGTATTGAGCAAATGCTGTCGCAGGATAAGCGCATCGCGCAGCTGGCAGAAGATTTCTCCGACAAGCATCACGCGCTGTTCCTTGGCCGTGGCGATCAGTACCCGATTGCGCTGGAAGGTGCGCTGAAGCTGAAAGAGATTTCGTACATTCACGCGGAAGCTTATGCGGCAGGCGAATTGAAACATGGTCCTCTGGCGCTGATTGATGATGATATGCCGGTTATCGTTATCGCGCCGAACAACGAATTGCTGGAAAAACTGAAGTCCAATATTGAAGAAGTGCGTGCGCGTGGCGGCGTGTTGTATGTCTTCGCCGATAAAGATGCTGGCTTTACCAGCAACGACAATATGCACATCATTGAGATGCCGCATGTTGATGAGGTGATCGCACCCATTTTCTACACCGTACCGCTACAGTTACTGGCTTATCACGTTGCGCTGATTAAAGGCACAGACGTGGATCAGCCACGTAATCTCGCCAAATCTGTGACGGTCGAGTAAGTGTTCACACGCCCCGCCAGTCGGGGCGTTTTTTTTACTCTCTGCGCCCCAGTGGTGTCTCTTTTTTAAGCGCAAAAAGATGACATTCTCACCGCTTCGACTATTTTTTTATTGTCATAAAAGTAAAATCTTACTGAAAACTCACGGTCATCAAAATAAGCATCTTCATGATGCGACAGCGATTTTTAATCACATATCGACTTTCATGGTCATTGTCATCAAACAGTAACAATCCTTGCATATAACTGTCATCAAAGTGTCCTATTTTGCTCATCGTAGCCACTAAACAACGATTTACGATTCCTTGCAGGAGACATTATGAACGTTATGCGTACCACTGTCGCAACTGTTGTCGCCGCGACCTTTTCTCTGAGTGCTTTTGCAGTTAACGCCGCTGCAAGTCTGACGGGTGCGGGTGCAACTTTCCCTGCGCCGGTGTATGCCAAATGGGCTGATACCTACCAGAAAGAAAACGGTAGCAAAGTAAACTACCAGGGTATCGGTTCTTCTGGCGGCGTAAAACAGATCATTGCTAACACCGTTGATTTCGGTGCTTCAGATGCTCCTCTGGCTGACGACAAGCTGGCTCAGGAAGGTCTGTTCCAGTTCCCTACCGTTATCGGTGGCGTTGTGCTGGCCGTTAACCTGGAAGGTTTCAAGTCCGGTGAGCTGGTGCTGGATGGCAAAACCCTGGGTGACATTTACCTTGGCAAAATCAAAAAATGGGATGACGCAGCCATCGCTAAGCTGAACCCGGGCAAAAAACTGCCGGCTCAGAACATCGCGGTTGTTCGTCGTGCTGATGGTTCAGGCACATCCTTCGTATTCACCAGCTATCTGGCGAAAGTGAACGAAGAGTGGAAATCCTCTATCGGTGCGGGTTCTACCGTTAACTGGCCGACCGGTCTGGGCGGTAAAGGTAACGACGGTATCGCGGCATTCGTACAGCGTCTGCCGGGCTCCATTGGTTATGTTGAATATGCTTACGCTAAGCAGAACAATTTGACCTACACCAAGCTGCTGTCTGCTGATGGCAAACCGGTCTCTCCAACTGAAGAAAGCTTCTCCAACGCGACGAAAAACATCGACTGGAGCAAATCCTTCGCACAGGACCTGACCAACCAGAAAGGTGCAGATGTGTGGCCAATTACCTCCACCACCTTCATCCTGGTGCATAAAGAGCAGAAAAACCCTGAGCAGGGTGCTGAAGTCCTGAAATTCTTCGACTGGGCTTACAAAAACGGTGGCAAACAAGCTAACGAACTGGACTACGCAACGCTGCCAGAAAGCGTGGTTGAGCAGGTTCGTGCCGCATGGAAAACCAGCGTGAAGGACAGCAGCGGTAAAGCGCTGTACTAAATATCCGACTTACGTCGAGTCGCTGCCGTGTTGGCTGCGACTCGAATGGGTTAGGGTATGGCATTACGTTAGCCAGAAAGCACGATAGAATGCGCGCTTTCTGGCCCAACCTTAAAGAGTGATTTATGGCTGCAACCAAGCCGGCTTTTAGCCCCCCGGGCAAAAAAGGTGACATGATATTCAGCGCGCTGGTAAAACTGGCTGCGCTGATTGTGCTATTGCTGCTCGGCGGCATTATTGTGTCTCTGATTTTCTCCTCCTGGCCGAGTATTCAGAAATTCGGATTCTCCTTCCTTTGGACAAAAGAGTGGGATGCGCCGAACGAAATTTTTGGTGCGCTGGTGCCGATTTACGGCACGCTGGTCACCTCTTTTATCGCCCTGCTGATCGCTGTCCCGGTCAGTTTCGGTATCGCTCTGTTTCTGACTGAACTGGCGCCTGGCTGGCTGAAGCGCCCGTTAGGGATTGCGATTGAGCTGCTGGCAGCGATTCCCAGTATTGTTTACGGCATGTGGGGGTTGTTCATCTTTGCGCCGCTGTTTGCCAAATATTTCCAGGAACCGGTCGGCAATGTGATGTCAGCGATTCCTTTTGTTGGCGCACTGTTTTCCGGTCCGGCGTTCGGTATTGGGATTCTGGCTGCAGGCGTGATCCTCGCCATCATGATTATTCCTTACATCGCTTCCGTTATGCGCGATGTATTTGAACAAACCCCAGTGATGATGAAAGAGTCAGCCTATGGCATTGGCTGCACCACCTGGGAAGTTATCTGGCGTATCGTTCTGCCGTTCACCAAAAACGGTGTGATTGGTGGTGTGATGTTGGGGCTGGGCCGTGCGTTAGGTGAAACCATGGCGGTAACCTTCATCATCGGTAACACCTACCAGCTCGACAGCGCATCGCTGTTTATGCCGGGTAACAGTATTACTTCCGCACTGGCGAATGAGTTCGCTGAAGCGGAGTCCGGACTGCATGTTGCCGCCCTGATGGAACTGGGTCTGATCCTGTTCGTGATTACCTTTATCGTGCTGGCAATCTCAAAAGTGATGATCATGCGTCTGGCGAAAAATGAGGGGGCACGCTAATGGCTACGCTCGAAATGCAAGCCTCAACTGAACTGGCAGAATCCCGCCGTAAGATGCAGGCAAAACGCCGTGCGAAAAACCGTATTGCGCTTACGCTCTCCATGGCGACGATGGCATTCGGTTTGTTCTGGCTTATCTGGATCCTGATGTCGACCGTGACACGCGGTTTTGACGGCATGTCCCTTGCGCTCTTCACCGAAATGACGCCGCCGCCGAACACGGCGGGCGGGGGGCTGGCTAATGCCCTGGCAGGCAGTGGATTACTGATTTTCTGGGCCACCGCTTTCGGTACGCCATTGGGCATCCTTGCTGGTATTTACCTTGCTGAATACGGGCGTAAATCCTGGCTCGCTGAAGTGATTCGCTTCATTAACGATATTCTGCTTTCTGCCCCGTCTATCGTTGTCGGCCTCTTTGTCTATACCATTGTGGTGATGCAGATGCAGCACTTCTCTGGCTGGGCTGGCGTGATTGCACTGGCGTTGCTGCAGGTTCCTATCGTGATTCGTACCACTGAAAACATGCTGAAACTGGTACCGGACAGCCTGCGTGAAGCGGCCTACGCGCTGGGAACGCCGAAGTGGAAGATGATTTCTGCGATTACGCTTAAAGCCTCGGTTTCCGGCATTCTGACCGGTGTTCTGCTGGCGATTGCGCGTATTGCAGGTGAAACAGCCCCGCTGCTGTTTACTGCGCTCTCGAATCAGTTCTGGAGTACCGACATGATGCAGCCTATCGCCAACCTGCCGGTCACCATCTTCAAATTCGCCATGAGCCCGTTTGCTGAGTGGCAACAACTGGCCTGGGCTGGTGTGTTGCTGATTACGTTGTGTGTGCTGTTGTTGAATATTCTGGCGCGCGTCGTTTTCGCGAACAAGAAACACTAATTTTTGCGGCACGGCGTAAGCGGTGCTGATTGAGGAAAGAGACTAATGAGTATGGTTGAGACAACGCCGGACAAAATTCAGGTTCGTGATTTGAACTTCTATTACGGTAAATTCCATGCCCTGAAGAACATCAGCCTGGATATTGCTAAAAATCAGGTCACGGCATTCATCGGGCCATCAGGCTGCGGTAAATCCACCCTGCTGCGTACGTTCAACAAAATGTATGAGCTGTACCCGGAACAGCGAGCGGAAGGTGAGATCCTGCTGGATGGGGATAACATCCTCACTAACACCCAGGATATCGCCCTGCTGCGCGCGAAAGTCGGGATGGTATTCCAGAAACCCACGCCGTTCCCGATGTCGATTTATGACAACATCGCCTTTGGTGTGCGTTTGTTTGAAAAGCTTTCTCGTCCGGATATGGACGAACGTGTGCAGTGGGCATTGACCAAGGCCGCATTGTGGAATGAAACCAAAGATAAGTTGCACCAGAGTGGTTACTCTCTCTCTGGTGGTCAGCAGCAGCGTCTGTGCATCGCGCGCGGTATCGCTATTCGCCCGGAAGTGTTGCTGCTGGATGAGCCTTGTTCTGCACTGGATCCGATCTCAACGGGTCGTATTGAAGAGCTGATTACTGAGCTTAAGCAGGATTACACCGTTGTGATTGTTACCCACAACATGCAGCAGGCTGCGCGTTGCTCCGATCACACAGCGTTTATGTACCTCGGCGAGTTGATTGAGTTCAGTAATACTGATGATCTGTTCACGAAGCCGAAGAAGAAACAAACCGAAGATTATATTACTGGCCGCTACGGTTGATATGCCCTTCATCTTTCAGGCCGTACCCGCGTTGGCTGTCTTTGCTCACTCCGGTCACGTAGTCATCTACGTTTCCGGGGATTCGCGCAGTTGCCGCCTTGCTACAGCCAGAAATCTTTTGGGCATCTGGAGGAACGATGGACAACCTTAACCTTAATAAACACATTTCTGGCCAGTTTAACGCTGAGCTGGAAAGTATCCGCACTCAGGTCATGACCATGGGTGGGATGGTAGAGCAGCAGCTTTCTGATGCGATTACCGCCATGCACAACCAGGACAGCGAGCTGGCGCAGCGCGTTGTCGAAGGTGATAAGCAGGTCAATATGATGGAAGTCGCCATCGATGAAGCCTGCGTACGCATCATTGCAAAGCGTCAGCCGACCGCCAGCGACTTGCGCCTGGTGATGGCGATTATCAAGACCATCGCTGAGCTGGAACGTATTGGCGACGTGGCGGATAAAATCTGCCGCACGGCGCTGGAGAAATTCTCTTCTCAGCATCAGCCGTTGCTGGTCAGCCTCGAGTCTCTGGGCCGCCATACCGTACAGATGCTGCATGATGTGCTGGATGCGTTTGCGCGTATGGATCTTGACGAAGCGGTGCGTATCTACCGTGAAGACAAGAAAGTGGATCAGGAATATGAAGGCATCGTGCGTCAGCTGATGACCTACATGATGGAAGATCCACGCACGATTCCCAGCGTGTTGACTGCCCTGTTCTGCGCACGTTCCATCGAGCGTATTGGCGACCGCTGCCAGAACATCTGCGAATACATCTTCTACTTCGTGAAAGGCCAGGACTTCCGTCACGTGGGCGGCGATGAACTGGACAAATTGCTTGCGGGCCATGACCCTAAAGAGTGATTTTGCTCTCTGACATAACACTTAAGGCTATGTCGCGAATGTAAGACGGGCAAAAAATTCGCGGTGAATCACAGTTTGTTCTTTTGCTCATTGCTGGCGGATTAAAAATCGCTATGTTGTGGGCTGAAACTGGATTGCTACCGCGTTGCGGGCTAAACCTGACATCTCTTTAACGGAGGTGCCGGGTTTTTTTGTTTTTGGGGCACGGAAAAGTGCGCCGCCGCATTGCGATATCCAGCACAGGATTGTTACTGCATTAGACAGGCAAAACCTGAACCCGCACGTATTGTTACGTGCGGGTTCAGGTTTTTTTTTATTCAAAAAATGGTTGGATGGAAACCATGAAAAAAACAATACCCTTAATTCTGGCATCATCATTTTTATACTCCGTTACACCTGCTGTGGCTGCGACAGAAAACCTGACTATCGAACAGCGCCTGGCGGCGCTGGAGAAAGATCTCAGCGAAACGAAAAAGGAATTACAGCGCTACAAGGACGATGAGAAAAACAAACAGGCGTTGTATTACGCTCAACCTACAGCCACTGCTGCAAAAGCCCCGGTTGCTGCACCGTCGGCAGTGCTGGTTCAGGCCGCGCCAGCGGCGGACACGCAACCTGCGAAAACAGAGGCGGTAACGCCGATGTCGATGAAGGATCTCAGTAAGTACGTTAAGGATGAAATTGGTTTTAGTTACAACGGTTATATCCGTTCGGGTTGGGGGGCTTCCACCAATGGCTCGCCAAAATCATGGGCTATCGGATCGCTGGGGCGCTTTGGTAATGAGTACACCAGCTGGTTTGATTTGCAGCTCTCTCAGCGTGTCTACAATGAAAATGGCAAAACGGCGAAGGCCGTGGTGATGCTGGACGGTAACGTCGGTCAGTCTTATGCGTCGGGCTGGTTTGGCGACAACAGCAGCAACGATAATCTCCTGCAATTCTCCGATATCTACCTGACCACCACCGGGTTCCTGCCGTTTGCGCCTGAGGCTGAACTATGGGTCGGTAAACATCAGCTACCTAAGCACGAAGTGCAGATGCTTGACTGGAAAACCCTCCCTACCGATAACGCGGGCGGTGTCGGGATCGAAAATATGGTGCTGGGTAGCGGCAAGCTGGATATTGCCCTGCTGCGTGCCGATATCGACCAGTACGATCGTACGCTCAGCCACTCGCAGCAGCTCAACACCAACACCGTGGATGTGCGTTATAAAGCGATTCCGCTATGGAATAACGCTGAGTTGATGGTGAATGGTCGTTATGCGATGGGGAACTCGACCGACGAGCAGAAAGATAACGTTAACGACAACGGGTATTACAAATGGAAAGATACTTGGATGGTAGGAACGGCGCTGACGCAGAAGTTCAATAACGGCGGCTTTAACGAGTTTAGCTTCCTGATGGCGAACAACTCACTGGCCAGCAGCTTCTCCCGCTACACCGACTCCAGTCCGAATACAGCCTTTAATGGTCGTTACTATGGCGATCACACCAACGGTACGGCAATTCGTCTGGTCTCTCAGGGGGAAACGTATCTGACCGACAACGTGATCCTTGCCAACGCACTGGTCTATTCACGTGGTGAAGATGTCTACAGCTACGAAACCGGCGCGCACAGTGATTTTACCAGCTACCGCGCAGTGATTCGCCCATCTTATGTCTGGGATAAATACAACCAGTCTGGTGTAGAACTGGCATATTTCAATCAACAGAACAAAGATCAACTGGGGGTGAAGTACAAAGAGTCTGGTTATAAAACCACGCTTTACCATGCGCTTAAGGTCAACACCAGCTTACTGACTTCTCGTCCGGAAATTCGTTTTTATGGGACTTACATCCACGCATTAAACAACGAACTGGATAACTTTAGCTTTGCCGATGAGAAAAACGACCAGTTTGCGGCGGGCGTACAAGCCGAAGTCTGGTGGTAAAGCGTGCGAAGAGTAATCGATGAGTCTGAACGGAAAACAACATGAAGGTAATGATATGAAACGACAACTTACCTGTCTGACCCTTGCGGTATCAGCGCTGTTAGGCGCTATGGCAGTTCCTGCGTTTGCAGCACCCTTCCCGGTCACGCCAGATATGTCTGTTCCGGTAAGCCAGTATGTTACGCAGGTCAACGCAGATAAGAGCATCACCTATCGCCTGTTCGCGCCGGGAGCTAAACGTGTTTCGGTGGTTACCGGGTCCACGCCGGACAGCTTCGTCTCCCATGATATGACCAAAGACGACAGCGGTGTCTGGTCCTGGAAGAGCGAGAGCCTGGCACCGAATCTCTACGAGTACTATTTCGATGTGGACGGGTTCCGCTCGGTAGACACCGGCAGCCGTTATCAGAAGCCGCAGCGCCAGGTGAATACCAGCCTGATTCTGGTGCCGGGGAGCATTCTGGACGATCGCGCGGTTCCTCATGGCGACCTGCTGACCGTGACCTACCATTCAAAAGAGCTGCGTTCTGAGCGTCGCGTCTATATCTGGACGCCGCCGGGCTATAACGGCAAAGGTGAACCGCTGCCGGTGCTCTACTTCTATCATGGCTTTGGTGACACCGGTCTTTCGGCGATCGACCAGGGGCGTCTGCCGCAGATCATGGATAACCTGCTGGCAGAAGGCAAAATTAAGCCGATGCTGGTGGTTGTGCCGGATACAGAGACCGACATCGTGCAGGCGATTGCGGAAAATTATCCGCCGAAAGAGCGGCGTAAGACCTTCTATCCTCTTAATGCCAAAGCGGCTGACCGGGAATTAATGCATGACATTATTCCGCTGGTCGACGGTCGATTTAACGTGCGTAAGGACGCAGCCGGGCGCGCCCTGGCGGGATTATCGCAAGGTGGCTATCAGGCGCTGGTGTCAGGGATGAACCATCTGGAGAGTTTCGGCTGGCTGGCGACCTTCAGCGGCGTGACCACCACAACGGTACCGGACGCAGGGGTGACGGCACAGCTTAATAAACCGCAGGGGGTTAATGCCCAGCTTCATAACTTTACGGTGGTGGTGGGCGAGAAAGACTCGGTGACCGGTAAAGATATTGCGGGCCTTAAAAGTGAACTGGAGAAGCAGGGCATCAAGTTTGATTACAAGATGTACCCGGGCCTGAACCATGAAATGGACGTCTGGCGTCCGGCTTATGCTGAGTTTGTGCAGAAGTTATTTAAGTAAGGTGTTACGCCTCTCTCTTCGCAGGCTGAGGGATCCCCACAAAAAAATGCGAGCACACTCGGTCCTCTCGCCCCTCCGGGGAGAGGGCTAGGGTGAGGGGGAAAATGCAGCTCTGATGGACATTCCGTTCACCTTATGTTCTTTGCTTCTCTGTGACGCCAAAATCTGTGAACGTGCCAGGGCGGTTAACCGCCACCGCACTTGAGACCCGGGCCCCCGGCCAGGAAAATCGCCGCTGACGCGGG
>DFPL01000073.1:0-1626 GCA_002377245.1 Enterobacteriaceae bacterium UBA3516
AGCGCAACGATATATTTTTTGTCAGTCATGATTTATGTCCCGTAGTCACATTACAGCGAAGCTTTTTGTTGAGCGGTAGGGGTGGAATCTTTCTCTTCCACGGCGCAAACATCACACGGCAAATGGCGGCCAATCAGTTTACGATAACCGAAGGCACCCAGCGCTGCGCCGACAATCGGCCCGAACAGCGGCACGAGGAAGTAAGGAATATCTTTACCACCGGTGAAGGCTACATTGCCCCAACCTGCCAGCCAGGCGAACGCTTTCGGCCCGATATCACGTGCCGGATTCATCGCAAACCCGGTCAGTGGGCCCATTGAGGCACCGATAACCGCGATCAGCAGGCCGATCAGCAACGGCGCGAGTGGACCGCGAGGAATACCGTTACCGTCGTCCCCCAGCGCCATAATGACGCCCATCAGAATAGCGGTTATGACCATTTCAACCGCGAAGGCCTGCACAAAATTGATATGCGGATTAGGATAAGTAGAGAAAATGCCCGCCAGATCAACACTTTCTACCGTGCCGCGGACAATATGGTGAGTCTGTTCGTAATCGAGGAAAAGATTGTAGTAAAGCCCGTAAACAAGCGCGGCTGCGCAGAACGCACCGGCAAACTGAGAAGCAATAAAAGGAACAACTTTGCGCCCGTCAAAACAGGCAAAGAGCCACAACGCGATCGTTACTGCCGGGTTAAGGTGTGCGCCGGAAACCCCTGCGGTCAGGTAGATGGCCATCGCCACGCCCAGACCCCAGATGATACTGATTTCCCACTGCCCGAAGGTGGCGCCCGCTACTTTGAGTGCCGCAACGCATCCCACACCGAAGAAAATCAACAACCCGGTTCCGAGGAATTCGGCGATGCACTGGCCTTTTAAGGTTGAGGTTTGACTCATAATCGGATCCTGCAAAGAGTTTAATGGTTATTGTTTGCATGGAGGTCGGGCTCCACGATGTCGTGTAGACATACTGTTAATTTATCGTTAACGCTCACAAACGAGAAATATCGAAATCAAAATGTGTGTACTGCGTCAATAAAATGAGCGTTTTCGCGCTATGAAGCGCGTTTCCGAATGACGGGTACGAACAGTGAAGTGTGAGCTGAATCATTTTTGTAACCCCTAATTTAACAATTAAGAGGTAGGGCCGCTACGGTACCAGGCATAGACTGAAAAGTGTTGCAAAGCTTGATCTGCGCGGCTTGCCGCTGGACAGGGGCGATAGGGCTTCATACAATCGGATACCAGGGCCGTGCGCTAAACAAAGGAAGGCGTCGCCGTTCACGGAACGAGGATTTACCCCAAGGGTAAAGTTATCCATCAACGCCTTGCAATTCAGGAGAGGTATGACGATGTCATTAGAAGTATTCGAGAAACTGGAAGCAAAAGTACAGCAGGCGATTGATACCATCACGTTGTTGCAGATGGAAATCGAAGAGCTGAAAGAAAAGAACAACAGCCTGAGTCAGGAAATTCATTCCGCTCAGCAGGGTCGCGAAGAGCTGGAACGTGAGAACAATCAGCTGAAAGACCAACAGCATGGCTGGCAGGAGCGCCTGCAGGCACTCTTAGGCCGCATGGAAGAAGTCTGATTACGCTTTATCTTTCGCGCCGTAGCGGCGTTGGC
>DFPL01000073.1:1688-15978 GCA_002377245.1 Enterobacteriaceae bacterium UBA3516
TGTTGATTTCAGCTTGCGCGTAAAATACAGAGGGCACCCGAGGGTGCCCTTTTCATATAAAGCGAAAGCGAACTACTCGATATCCAGCGGATCTTCGGAAAGGATAATACCGGTGTTGTCAGCGTAGAGGTGGTCACCAGAAAAGAAGGTCACGCCGCCAAAATTGACGCGGACATCACTTTCACCAATCCCTTCCCCTGCGGCCCCTACCGGGATAGCGGCAATGGCCTGGATACCCAGATCCAACTCCTCAAGGTCATCGACCTGACGCACTGCGCCATAGACAACAATGCCTTCCCATTCGTTCTGCGTAGCGATGCGGGCCAGGTCCGCATCAATCAGGGCACGGCGAACAGAACCACCGCCATCGACCAGCAGGACACGACCACGGCCATTTTGTTCGAGCAGATCGTACAGCAACCCGTTATCCTCGAAACATTTCACCGTGATGATTTGACCGCCAAACGACGACCGTCCACCAAAATTGGAGAACAGCGGTTCCACGACGTTGACATCTTCCTGGTAGATGTCACAGAGCTCAGACGTATCGTATTTCATAGGCTTAACGTTCAGTTGCTGCGAGAATAGTCAGTATATCCCGCATCACGCATTGTTGGCAAAATCATCAATTGTTAATTGACCTTTGTCAGTTAAAAATGCACCTGACTCAGAATAATTCCAACCACAAACAACAGGTTAGTCAGCAAGGCCCCTTTTACGGTGCGTTCAAGCATCGGTGGCATGGCTTTCGGGCTCAGCTCGCGCATCACAAAGCGCGCCTGTTTGAATAGCAACGGCGTGGCGAGCAGGAACAGCCATCCCCAGACGCTTTGTAATGAGAACAGATTAAACAGCGCGAGGCAGAGAAGGGCTCCCGCCAGCAGGCAGGCATGATAACGACGTGCATTGACCGGCCCTAAACGAACCACCAGCGTGATTTTACCGTTCTCTCTGTCACTTTCGATGTCGCGCAGGTTATTGATATTGAGCACCGCAGTGGCCAGCAAACCGCAGGCGGTAGCAGGCAGGAAGATGGCCAGACTCAGCGTGTGTGCCTGGAGATACCAGCTTCCCATCACGCTCAGCCAGCCGAAGAAAATCAGTACGGAGACATCACCGAGGCCAATATAACCGTAGGGGCGTTTGCCAACGGTGTAGGTAATGGCGGCCACGATCGACAAACTACCCAGCGCCACAAACCCCAAAAAATCGGCCAGTGACTGGGTGGCTGTCAGCAAGAGCAAGAGACCGGAGATACAACTGAGCACAATGACGATGATGAGCGCGCGCTTCATCTGCTCAAGGGAAATAGCCCCTTTTTGCATGCCGCGCAGCGGGCCGATACGGTCCGGTTTGTCGCTGCCTTTGACGGCATCGCCATAATCATTCGCCAGGTTAGAGAGAATTTGCAGCAGCCCGGCGGTACTTAATGCGAGCACGGCGACCAGTGGATCAAAGAAACCCTGCCACCAGGCGAGTGCCGTGCCTACCACAATGGCGGCAAAAGCCAGTGGTAATGTTTTTGGCCGCAGGCTTTCCAGCCAGGCCTGGGTACGGCTCAAAGGTTGTGTCTCAGTCATAGTCCCAGCCAATAATAAAAATGGGGGCATAAGCCCCCATCGAAAATGATGAAAACGGTGTGGCGGGGATTATAAGATAAAACGGCTCAGATCTTCATCTGCCACTAAAGCATCAAGATGCTTACCTACATAGTCTGCATCAATAGTAATACTTTCGCCGTTCAGGTCGCTCGCATCGTAGGAGATGTCTTCCATCAGACGCTCCAGCACGGTGTGCAGACGACGCGCACCAATGTTTTCGGTGGTTTCGTTAACCTGCCATGCGGCCTGGGCGATACGCTTGATACCGTCGTCGGTAAACGCAATGTTCACGCCTTCGGTCGCCATCAGCGCTTTGTACTGTACGGTGACAGACGCGTTTGGCTCGGTCAGGATGCGTTCGAAATCTTCGGTAGTCAGGGCTTTCAGTTCAACGCGAATCGGCAGACGACCCTGCAGTTCCGGGATCAAATCTGACGGGCTGGCGACCTGGAACGCACCGGACGCAATAAACAGGATGTGGTCAGTCTTTACCATGCCGTGTTTGGTGGAGACGGTACAACCTTCAACCAGCGGCAACAGGTCGCGCTGAACGCCTTCGCGGGAGACGTCCGGGCCGGAGGTGTTGCCACCACGCTTACAGATTTTGTCGATTTCGTCGATGAAGACGATACCGTGCTGTTCAACCGCATCGATAGCGTCCTGCTTCAGCTCTTCCGGATTCACCAGCTTAGCGGCTTCTTCTTCAATCAGCAGTTTCATCGCGTCTTTGATTTTCAACTTACGCGGCTTCTGCTTCTGGCCACCCAGGTTCTGGAACATCGACTGCAACTGGCTGGTCATCTCTTCCATGCCCGGAGGGGCCATGATTTCAACGCCCATCGGCGCGGCGGCGAGATCGATCTCAATCTCTTTGTCATCCAACTGGCCTTCGCGCAGCTTTTTGCGGAAGGACTGGCGTGCTGCGGACGGCTCAGCCGGTTGCTCTGACTGGCCCCAGTTGTTTTTGGCCGGTGGGATCAGCACATCCAGGATGCGCTCTTCAGCCATTTCTTCGGCGCGGTAGCGGTTTTTTTCAATCGCCTGCACGCGGACCATTTTAATCGCCGAATCGGTCAGATCGCGGATGATAGAGTCCACTTCTTTACCAACGTAGCCCACTTCAGTGAACTTGGTGGCTTCAACTTTGATGAAAGGCGCGTTTGCCAGCTTCGCCAGACGACGGGCAATTTCAGTTTTACCGACGCCGGTCGGGCCGATCATCAGAATGTTTTTCGGGGTGACTTCGTGACGCAGCTCTTCATCAAGCTGCATACGACGCCAGCGGTTACGCAGGGCAATAGCCACAGAACGCTTTGCCGCGTCCTGGCCGATAATATGTTTGTTCAGTTCGCTGACAATTTCGCGTGGGGTCATTTCAGACATGGGAGATCCTTACGCCTTGGAGTTCAATTCTTCGATGGTGTGGAAATGGTTGGTGTAGATACAGATATCACCGGCGATGTTTAATGCTTTCTCAGCAATATCGCGCGCACCCATTTCCGTGTTTTCCAGCAGTGCCCGGGCCGCTGCCTGCGCGTAAGGACCACCTGAACCAATGGCGATCAGGTCGTTCTCTGGCTGAATCACATCACCATTACCGGTGATGATCAGTGACGCGGTCTCATCCGCGACGGCCAGTAGCGCTTCAAGCTTGCGCAGCATGCGGTCGGTGCGCCAGTCTTTTGCCAGTTCCACGGCGGCTTTCACCAGATGACCCTGGTGCATTTCCAGTTTACGTTCAAAAAGCTCAAACAATGTGAACGCATCGGCGGTGCCGCCGGCGAAGCCCGCGATCACTTTGTCGTTATATAAACGACGGACCTTTTTCACATTGCCTTTCATAACGGTATTGCCCAGTGTGGCCTGGCCATCACCGGCGATAACGACCTGGCCGTTACGGCGTACGCTTACTATTGTTGTCACGAGCAGACCCCCTGGTTAGGAATACAGAACATAAGCCCCGTACAGGTACGGGGCTGAATGCAAGTATAGATGGGGGGGATTTTGGGGGTTTCAACCCCCGGAGGCGAGACGGATACAGTTTGTGTGACCGGCAATCTTCAGGCGACTAATGGTACCGTCGGCATTCTCTTTGCCTTTCACGGGCCCGATGACCACGCGATTCCAGCCGTTGCTGCTGGTGATACGGGAGTCAAAACCTTCGAAAGCGAGCTGGGCCCGCACGGTTTCAGCCTGCTCTGCACCTTTGAACGAACCACACTGAACCATCCAGCGACGATCGTCTTTTTTCTCCGCAGTGGCCTTCGGCGCTTCGGTCTCATGCGTAATTGGCGCACTTTGCTGCGCTTTGGGTGCGGCTGCCGTCGTATGAGCCGGCGTTTGCAGGAGATCCTGATACGGCTGCTGACTACTGGTCGCCGGTTTCTGCGTTGGCGCCTGGCGCGGCGGCTGTTGTACCGGCGCATTTTGCGCCGTACGCGCTGGCTGCGTCCGCGGCTGCTCGTTCACCGAGTTTGCCCACTGCTGCTGTTGCTGAACCTGCTGCTGGGCTTGCCGTTGACGCTGCAACGTTTGCTGGCGCTGTTCCGCCGTCTGTTCATTCCACGGCACTTCGTTAAGCTGCGTTGGCTGCTGGCGCATATCGGCCTGCATCTGGGCAAGCAACTGGCGTTGTTCACCCGTCAGTTGGTCGGCATTCTGTACTTCACCTCCGGCGGAAGGTTCGGTTGGCGCACGCACACCCGGCTGACGGCTTTCGAGTTCTTTAATATAACGCCAGCGCTCTTCAGGTTTCGGCGGCAGGCCATTGCCTGCCACTTTCTGGCTCTGCAGCGTTTCGGATTCTTCTTTTTTGTGGTGAGTAATAAAGTACAGACCACCGATAAAGGCCACCACTACGGCTGCTGCAATCGCGACCATTGCTGGCGAGACAGCAGACGAACTGCGTTGCTTTTTCCTTGGGCTACTCTTTTTCTGCCGCGAAGGAGCCGACTGGCTGCGGCGTACATAATCTCGTTGTGCCACTATCGTTTCGCTGTATTTATTTCGTTTATCAGCCCGCCATGTTACTTAAGCGACGGGCTTTTGACCAGAAGAGGGATTCTGATAACCCATTTACGTTAGGTCAGCGCTTTTGTCGAGCCACGAATGATCAATTCGCAGTCCAGCAAGCGGGAACCACTACTGACATTATGTCCTTGCAGCTGATCCAGCAAGAGCAACATCGCTTCGCGCCCAATATCAAAGCGAGGCTGGGAGACGGTCGTTAGCGGTGGGTCGCAGAATTCTGCCAGGGAAATGTTATCAAAACCAATAATGGATAGATCGCGCGGGACCTGAAGACCACGGCGTTTGGCATGAGAAAGCGCACCGAGCGCCATGATGTCGCTATGGCAGAACACCGCAGTGGGCGGTTTCGGTAACGCCATCAGTTGCTCCAGGGCATGGCTACCGGCGGCAAAGGTAAAATCACCGCGCGCAATATAATGAGGGTCAACGGTCAGCCCTGAGCGACGCAATGCCTGGACATACCCCTGCAGACGGTAGTGACAGAGCGGCATCTCTTCCGGCCCGGCAATACAGCCAATTAGCTGATGGCCCTGCTCACGCAGATAATTGACGGCGTTAAAAGCAGCGGTCAGGTTGTCGATATGCACGGTTGGTAGTTCGAGTTCAGGAGCGAACTCATTCGCCATCACCATCGGCGGCAGGTTGCGTTGCTCTTCTATGCTGGCATCGAAAGGCAGACGGGACCCCAGCAACAGCATGCCGTCGATCTGCTTGGTGATGATCAAATCAATAAAGGTTTTTTCCTGCTGATTCTGGTGAGCGCAGTCGCCAATCAGCACCAGGTAGCCATTTTCTGCGGCGGTGACTTCAATGCCGCGAATAATCTCGCTAAAAAAGGGATCGCAAATATCAGGCACAATCACCAGGATGGTGCGGGATTCATTACGTTTTACATTTCGCCCCATTGACTGCGGCAAGTAGCCCACTTCCATTGCCGCCTGCTCCACCCGATTACGCGTGGCCTGCGACACTTTGTCTGGATTCATTAATGCACGCGATACCGTTGCGGTCGACACGTTCGCTTTCAGGGCAACATCTTTCATGGTCGCTGCTGCAACCGGATTCCTGGTCTTCACCTTCTTCTCCTCGCCTGCGCGGGGCACGCGCAGAGACATTTTTATCAGATAGTTAACCAGACCGGTTACAGTATTTTCATCAAAAGTGTGATGAAAGTTAAATTTTTAGACCCGCCTCGCAACCTTAGCTCTCAGCCGGGTCCACATCCAGAGTCCACTTCACTTTGCGCGCTTCGGGCAGGGTATTGATGAGCGCCAGCGTGCCGCTGATAACCTGTTGCAAGCGAACGCGGGAAGGGTGCTGAAGTAAAAGCTGCCAGCGCCAGCGCCCGGCGCGTTTTGCAGCCAAAGCCGGGACCGGCCCTAACACCCATAGTTGCTGGTCAGCCAGCGGACTGGCCTGCAATAAATTCTTCAACTGTTGCAGGAAAAGCGGCGCCTGCTGATTGTTGTGATCTTCGGCGCGGATAATCACATGGCTGGTCCAGGGCGGTAGCTGCAGGGTCTGACGTTCAGCCAGAGCTTGCTCAGCGAAGGTGTCATAACCTTTATATAGAAGCGTTTGCAGCAAAGGGTGCTCCGGGTGATGGGTTTGCAAAACCACCTCGCCCTGTTTCCCGGCCCGGCCTGCACGCCCGGATACCTGAGTATATAACTGCGCGAAACGCTCGGCGGCGCGAAAATCCGCGGAGAACAGCGCTCCATCCACATCCAGTAACGCGACCAGTGTGACGTCAGGGAAATGGTGACCTTTAGCCAGCATTTGGGTGCCAATTAAAATACGTGCGCCCCCGCGATGAACATCCGCAAGGTGTTGCTCAAGTGCGCCCTTACGGCTGGTGGTATCACGATCCACACGCGAGAGTGGTACATCGGGGAAGAGGGGCGTAAGTGCCTGCTCAAGTTGCTCGGTGCCCAGGCCGACAGGCACCAGATGGGTTGACCCGCATGAGGGGCACTGGCGTGGCACCTGGCGCTGGCTGTCGCAATGGTGGCAACGTAACTGGTGCTGAGACTGATGCAGCGTGTAGTAGTGACCACAGCGTGGACATTCGGCAATCCAGCCACAGTCATGGCAGAGCAGGGCGGGAGCAAATCCACGGCGGTTGAGGAACAGGATGACCTGATTACCCGCCTGCAAATGTTGGCGCATGCGGTTAATCAGCGCTGGGGCTAACCCTGCCTGCAGCGCCTGGCCTTTTAAATCCAGCACATGCTGCGCGGCCGGACGCGCACCACCTGCACGGCGCGTCAGGCGCAGCATGTGATATTTCCTCGCCCGTACATTGTGCAGCGTTTCCAGTGCCGGGGTCGCCGAGCCTAAAATAATCGGGATCTGTTCGCTGTGGGCACGGTAGACCGCTAAATCACGCGCGTGGTAACGCCAGCCTTCCTGCTGCTTATAAGAGCTGTCATGCTCTTCATCAATCACGATAACACCCAGGTTCTTAAAGGGCGTGAACAGCGCCGAACGCGTACCGATCACTATCGCCGCTTCGCCGTTTTTCGCCTTCAGCCAGGCGGATAAACGCTCACTGTCGTTAAGGCCGGAATGCAATACCTCGACGGGAGCGGCAAACCGCTCGCGAAAGCGGGCAATGGTTTGTGGCGTCAGGCCGATTTCCGGCACCATAACCAGTGCCTGCTTACCCTGGGCCAGGGTATTTTCCAGCACGCTCAGGTAAACCTCGGTCTTGCCGGAGCCGGTAACACCTGCCAACAGCCAGGCGGAGAATCTGTCGTCTGCGCTGCGGATCGCGCCCACGGCGGTGGCCTGCTCGGTATTCAACCGCAAGCGCTCGCCAGAGACGGAAAAATGAGTTCGCCAGTCCTGCCAGGCAGGTTCTTCGCTATTAAGCTCCGCCAGTCCTTTTGTACGCAGTGATTGCAGTGCGGCTTCGGTGAAATCCAGCTCTGCGACCTGATGACGCCAGATGCGCGCCTGACCCAGGGCCGCCAGTGCTTGCTGCTGTTTGGGTGAGCGCTTGAGCGTATTAATGTCGACAGCCTGGCCCTGTTCGGTGGCAAACCAGAACCACTGCACGGCCGCGCTGGCCGGTTTCCCCTGCCGTAAAAGAATGGGCAGGGCATTGGAGAGTACGTCGCCAATAGGGTGGTGATAATAGTCAGCCGCCCACAGCAAGAGTCGCCAGAGCGATCCGGCGATCACCGGTTCGCTATCGAGGACC
Organism: Enterobacteriaceae bacterium UBA3516; assembly: GCA_002377245.1. Lineage (GTDB taxonomy): Bacteria > Pseudomonadota > Gammaproteobacteria > Enterobacterales > Enterobacteriaceae > CBFFRJ01. Next base: position 9,525 of record DFPL01000073.1, read on the forward strand.
TCAGTGACCTCTTTTAGCTCATTAACAGGCAGCTCGCTCTGTTCGCTGACCGCGACCACTACCCCTATGCGCTCTTGTTTACCAAAAGGCACGCGTACGCGACAGCCTGCACTGGCGACCATGCTCTCAGGCAGGCGGTAGTCGAAAGTGCGAGGTAACGGTACGGGTAGCGCAACGTGGGCGACGGGCATTTCAGGATCCTGACTTGAAAACTGGCGGGATAGTATACACATTGTTAACGGTGGGGCGCGGATCAGTTTGCATACGCTGGTTAATTTCTGTATGATTCGCCGCCTTTGGTGCGTATTCGCGCAGCCAAAATATTATTGCCCGAGAATTTTGCGCCCTACGGCGTGAAAGGCGACGGGAAATTATTAACATCGCGTGGTGTCTGGCGTTAGGGCTGGAAGAGCGACGCGGCCTTAAACTGAGGTTTCCCATGAAAAAAGGTATTCACCCAAATTACACCGAAATTACTGCTAACTGCTCTTGCGGTAATTCCATCAAAATCCGCTCCACCGTAGGTCACGACCTGAACCTCGACGTGTGCGGCCAGTGCCACCCGTTCTACACTGGCAAACAGCGTGATGTTGCTACCGGTGGCCGTGTTGACCGCTTCAACAAGCGTTTCAGCATCCCAGGCAGCAAGTAAGTTGCCCGATGAAAAAAGCGCCGCAAGGCGCTTTTTTTATGCCTGATTTCTGCCCGGCACACCCTCGCATCACACACTGATTGTCGTTTTCCTCCCCTGTTGCAGCGTCATCTCTGTTGATTTGGCACGCTGTTTCTTTTTTTAAGACTTATTGTTTCAGTTGGTGATGTCGCGCTTATCAACCTTTGCTTTTTTGCCATGAATGATAAACCCTGGCAAAATCTAAAAGGTTTGTACATTTACACTAAAATACAATTCTTCGCGTTGTGACACTTTTTTAAATCTGTAGCGTTGAATTTCACTTGTTATGCTGCCCTGGAAATTATCAGCTACATATTTTCTTTTATTGAATGACGTCAAAGAGGAATTTACATGAAGCTGAAATACGCACTGTTACTGCTGCCAGTAATAGCAGGGACTGCCCACGCCGGTTATGTAGATTATCGTCATGAGTATTATGATGATGGTCGTAACTATGACCGTGTTTATATATCCCAACGCTTTGCAAGTGGTTTTGGTGTCGCTGTAGAGGGTATTTCTCGTTCTGATGACGCGCAAGCCAAAAAGCCGCTAAATAACATGGAGTCAAACGGGGTCGAGTACACCGCCAGCTATCAGGCGACGTGGAATAACCTCATATGGCAGCCGGGTGTCGCCGTGGAAACCGGTGATAACATTGCGATTTATAAACCTTATATTCGTGTGCAGTACAACATCAACGAAAGCTGGTGGACTGCGTTCCGCTACCGTTATGAATACGCTCGCCGCAATGCGCAGGGCCGCGATGACAGACATTTAAGTCGCCCGGAAGCCTGGATTGGTTATAACGCCGGGAACTGGATGTTTGAGTTAAATGGTTTTTATAAGTTTGCAGAAAATGAAAATATTTATAATAACACCAAGACGGATTATGAATATAACTTCCGCGTAGCCTATAAATATGGCTCCTGGGTGCCCTTTGCTGAAGTGGGTAACGTCGCCTCTGGTTATAATACCGCGACTACAGACGATCGCCAGACGCGTTATCGTATCGGCCTGGGTTACAACTTCTAATCCCCTCTTGTTCTGTGTCTAAAGAAAACGACGGCATATTTTTTGTCGTCGTCTTTCATCGCAATTTTAAGCTGAATATCGACTTTTCCAGATGCTGGATATAAATATGTCTGCGCGCAAAACAGAGCCGCGGGATTATCGGTCCTACACCTTCGGGAATTTTCCGCAGACAGGTGTGACAGCTTTTATTCGCCTGTAAACGGGCAACGCTCAGCGCGTAGCGTCAGCAGTGTAGCTGATTATTTGAGCTTATTTTTTGTGATGCATGTCACAAAATTCTTGCTGATTGTCTTCATCAGGCCTATGCTTTTCACAGCGAAAACGTCCATCAAACCATGCGTGAAAGGCGATAACCATGTTGAATGCAATCAAAAATGTCGTTGTGTCTTACTTCATTTCTCTGTCTGAAGTTCACCCTGAAGTGACACGCTTCTGATTCAGACACTGCACAACGCATAAAAAAGGCAGAAGATATCTTCTGCCTTTTTCATATCAGTATTCCCACGTATCGGGGTCGATACCCAGCTCACGCATGATCACTTTCGCTTCTTCCGGGATTTCATCACTGCGCTCTTTGCGCAGATCTTCATCGTTAGGCAGAGGCTGGCCGGTAAACGCATGCAGGAATGCTTCACACAGCAGTTCGCTGTTGGTGGCATGACGCAGGTTGTTGACCTGCCGACGCGTACGTTCATCGGTGAGGATTTTTAACACCTTCAGAGGAATGGAAACCGTAATTTTTTTTACTTGTTCACTCTTCTTACCGTGCTCAGCGTAGGGGCTGATATATTCGCCGGTCCATTCAGCCATGAGATACCTTTAATCCTCTCAGTCATTAATAGAAGGTCTGAACCTGGGTTACGCGCAGTGCCCGGACCATAATCTCGCGTAGTTTACCGTAGAGTCACTATCGTGACACGGTGTATCGCGCGACGTCGCTTCACTAAAGCATATAATTTTAACGGCTATTGCGCATTTGCTCAATCTATACGCAAAGAAGTTTAGATGTCCAGATGTATTGACGTCCATTAATCGAGTGTTTACTCTGTGACCTGAATTTTCATCCATTAAGCCAGGAAGCCTTCACCATGACGCGTAAACAGGCCACCATTGCAGTGCGTAGCGGATTGAACGATGACGAGCAGTACGGCTGCGTTGTCCCGCCTATTCATCTCTCCAGCACCTATAACTTCACCGGATTTAATGAACCGCGCGCGCATGACTATTCGCGCCGTGGCAACCCAACGCGTGATGTGACCCAACGCGCACTGGCGGAACTGGAAGGTGGCGCAGGTGCGGTGCTGACCAATACCGGCATGTCGGCTATTCACCTGGTGACCACCGTGTTCCTGAAGCCTGGCGATCTGCTGGTTGCGCCACACGACTGCTATGGTGGCAGCTACCGCCTGTTTGATAGCCTGGCGAAACGCGGGCACTACAACGTGCTATTTATTGATCAGAACGATGAGCAGGCGCTAAAAGCTGCGCTGGCGCAAAAACCGAAGCTGGTACTGGTGGAAAGTCCGAGCAACCCATTGTTGCGCGTCGTGGATATTGCGAAAATCTGCCAACTGGCGCGCGAAGCCGGGGCGGTAAGCGTCGTCGATAACACCTTCCTGAGCCCGGCACTGCAAAACCCACTGGCATTGGGTGCCGATTTGGTATTGCATTCCTGTACTAAATACCTGAACGGTCACTCCGACGTGGTTGCCGGCGTCGTGATTGCAAAAGAGCCGGAGACTGTCACGGAACTGGCATGGTGGGCGAATAATATCGGCGTCACCGCAAGCGCCTTCGACAGCTATTTATTGCTGCGCGGCCTGCGTACACTCTCCCCACGTATGGAAGTGGCGCAGCGCAACGCCCAGGCGATAGTCGATTTTCTGAAAACACAGCCGCTGGTGAAAAAACTGTATCACCCGTCGCTGCCGGAGAATCAGGGGCATGAGATTGCCGCGCGTCAGCAAAAGGGCTTCGGGGCAATGTTGAGTTTTGAACTGGATGGCGATGAGCAAACACTGCGTCGCTTCTTAAGCGGGTTGTCATTATTTACGCTGGCAGAATCATTAGGTGGGGTTGAAAGTTTAATCTCCCACGCTGCCACCATGACACACGCGGGCATGGCGCCGGAAGCACGTGCCGCCGCCGGCATTTCTGAGACGCTGCTGCGTATCTCAACCGGCATTGAAGATGGTGAAGATTTGATTGCCGATCTGGAAAATGGCTTCCGGATCGCAGCTGAGGGATAAACATGAGTGTGAATGCGCAGGCAGGGGCGAAGGTACGTCAACTGCACAAATTTGGTGGAAGTAGTCTGGCTGACGTGAAATGTTACCTGCGTGTCGCAGGGATCATGAGCGAGTACTCGCAACCTGATGACATGATGGTCGTCTCGGCGGCGGGGAGCACCACCAACCAGCTGATCAGTTGGCTTAAATTAAGCCAGACCGATCGCCTCTCTGCGCATCAGGTTCAACAATCACTGCGGCGTTATCAGAGTGAATTGATCGCAGGTCTGTTGCCCGCAGAGGTGGCGGACGGCTTGACCAGCGATTTTATTCATGACCTCGAACGCCTTGCGGGTCTGCTGGACGGCGGGATCACCGATGCGGTTTATGCTGAAGTGGTGGGGCACGGTGAAATCTGGTCGGCCCGCTTGATGTCAGCCGTGCTGAATCAGCAAGGACTGGAAGCCACCTGGCTTGATGCGCGTGAGTTTCTGCGCGCTGAACGTGCCGCCCAGCCGCAGGTGAATGAAGGGGCGTCCTGGCCACTGCTGCAACAGCTTCTGGCACAGCATCCGGGAAAACGCATCGTGGTGACGGGCTTTATCAGCCGCAACGACGCGGGGGAAACCGTACTGTTGGGGCGCAACGGCTCCGACTATTCTGCGACTCAGGTGGGGGCGTTAGGCGGTGTGTCTCGCGTGACTATCTGGAGCGATGTGGCCGGGGTGTACAGCGCCGATCCACGTAGGGTGAAGGATGCCTGTCTGCTGCCGTTACTGCGCCTGGATGAAGCCAGCGAGCTGGCGCGTCTCGCCGCACCCGTGCTGCATGCCCGCACGTTGCAGCCGGTTTCGGGCAGTAACATCGATCTGCAACTGCGTTGTAGCTACAACCCGGAGCAGGGTTCCACCCGTATCGAGCGTGTACTGGCCTCCGGCACGGGCGCGCGTATTGTCACCAGCCATGACGATGTCTGCCTGATTGAGTTTCAGGTGCCTGCCGGGCACGATTTCAAACTGGCGCAAAAAGATGTCGATCTGATTCTGAAACGCAGCCAGGTGCGGCCGCTGGCGACAGGGGCGCATGCTGACCGCAACCTGTTGCAGCTTTGCTACACCTCGGAAGTGGTGGAGAGTGTCTTTAAACTGTTGGATGAAGCGGGATTGCCCGGTGAACTACGCCTGCGTCAGGGGCTGGCGCTGGTCGCGCTGGTGGGGGCGGGCGTTTGCCGCAACCCGCTGCATAGTCACCGTTTCTGGCAGCAATTAAAAGGCCAGCCGGTCGAATTTATCTCCCAGTCCGACGAGGGTATCAGCCTGGTGGCGGTGCTGCGTGTCGGGCCAACGGAAAGCCTGATTCAGGGGCTCCACCAGTCGCTGTTCCGTGCGGAAAAACGGATTGGTCTGGTGCTGTTTGGCAAAGGCAACATCGGCTCACGCTGGCTGGAGCTGTTTGCTCGCGAGCAAAGTGCGCTCTCTGCACGTACCGGGTTTGAATTTGTTCTGGCCGGCGTGGTGGACAGCCGCCGCAGCCTGCTGAACTATGAAGGGCTGGACGCCAGCCGGGCGCTGGCCTTCTTTAATGATGAAGCCGTTGAGCAAGACGAAGAGTCGCTGTTCCTGTGGATGCGTGCACACCCTTATGATGACCTGGTGGTGCTGGATGTCACCGCCAGCGAGCAGCTTGCTGACCAGTATCTGGATTTCGCCAGTCACGGTTTTCACGTTATCAGTGCTAACAAGCTGGCCGGGGCGAGCGACAGCAATAAATACCGCCAGATCCATGACGCCTTTGAAAAAACCGGGCGTCGCTGGCTCTATAACGCCACCGTCGGCGCGGGGCTGCCGGTCAATCACACCGTACGCGATCTTATCGACAGCGGTGACAGCATTCTGGCGATCAGCGGGATTTTCTCTGGCACGCTCTCCTGGCTGTTCCTGCAATTTGACGGTACCGTCCCGTTCACCGACCTGGTGGATCAGGCCTGGCAGCAGGGGCTGACTGAGCCGGACCCACGCGTTGACCTTTCCGGTAAAGACGTGATGCGTAAGCTGGTGATCCTCGCCCGTGAAGCGGGTTATGACATCGAGCCGGATCAGGTGCGTGTGGAGTCGCTGGTGCCAGCGCATTGCGAAGAGGGTTCCGTGGATCACTTCTTCGAAAACGGCGATGAACTGAATGAACAGATGCTACAGCGTCTGGAAGCGGCGCGTGAAATGGGCCTGGTGCTGCGCTACGTGGCGCGTTTTGACGCCAATGGTAAAGCACGCGTTGGCGTGGAAGCGGTACGTGAAGAGCATCCGCTGGCGGCACTGCTGCCTTGCGACAATGTGTTTGCCATCGAAAGTCGCTGGTATCGTGACAACCCGCTGGTGATCCGGGGCCCCGGTGCCGGGCGCGATGTGACCGCCGGGGCGATTCAATCGGATATCAATCGTCTGGCGCAACTGCTGTAGCCCGTATGTTTTCTCCCTCGCCCCTTCGGGCTGAGGAATCCCCAGAAAAAAATGCGTGCACGAGC
>DFPL01000074.1 GCA_002377245.1 Enterobacteriaceae bacterium UBA3516
CCATTGCATCCAGGAGCGGGTGGGCGTCGGCAAAGTTAAAATGCTGGGCTAACGCCCAGGCCAGATTGAGTTGCAGTTCAATCCGGTAGGGATCGGGCGTGGCGGGCAGATAACGGATCCAGCGCACCATGGTGGCGATATCGCCTTCTTCCGCCAGCGATTGCGCCCCGGCCTCGGCATGGCGGGTGACCGATTTTCCCGCTGCCAGCGCGTGGCGAACGGCTTCCGCCCATAGCTGCTCTGCAGCAAACCAGTTCCCGGCCCGCTCGTGCAACAGGCTGATGTCACTGTCGCTTGTTTGCTGTAAACGCTGGAGAAGCACATCCCGCATCAGGGGGTGATAGCGAAACCAGAGTCCGTCTTCATCCAGTGCGCTGAGGAACAAATTATGGCTCTCAATCCACGCGAGCATGGCTTTACTTTGCGTTGACTGCGTGACAGTGTCACATAAGCTGGGATGCAGGCGATTCAGCACCGATGTTTGCATCAAAAACTGCAACACCTCAGGCGGCAGAGGGGCAAAAATCACCTCCTCCAGATAACGGGCGAGGGAGCGTGAACCTGAGCGAAGCTCGCCCGTTAAGCGCCGCGGCGCCGTGTCATTGGGTAAGGCCAGACTCGCCAGTTTCATTCCGGCCACCCAGCCTTCGGTCAGAGACAGCAGGTGCGGAATATCCTGCTGTCTCACCCCCGGCATCACCGATCGGGCAAAATAGTCTTGCGCTTCCTGAAGAGTGAAACGCAACTGGCGATCGTCGATTTCAGCGTAGTGATCCTGAAGATGCAGGCGACTGAGCGAAAACGGCAGATGAGCACGGCTGCCAATAATCAAATGTAAACAGTCCGGGGCATGATGAAGAAGCCAGTTTACGCCTGCATGAATCTCAGGGTCGCTTATGGTGTGGTAATCATCAAGAATCAGATAGAGCGGATGAGGGCAAGCGTGTAGCGCGTTTGCAAGCCAGGCTAAAAACAGGGCACAGTCCGTGGCATCGTCATTTGGTGCAGAAAGGGCAACAGGCGTCTGAAGCCCATCATAAAGCGGGCGCAATGCGGCGAACAGATAACGCACAAAGAGGGTGGGTGAATTGTCCTCCTCTTCCAGGCTGAGCCAGGCGAGCGCCTCTCCCTGCTGCTGTCGCGCACGATACCATTGCGCAAGCAATGTCGTTTTACCAAAGCCGGCGGCAGCACACACCAGGGTTACTCTGCCCGCGGTGGCCTCGTCCAGTTGCTGTAATAATCGTTCGCGTTGTAACAGTTCACCCGGCGTGCGCGGCGGCGTGAACTTAGTGAGAATCAACGGGAGTTTATGCGTAAAACGGAAAGGGTCGTCGTCAACGTTGTCAGGGGCGAACCGACCCTCGGGGGACAAAAACACCATGCAAGCGCCACCTCTTTTTTTGTTTCCCCGAGTGTACTTAAGGCCGCGCGGTGTCACCAGCATTACAGCGACTTAACGCATTATCCTGGTGGCCTACCCCCCCATCAGAGGGGGTAGGCCACCCCTCTCACCAGCGGTAGTGTAATGCCCATCTGCTGTGATGAATGCAGCGTTTTTTCAGGATGAGGTGAAGAAAGTATGGCTATCGAGAATAAAGTCGCCCTGGTAACCGGTGCAGGTCAGGGGATCGGACGCGGTATTGCGTTACGTCTGGCAAAAGATGGCGCGTCAGTCATGCTGGTGGACATGAAAGCCGATGCGCTGGAAGCGGTCGCGGCTGAGGTCAGAGCGCTGGGTCGCAAAGCGGCGACCTTCGTGGCGGATATCTCCGATCGCGAACAGGTCTATGAGGCGGTTGCCCAGACTGAACGTGAGCTGGGTGGCTTTGACATCATCGTCAACAATGCGGGCATTGCCCAGGTGCAGCCCCTCTCTGACGTCACGCCGGAAGAGGTGGATCGCATTATGCGCATCAACGTACAGGGTACCTTGTGGGGCATTCAGGCTGCCGCGAAAAAATTCGAAGAACGTAAGCACAAAGGCAAAATTATAAATGCCTGTTCTATCGCCGGACATGACGGTTTTGCGATGCTGGGCATTTACTCCGCCACCAAGTTTGCGGTACGTGCGTTGACGCAGGCGGCAGCAAAAGAGTACGCCAGCCGTGGGATCACGGTGAATGCCTACTGCCCGGGCATTGTGGGTACCGGCATGTGGACCGAGATCGATAAGCGTTTTTCAGAGATAACAGGCGCACCAGTGGGCGAGACCTATAAGAAATATGTAGAAGGGATTGCGTTGGGTCGTCCTGAAACGCCGGATGACGTGGCCAGTCTGGTGTCGTATCTGGCAGGGCCGGATTCCGACTACGTGACCGGGCAGGCGATTTTGATCGATGGCGGGATTGTGTATCGCTAACCGTTGCGTCGGTGGAAGGGAACCTTTCCTTATACAGAAAGGCTCCCTTTGAGCAATTGGCTTAGTTAAAACGCGCTGCAATTGCTGCTACACGCTCGCCGAATTTGGTTGCCGTCGCCGAATCACCCGCCGGGATCTTATCCACACCGGCATCAGACGGAGAGTGCACCAGCACCGACAAAACCGCCGGGTCAATGCGGCAGGGTAGTGATGGAGAATATTGCTCTGGCCTGTTGCTGTTGCCAGCTCAAGTAGCAGGAGAGAATCAGGCCTGCATAAACAATTGCAGCATGTCCGGGTGTTTCTCAATGACGCGCAGCATTTTAAGACTGGCACCATTAGGGATGCGTTTATTCTGCTCCCAGCTTTGAACCAGCGATGGAGAAACGCCCACTGCTCGTGCAAATTCATCCTGTTTAAGCCCGGCGTTGGCACGAATAGCCTTGACATCCGGCACAGGGTAAGACGTGACATTCGCAGGTTCCCGTTCTCCACGACGAATAGCAATCGCCTGCTGCATACTCTCAATGAGTTCATCAAACATTTCATCTTTCATTTTCCGGCCTCAATGGATTGCGCGAGCTGCTTCATTACCGCTTTTTGTTTGTCGGTCAAATTATCCTGACTCGATTTAGGATACGCATACAGCAAATAGATTTCTCCGGTACTGGTTAAGAAGTAATAAATTACCCGAACGCCCCCACTTTTTCCTTTTGCAGGTAATGCTCAGCGTATTTTCCGGCATCCACCTGTATGTGAGAGGGTTACACCTGCGGTGGGATCCGCAACCAGGTGTGCCTGTAACTTTTGATATTCATCCATGGACAGTAACGTGCCGATTAGCTTTTCGAAAATCGGTGTCTCTATAAAGTGTAGCAATTCCATTACCTCAGTCGTACCCTGTAGGAGTAAATGATGCTCACTGAGCAGGCGTTTAGCAATATTGCCGACAGGACACGCAAACTGAATGACCCACTGCGATGCGGTATGCAGACGGGTATGACAAAAGTCACAAAACTGTAAACAGGTCACTATTTTTAAGTAAAGGTGACATTTTTACTATGTTAACTCCCGTAATAACAGTGAAGGATAGTAGGCCGATCGTTGGGTTTAAACGTCTATCATAGACTGTCGGGAGTCGTGGTTATGTCAGTGGCATTCACCTGGAAATGCACGTTGCAAGAGGGCGTTCACGCCAGGCCTGCGGGTTACATTGAGCGCCTGTGCCATCTTTTCACCGCCGATGTGCAGTGGTGCAACACCCGCACGCTTCTCACCGCCAATGCCAAAAGTGCTCTCGCCCTGATCGCCACTGATACCCTGCAAGGGGACGTATGCAACATCGTGTTGGTCGGCGATGACGAACATACGGCCTCGGTGCAACTTCACTTTCTGCTGAACCAGCTTGAGGTATGGAAAGAGGGGCAGGAAGAGAGTTCCGCGCTGGCGGAGGGGTATTTACCGCGCTCGCTACAGGAAACGCAGGCCGAGTTTATTGCTGGCACGCGCGTCAGCGGTGGCGTGGCGATTGCCCGGCCGGTTATCTTTCATAACCTGACCCTCGCGGAAATCCTGGCGCGCAATCCCGGTGGCCCGTTTTCACCTGAGGATGAAAAAGCGCGCATCAGCAAAGGCCTGCAGCGGATTCGCCGCGAGAAAGAGGCATTGTTGAACACTTCCCGCAGCCTGGAACATGACATTCTGCAGGCCCACATTTCATTGGTTACCGATCCCCAGTTTCTTGACACCCTGATGGGCTACATCAATGCCAACGAGAACGCCTGGTCGGCGGTGGTGCAGGCGGCTATGGCGACATGCGAGACGCTAAGCGAATCGACGAGCCGCTACATCAATGAGCGCACGCTGGATGTTTTTGATATAGCGCTTCAGCTATTAACCCATTTGTACGGCGCAGAGGCGGTCTCTCAGCCTCCTTTAATCCTGCATCGTCCGTCTGTGGTCTTTGCCAATAGCCTGACACCCAGCCAGTTTCTGGCGCTCAATAAACAGTGGCTGGCGGGCATCGTCCTCTCCAGCGGCGGAAAAACCTCGCACACCGCTATTCTGACACGGGCATCAGGCATTCCAGCCCTTGCAGACATCGACTTTCACGATCTCACGCTGCGCCCGGAGCAGGACATCGTGCTGGATGGCGATCTCGGCGGGATCGTTGCCACACCCACTGAACAGGTGCTGCACTACTACCGCAACGAAAGACAGGTGCGCCACGACATGCAGCAGCGGATGTTAGCGAACGTGCAGGCGCCTGCGGTGACCGCTGACGGGCACCCGGTAGAAATTGCGGCCAACATTACCCGTCCCGAAGAGGCGACGTTGGCCTTTGAAAATGGGGCGCAGAGTATCGGTCTTTTTCGTACCGAAATGTCGTTTATGGAGAGAACCTCTCCGCCGGATTATCACGAAATGCTGGCGCTCTATTCCCAGGTCATGAATGCGGCTCGCGGGAAAACCGTGATTTTTCGGACCTTTGATATCGGCGGCGACAAACCGATTGCCTGGCTGGCGCGCGATAAAGAGGAAAATCCGTTTCTGGGTTTCAGGGCGGTGCGCACCTATCCAACGCTTCACGGGCTTTTTATGCAGCAACTGAAAGCGATCCTGGCCGCATCGGCCGTGGGGGCCGCGAAGGTCATGATTCCGATGGTCGCGCACGTCGAGGAAATTATCTGGTGTCGTGCCCAGCTTGAGCAGGCAAAAGCGCAACTGCGTGAAGAGGGCGTCGCCTTTGATAGCAGCATCGAACTTGGGGTCATGCTTGAGGTGCCGTCGGTGCTCTTTTCAATACCTGACATGGCGGCATATGCCGATTTTTTCAGCATTGGTAGCAACGACCTGACGCAGTACTTTTTTGCCGCCGATCGCGGCAATACGCAGGTCAGAGACATATACGATAATCACGCCCCGGCCTTCTTGCGCGCCCTGCAGTTTGCAGTCGAGGAGGTGCATCGGGCGGGAAAATGGATTGGACTGTGCGGAGAGATGGCCGCCAGCGGTGCGTTTCTGCCTGTCCTGGTTGGCATGGGCTTTGATGAGCTGAGCATTAATGGTCCATCGATTCCCGTCATCAAGCAGGCATTGCGGGAACTGGATTATCACAAATGCCGGACGCTGGCAGGCGCATTGATGCAAGCACAACGTTCGGCGACAGTGAAAGAGCGGCTGCTGTCGCCGGACGTTTATGCGGTTTCACCAAAGCCCGTGCTGGCACCGGAACTGGTGCTATGGGAACTGGACGCCAGGGATAAGAACGATGCCATCAAGAGGATGGTGGATAACCTCTGGCTGCATCAGCGTACCGATAACCGCCACCAATTATGCGATGACGTCTGGCGTCGTGAAGCGCCATTTCCCACGGTTGCCGGGCAGGGGATAGCCATTCCTCACGCCCGATCGCGCCACGCCAGTGACTCCTCTATTAGCGTGGCAACGCTTGCCAGACCCGTCTTCTGGGGCGGCCAGGAGGTGGACACGATTTTTATGCTCACCATCAGTGAAAGTGCCCCCGATGCTGAACACATGAGGTATTTTTCCACCCTCGCACGGATGCTGATGAATGATGACTTTATAAAAAAGACAAAAAACTCAACCGATCCGCAGGCCCTGTACCGCCTGCTGAGCAGAACCCTGACGTTCTGAGTACCCTACAAAGATGAGGCGGATATGCTGAAGCTGCTAAAAAATACCAAAAGGCACTTTATGACCGGCGTGTCATACATGATCCCCTTTGTCGTTGCGGGCGGTGTATTGCTCGCGCTTGCCGTCATGTTCAATGGCAAAGCCGCCATGCCTGAGACGGGTTTTCTTAAAGCGATGGCCGAAGTGGGTGTCGCTGGTCTGACCCTGTTTATTCCCATTCTGGCCGGGTTTATTGCTTATTCGATGGTCGATAAACCCGGAATTGCGCCGGGGGCGATTGGCGGGCTGATGGCAAGCCAGATGGGTGCCGGATTTTTAGGGGGAATGCTGGCAGGTATCATCGCGGGGCTGGTGGTGTATGTCCTGCTGAATATCATTGAACGCCTGAAGATCCCCCTTTTTTTGCGCATGATCCTGCCCATTTTCATTATTCCGCTGTTAGGGACCTTTCTGACCGGCATGACCGTGTACTACATCATTGGCGACCCTATAGCCTGGTTGATGAAAGCACTCAGCCTCTGGTTATCGGATATGCAAAGTGCTTCATCGCTGATCATCGGCTGCGTGCTCGGCGGGATGATCGCCGTCGACATGGGTGGGCCGATGAACAAAACCGCCTTTTTCTTCGCCGTTGCCTTGATCTCCACCAATCCGCAACTGATGGCCGCCGTGGCCGCTGCCGTGTGCACACCGCCGCTTGGACTGGCGCTGGCCACCTTTATGTTTAAGAGCGTGTTTAACGATGTGGAGCGCGAAGCGGGCAAACCGGCGGTCATTATGGGGCTGATGGGGGTTACCGAAGGGGCGATCCCGTTTGCAGCCACCGATCCGGTACGGGTGATCCCCGCTATTGTCACCGGCAGTGCTGTCGCATCGGTGCTGTCATTATGGCTGGGGGCGACCGGGGCCGCGCCCTGGGGTGGGTTAATCGTTTTGCCCATTATTGGTAACCCGGTCGGCTACGTCTTCGCAATTATTTGCGGCACGGTTACAACGGCGGTCGCCGTAAAGATTTTGAAATCGACCTTAAGCCCGCGGCAAAAATCGCGCAAAGACGCAATGAAAGTGACCTGAACCTGTGAACCGAGAAGGATGCTAAGTGTTTATACAGTCGATCCTCAGTGAATTTAGCAGCCTGTGTGCCGGTGGTGAGTCCATTCTGGTGGCCAACGGCAACGCGCAACCGCCCGCCATGGCCTACCACCTGCATGTACCGCGAATTGAGCTGGCGGTGAAAGGAGTGATGAGCATGCTTATCCCGAAAGGGACCGACAGGGTCGTCAAATATGCCCGTCCGGTCGGTTCTATTACCTATATTCCGGCCAATGGCTGGAATTCACCCCAATGGGATAGCCCGGTCATCTGCATGTCGATCGTTTTCTGGAAACAGGATGTGGGTTTTAGCATCAGTAACTGGGACGGGCAGCAGTTTAAAGAGGTGGAGAAGTTTAACCTGCAAAACTCCAGCAGTACCGTGCGCGATCGCCTGCTGGAACTCGCTGAGTCCCTTGCCTGGAGCCAGAACACCACTGGCGAAACCTTCGCCCATATTGTGTACGCCTTGCTTAACGACATTCTCTACCAGGTGACGGAAGGGCTGGACAACCACAAAGGCCCGGTTTCGCTGCTTGATGAGATCAAAAAACATATTGATACCCATTACAGCTCGGATATCAGCCGCGAGAGCGTGGCCGATGCCTTTAATATTTCACCGGGTTACCTGTCGCGTCTTTTTTCTAAAGAGGCCGATGCCCGGTTTAATGAGTACCTCAAGCAGGTGCGTATTTCCCGTTCGAGAACATTATTGACCAATACAAATTTAAAAATAAATGACGTCGCAGATAAGTGCGGATTTACCGATGCAAATTACTTTTGCAAGGTTTTTCGAGACATCAATGACTGTACCCCACTTGAGTACCGACGCAAAAATAAGGGAGCGAGTATGTTATGACCCGTCCAGAGAAAGATGATGCTTTGCAGAGCACAGGCGACCATAAGCTGACTATCGTCGCAGTGACCGCCTGCGCAACCGGCGTGGCGCATACCTATATGGCAGCAGAGCAACTGGAGAAACTGGCAAAAGCACACCGTTTCGCCATCAAGATTGAAACCCAGGGGGTATTCGGTATCAAAAATACGATTACCGAGAAGGATATTATTGCCGCCGATCTTGTCCTTATCGCCTCCGATATCAAAATCGATAACCAGGATCGCTTTACAGGCTGCCGTATCCTTAACGTGAGGATCAACGCGCTGTTATTAAGCCCGGAAGAGGTTGTCAGCACCATCCGCAAAATACTTCATTTCCCACGCGGAAAGATCATAGAACTGTAATTAAAAGCCTAAAGCCCGACCCGGTTTCCCCTCGGCCCCGTGCCAGGTGGGGGAGGGAATCGGGCGATAGCGAGCGTTCCGCCCCCCTGCCTGAAAAGGCGCACCACACCGTTCACGAGATTATTTAATCATAATTGCAAATGATATTAAGATTGATTACCATTTGCAAAACGTAAACAACGGTAAAGAATAATAACGTGCCTTCACAAATGATTAAAAAATCAGCGCCAGAGATGCCTGCTATTACAGTGGCATCCT
>DFPL01000076.1 GCA_002377245.1 Enterobacteriaceae bacterium UBA3516
TGCCGCCTGATGGACTGGGGCCTGCGTCTCTGTTTTCTGCTGGCGCTGCCAAGCGCGGTGGCGCTGGGGATCCTGGCGAAACCGCTGACGGTGTCGTTGTTCCAGTATGGAAAGTTCACCGCCTTTGATGCCGCTATGACCCAGCGTGCGCTCGTAGCCTACTCGGTGGGGCTGATGGGGCTGATTGTCGTGAAGGTGCTTGCGCCCGGTTTCTATTCACGTCAGGACATCAAAACGCCGGTGAAGATTGCCATCGTCACCCTGATTATGACGCAGCTTATGAACCTGGCATTTATCGGACCGCTTAAGCATGCCGGGCTGTCACTATCGATAGGTCTTGCTGCCTGCCTGAACGCCGGTCTGCTTTACTGGCAGTTACGCAAACAGGATATCTTTACGCCGCAAGCCGGATGGGCCAGCTTCCTGATACGCCTGCTTGTGGCGGTGTGTGTGATGTCGGCAGCGTTGGTGGGGATGATGTATATCATGCCTGAATGGGCGGACGGGAACATGGCGCATCGCCTGATGCGTTTATTTGCCGTGGTGATCGTGGGTGTAGTGGCCTACTTCGCAACGCTGGCTCTGCTCGGGTTCAGACTCAAAGAGTTTGCCCGCCGGGTAGCGTAAACACAAAAGGGAGTCAGCCATGTTGGCGACTCCCGCTATGTGTGCTGAAGGTGTGATTAGATGGAAATCTTTTTGCCGCCACGGCTGCCGGAGAAGGTCTGGCCATTTACTCCGTAAAGACCCGGCTCCTGATGCGGCTTCAGCACCTCAAGCGCTTTCTGATTCAGCGCTATTTGCCCTTCAAGCAACCACCCATTGTGTTGATTCAGATCGCGTAAGTGCTGTGTTTTTTTTGTAATAAGTTCCCAGCGACCTGCAACATCATCGTTCGCGCTGTTCTGCGGATTTTGGGCGGCACGGCGTTGCTGCTCAAGATAATCCAGGGTGGCGAGCAAAGAGCTTTTCTCTTCCGTAATACGCTGTAACGTACTGCCATTCACATGGCCTACGGAAAGCTGTTTTTGCTCAGCATCCATCACGTCTTTCAACGCATTCAGGATAACTGTCATTTGATCAAGGATTTCTGACAGTCCATTCATACTGTTATTTACTCTGTAAGTAGCTCTGTGCGTCGCTGATCAGGGCATCGGCAATTTTGCCGGTATCCATTTTCAGTTCGCCATTGCGGATCGCGGTTTTGAGTTTTTCAACGCGTTCCATATTGATATCGTTTGTACCCGGCTTCATCAGTTTTGCCTGCGCGTCACTGAGAGTGACATTGGTGCTGTTAGCCGTCGCTGATTTTTCCTGACGTACTTTTTGTGCCTGCGTTTCGCTGGCTTCACGCGGTTGGACAGTGCTAACCGGCTTTAAGGGCGATGTACGATCAATGCTCATAGTGTTTCCTCATTGAGGTTCCCGGCGTTTGGGATCTGCCAATCTTCAGTCGTTGCTTAATTATCGGCAGTGGCCGCAAATTCTTTAAAAAGATTATAGATTAATAAGAATATTCCCATCAGACCCCACCGTACCGCTGACAATCTGACCTGAGGCCATCCTGACCCGGGCATTCTGCGCGACCGCTGCATTGTTCAAAGCCTGACCTTCACCATTTACACTAAAGCCATCACCGTTGGCAATCACCTGAACGCGTTGCCCGGCTTTGATTCGCCAGGCCTGGCGGAGTAAAGAGAGCTGCACGGGCTGGCCTGGCGCCAAATCGCGCAGGCTGATGGCGTCCTGCGCCTGGGCGATATCCAGCATGGTTTTAGGCGGTAATTGATCGAGTCGCCCTCGGGCGAGCTTGACGCTACCGGGGTCAAGCGCACTGCCACGGGTTATGGCCTGCGCGGCGACAACGTAGTTCCCCGTCGCCTGGACGTTGACCTGTAAATAGCGTTTTTCATTACCGCATATTGCCAATACGTTGACGTTGCCCCACAGCTTTGCATTCCCCGTCACGCTTAGTGCCGGTTGTTCACATGCCGGGAGAAGGTTATTCGGCGTACGAATCGTCACCGCCACTTCATCACTGAAACCCGCCAGACGGGTGGCAAAGAATGAGGTCAACTGCGCGTTAAGATCCTGCGCCAACACATTCTGGCTTAAAAACAGTAAGACTGCGGCTAAACCGATTTTCAGAAAATTCATCGCAGACTCCTGCCTGTAGAAGGGATGACAGAATTCTAACCGGGGAGCAAATCTATCAACGCAATAAATAGCGACGCATTTTGCTCTTATTCTGACGATAACGCGCCCGTAATGAGATTTAAGCTATTGACTAAATAATTCTCATCAGCGGGGACGTCATGCTCGACAAACTTGATGCCGCGTTACGGTTTCAGCAAGAAGCGCTGAATCTGAGCGCAAAGCGCCAGGAAATCCTGGCCGCGAACATCGCCAACGCCGATACCCCAGGGTATCAGGCACGCGATCTGGACTTTTCCAGTGAGCTGAAAAAAGTCATGGAGCGTGGCCGTCCTGAGACCAACGGCGTCGCGCTGGCATTGACTTCAAGCCGCCACATTCCGGCGCAGGCTGTCGCGCCTGCGTCTACCGAATTGTTATATCGCATCCCCGACCAGCCTTCACTGGATGGCAATACCGTCGATATGGACCGTGAGCGTACGCAGTTTGCCGACAATGGCGTGAAGTATCAGACGGGTCTGACCGTGCTGGGCGGGCAGATTAAGAGCATGCAAAGCGTGCTACAGGGGAATTAACAGATGGCTTTACTGAATATCTTTGATGTCGCCGGATCGGCACTGACGGCGCAGTCTAAGCGCCTGAACGTGGCGGCCAGTAATCTGGCAAACGCCGACAGCGTCACCGGGCCTGATGGCCAACCCTACCGTGCCAAGCAGGTCGTTTTTCAGGTTGATGCGGCACCGGGTCAGGCAACAGGCGGCGTCAAAGTGGCCGACGTGGTGGAAAGCCAGGCCCCTGATAAATTGGTTTACCAGCCGGGTAACCCGCTGGCGGACAACAATGGCTACGTCAAAATGCCTAACGTGGATGTGGTCGGGGAGATGGTCAACACCATGTCCGCTTCGCGCAGCTACCAGGCAAACGTAGAAGTGCTTAATACCGTTAAGAGCATGATGCTCAAGACGCTCACTCTCGGCCAGTAAAGGAGACGCTTATGTCTATCGCCGTAAATGTGAATGACACAACGAACAGCGGTGTCAGTTCCACCAGTAGCAGTAGCGGCTCTTCTTCGCTGACGACGAGCAGCGCGTCGGATCTGCAAAGCAGCTTCCTGACCCTGTTAGTTGCCCAGTTGAAAAACCAGGATCCGACTAACCCGCTGGAAAACAATGAACTGACGTCGCAGCTGGCGCAGATCAGCACCCTGAACGGTATTGAAAAACTGAATACCACCCTGGGTTCCATTTCCGGGCAGATCAACAACAACGAATCCGTTCAGGCCAGTACGCTGATTGGTCATGGTGTAATGATTCCGGGCACCACCGTGCTGGCGGGTAATTCCACTACCACGCCGTTTGGTGTTGAGCTGGAACAGCCGGCCGATAAAGTCACTGCCACTATCACCAATAAAGATGGCACCGTGGTGCAAACCATCGAACTGGGTGCCCTGAAAGCGGGCGTACACACCTTCAGTTGGGACGGCAAGCTGACTGACGGGACCACGGCGACCGATGGTTCATACAAAGTTTCTATTGCCGCAAGCTCTGGCGCAACGCAACTGGTGGCACAACCGTTGCAGTACGCGCTGGTGCAGGCGGTAACGCGTACATCTGATGGCAGTACCCTGGATCTGGGTACTTACGGTAATACCACGCTCGACGAAGTTCGGCAGATTATTTAAGCCTTAACACTTATCAGGAGTAAGTCATGGCCTTTTCACAAGCGGTCAGCGGTTTGAATGCTGCGGCCACTAACCTCGATCTTATTGGTAACAACATCGCCAACTCCGCCACGTATGGCTTTAAATCCAGTACTGCATCCTTCGCCGACATGTTCGCGGGATCGAAAGTCGGTCTGGGCGTTAAAGTTGCGGGTATTACTCAGGACTTCAACGATGGCACCACCACCAACACCGGTCGTGGCCTGGACGTCGCAATCAGCCAGAACGGTTTCTTCCGCCTGACCGATACTAACGGTTCTGTTTACTACAGCCGTAATGGTCAGTTCACCCTCGATGCCAACCGTAACCTGGTGAACATGCAGGGTCTGGCTGTCACAGGCTATGCTGCTGTCGGTTCTCCGCCGGAGATTCAGACCGGGGGCAACCCGACCGGAATCAATATTCCGAACGATCTGATGTCCGCGAAAACCACCACCACCGCTGCGATGCAGATGAACCTGAACTCCACGGACGCCGTACCGACGGTGGCCGTTTTCGATCCATCGAACGCCAGCAGCTACAACAAAAAAGGCCCGGTCACCGTTTATGACACCCAGGGTAACGCTCATGACATGAACGTGTACTACGTCAAAACGGCAGACAACAAGTGGGATATCTACACCCAGGATACCAGCGTAGCCGGTTCCACCGCGACCAAATCCGCGCAAATGAACTTTGACGCCAACGGTAATCTGGCCGGTGTTTACAACTACACCCTGAATACCGCGACCAATACCTATACCCTGGCGACCACCCCGAATGCCACGCCATCCATCAACGTCACTACCGGTGCGTTGAGCGGCGCGACGCCGTCCTCCTTCTCACTGAGCTTCCAGGGCTCCATGCAGCAGAACGTGGGCACCAGCGCCATTGTTTCCACGTCGCAGAATGGTTATAAGCCGGGCAGCATGGTGAGCTACACCATCAATGATGACGGTACCGTGGTCGGGACTTACTCCAACGAACAGACGCAGCTGCTGGGTCAAATCGTGCTGGCAAACTTTGCCAACAACGAAGGGCTGAAATCTGAAGGTGATAACGTCTGGTCTGCAACCAACGCCTCTGGTGTTGCGCTGCTGGGCACCGCAGGTACCGGTAACTTCGGTACCCTGACCAACGGTGCGCTGGAAGCTTCCAACGTCGATCTGAGTAAAGAACTGGTGAATATGATTGTCGCACAGCGTAACTATCAGTCGAACGCGCAGACCATCAAAACCCAGGATCAGATCCTCAACACGCTGGTTAACCTGCGTTAATCGCCTGACGGGATGGCCTAATGGATCACGCAATATATACCGCGATGGGTGCCGCCAGCCAGACGCTGAACCAGCAGGCTGTCACTGCCAGCAACCTCGCAAACGCATCAACACCCGGGTTCCGCGCTCAGCTCAACGCGCTGCGTGCGGTACCGGTACAAGGGATGTCCGTGCCGACCCGTACGCTGGTGGTCGAATCGACGCCGGGCGCCGATATGACGCCCGGTCAGATGGACTACACCTCACGCCCGCTGGACGTAGCATTGCAGCAGGACGGTTGGCTTGTCGTACAGAGTAAAGATGGCAGTGAAGGATATACCCGTAACGGTAACATCCAGGTAAGTCCTACCGGACAGTTGACCATCGGTGGTCAGCCGGTCATCGGTGAAGCGGGCCCCATTGCGGTGCCGGAAGGTTCTCAGGTGACCATTGCGGCTGACGGTACGATTTCTGCACTGACCGCGGGTGATGCGCCGAACACGGTCTCACCGGTCGGAAAGTTGAAACTGGTGAAAGCGCAGGGAAATGAAGTGGTGCGTGGGGATGACGGTCTCTTCCGTCTGAGCCAGGCGGCACAAGCGACCCGAGGCCCGGTTTTACAAGCAGATCCGACAATTACTGTCATGTCGGGCGTGCTTGAAGGCAGTAACGTTAAAGCGGTGGAGGCGATGACCGATATGATAGCCAGCGCACGCCGATTTGAGATGCAGATGAAAGTGATTGGCAGCGTTGATGAAAATGCGCAGCGCGCCAACCAGTTGCTGTCTCTGAGCTAATAAACAGGATTTCCTATGATCAGTTCATTATGGATCGCTAAAACCGGCCTTGATGCACAGCAAACCAATATGGACGTTATTGCCAACAACCTGGCAAACGTCAGCACCAACGGTTTCAAACGTCAACGCGCGGTATTTGAAGATTTGCTTTACCAGACCATTCGTCAACCCGGTGCGCAGTCTTCTGAACAGACAACACTGCCTTCCGGTCTGCAAATTGGTACGGGCGTGCGCCCGGTTGCGACCGAGCGTCTGCATAGCCAGGGTAACCTGTCGCAGACCAATAACAGCAAAGATGTGGCTATCAAAGGCCAGGGCTTCTTCCAGGTCCTTTTGCCGGATGGCACCTCGGCTTATACCCGTGACGGTTCATTCCAGGTCGATCAGAATGGTCAACTGGTGACCGCGGGCGGTTTCCAGGTTCAGCCTGCCATCACGATTCCGGCAAATACCCTGAGCATTACCATCGGTCGTGATGGTGTGGTCAGTGCGACACAGCAGGGGGCCGCAGCACCGGTACAGGTAGGCCAGTTAAACCTGACGACCTTTATGAACGATACCGGTCTCGAAAGTATTGGTGAAAACCTGTACATCGAAACCCAATCTTCAGGTGCGCCGAACGATACGACGCCGGGCCTTAACGGTGCGGGTCTGTTGTATCAAGGCTATGTGGAAACCTCGAACGTCAACGTTGCTGAAGAGCTGGTCAATATGATCCAGGTTCAGCGCGCGTATGAAATCAACAGCAAAGCGGTCTCCACAACCGATCAGATGCTGCAGAAACTGTCGCAACTCTAAGGCGTATTCCGGTGTGGTCATAACAGGCCACACCGGAACCCTGATTTTGAAGATGAATGTAATGCAAAAAATCACCACCGGCCGTTACCCTGTTTTGGCTTTACTGGCTGTAACCCTTAGCGGGTGTGCATGGGTTCCTTCAACTCCGCTGGTGCAGGGCGCCACCACCGCCCAACCAATGCCAGGCCCCGTTCCTGTGGTCAATGGTTCTATTTATCAAACCGCGCAGCCGATCAACTATGGTTATCAGCCGCTGTTTGAAGACAGACGTCCGCGTAATGTGGGCGACACGCTGACGTTAGTTCTGACTGAAAACGTTAGCGCCAGCAAAAGCTCATCCGCCAACGCCAGCCGTGAAGGCAAAAGCAGTTTCGGCATGGATACCACCCCTCGCTACCTTGAGGGACTGTTTGGTAATGCCCGCGCGGATCTCTCGAGCTCTGGTAGCAACTCCTTTAATGGTAAAGGCGGCGCAAATGCCAGCAATACCTTTAGCGGCACCTTGACCGTCACCGTCGATCAGGTACTGATCAATGGCAACTTACATGTCGTGGGTGAAAAACAGATTGCCATCAACCAGGGCACTGAATTCATCCGCTTCTCGGGTGTCGTGAATCCACGCACCATTAGCGGCAGCAACACGGTTCCGTCCACCCAGGTGGCGGATGCGCGTATCGAATATGTGGGCAATGGCTACATCAACGAAGCGCAGAACATGGGCTGGCTGCAACGTTTCTTCCTCAACTTATCGCCGATGTAACCGGGGTGAATTATGTTTAGATATCTGACTGGACTGGCGTTAATCCTGCTGGCGACTGTTGCCCAGGCTGAGCGTATCCGGGACCTCACCAGTGTACAGGGCGTACGTGAAAACTCACTGATTGGCTATGGCCTGGTGGTTGGCCTGGACGGGACCGGTGACCAGACGACCCAGACGCCATTTACCACCCAAAGTATTAACAACATGCTCTCGCAGATGGGCATCACCGTGCCTGCCGGCACCAACATGCAGTTAAAGAACGTGGCCTCGGTCATGGTGACCGCGCAACTGCCTGCATTTGGCCGTCAGGGGCAGACGATCGATGTTGTCGTCTCCTCAATGGGTAACGCCAAAAGCCTTCGCGGCGGTACGTTGCTGATGACCCCGCTGAAAGGGGTGGATAGTCAGGTGTACGCGCTGGCGCAGGGTAACATTCTGGTCGGCGGCGCAGGTGCTTCCGCAGGCGGTAGCAGCGTGGCGGTGAACCAGCTCAACGGGGGGCGTATCACCGGCGGTGCCGTGATCGAACGTGAGTTGCCTTCGCAGTTCGGCAATGGCAACACCCTCAACCTGCAGCTTAATCAGGACGATTTCACCATGGCGCAGCAAATTGCTGACACCATTAACCGTCGTGGCATGGGCGGCGCAACCGCATTAGATGCGCGTACCGTTCAGGTGCGTGTGCCTCAGGGCGGCAGCTCTCAGGTGCGCATGCTGGCTGATATCCAGAACCTCGAAGTTGGGGCCGCGCCGCAGGATGCCAAAATTGTGATTAACTCCCGTACCGGCTCGGTGGTCATGAACCGCGAAGTCACGCTGGATAATTGTGCGGTTGCGCAGGGTAATCTCTCGGTGACGGTGAACCAGTCTGCAAACGTGAGCCAACCGAACACGCCATTTGGTGGTGGTCAGACGGTGGTCACCCCACAAACGCAGATCGATCTGCGTCAGAGCGGCGGGTCGCTGCAAAGCATTCGTTCCAGCGCCAACCTGAACAACGTCGTGCGTGCGCTTAATGCGCTGGGTGCAACACCGATTGATCTGATGTCTATTCTGCAGTCGATGCAAACGGCAGGTTGCCTGCGTGCCAAGCTGGAGATCATCTGATGCTGACTGACAGCCGTCTGAATGCAAGTGCTGCATGGGATGCACAATCCCTGAATGAACTGAAGGTGAAAGCCGGACAGGATCCGCAGGCCAACATCCGGCCTGTTGCCCGTCAGGTTGAAGGGATGTTCGTGCAAATGATGCTGAAAAGCATGCGTGAAGCCTTGCCGAAAGACGGTTTGTTCAGCAGTGATTCAACGCGGCTGTATACCAGCATGTATGACCAACAAATTGCTCAGCAGATGACGGCCGGGAAAGGGCTGGGACTGGCTGAAATGATGGTCAAACAGATGACGGGCGGCCAGGCACCGGTTGAAGCGGGTGACCAGATGCAGCAGGTGCCGATGAAGTTCGACCTGGAAACCGTCAATACCTGGCAAAATCAGACCATCGCGCAGATGGTGCGTAAGGCGCTGCCAAAAGCGCCGGAAAACAGTGATGAGCCAATGAGCGGCGACAGCAAAGACTTCCTCGCTCAGCTTTCCCTGCCGGCGCGTCTGGCGAGCCAGCAGAGCGGGGTACCGCACCACCTGATCCTGGCCCAGGCGGCACTGGAGTCGGGTTGGGGCCAACGGCAGATTAAACGCGAGAACGGCGAACCGAGCTTTAACCTGTTTGGCGTGAAAGCGACCTCAAGCTGGAAGGGGCCGGTCACTGAGATTACGACCACGGAATTCGAAAACGGCGAAGCGAAGAAAGTGAAAGCGAAATTCCGTGTGTACAGCTCCTATCTTGAAGCCTTGTCCGATTATGTCGGCATGCTGACCCGTAATCCACGTTATGCCGCCGTGACTACCGCAGCCACCGCTGAGCAGGGCGCTCAGGCCCTGCAGAGCGCCGGATATGCTACCGATCCTAAGTATGCGCAGAAATTAACCTCCATGATTCAGCAGCTTAAATCCATGGGGGAGAAGGTCAGCAAAGCGTACAGCAATGATATTGAAAATCTGTTCTGAAACGGCTCAAGTTCAGCTCAAGGTTGCCGATAATCGTTAACAGGACTTATGTCTTAAAAGTTAATAAGGAATCTTCATGTCCAGCTTGATTAACAGCGCCATGAGCGGCCTGAGTGCGGCCCAGGCAGCACTCAGTACCACCAGTAATAACATCGCCAGTTATAACGTGGCGGGTTATACCCGTCAGACGACCATTATTTCTGCTGCCAACAGTACCCTTGGCGCAGGGGGTTGGGTGGGTAATGGTGCCTTTATCTCCGGCGTGCAGCGCGAATATGATTCGTTTATCACCAACCAGCTTCGCGGTGCCGAAACGCAGAGCAGCGGTCTGACGGCTCGCTATCAGCAGATGTCTAAAATCAACGACATGGTTTCAAGTACTACCAACTCGTTGTCGACGTCCCTGCAGGGCTTCTTCTCCAGCCTGCAAACGCTGGTGAGTAATGCCGAGGATCCGGCTTCTCGTCAAAGCTTACTCGGCAAAGCCGATGCGTTAGTCAACCAGTTCCAGGTGACCGACCAGTACCTGCGCGATCAGGACAAACAGATCAATATTTCGGTCTCGTCGAGCGTCGACCAGATCAACAGCTACACCAAGCAGATCGCCAACTTAAACGACCAGATTTCTCGCCTGACCGGCGTAGGCGCGG
Source organism: Enterobacteriaceae bacterium UBA3516 (assembly GCA_002377245.1). GTDB lineage: Bacteria > Pseudomonadota > Gammaproteobacteria > Enterobacterales > Enterobacteriaceae > CBFFRJ01. Next base: position 10,178 of record DFPL01000076.1, read on the forward strand.
GTGCGTCTCCAAACAATCTGCTCGATCAGCGCGACCAGTTGGTCAGTGAGCTGAACAAAATTGTCGGCGTCGAAGTCAGCGTTCAGGACAGCAATACCTTTAACGTGACCATGGCCAATGGCTACACGCTGGTGCAGGGGAGTACCGCACGTCAACTGGCGGCCGTTGCCTCCAGTGACGATCCGTCCCGTACCACCGTGGCCTATGTGGACAATACTGCGGGCAATGTTGAAATCCCGGAAAAACTGCTCACCACGGGTTCACTCGGTGGTCTGTTAACGTTCCGCTCGCAGGATTTGGATCAGACACGTAATACTCTCGGGCAGTTGGCGCTCTCATTTGCTGATGCGTTTAACACCCAGCACAACGCCGGTTATGACGTTGATGGCACGAAAGGGACCGATTTCTTCAACATTGGTAGCCCGAGCACGCTAAGTAATGCAAACAACACGGGCACGGCGATATTGTCAGCCGAAGTGACCAGCAGCGCGAGCGTGAAAGCCACTGATTACAAATTGACCAAAACGGATGCTGGCTGGAGCGTTACGCGTCTTGCTGATAATACGACCTTTGCCGCGACGCCAGGCTCCGATGGAAAGCTGGCCTTTGATGGCCTGAAAGTTTCGGTTTCCGGCACCGCCGCGAAGAACGACAGTTTTACTGTTAAGCCGGTTGCTAACGCCATCATCAATATGGATGTGGCGATTACCGATGAGTCAAAAATTGCCATGGCCGCTGATGCGGACTCTGGCGTGAGTGACAACAAAAACGGGCAGAAGCTGCTCGATCTGCAAAAAGAGAAAGTTGTAGGGGGCGCAAAAACCTTCAACGACGCTTATGCCTCACTCATCAGCACCATCGGTACAACGACGTCAACGCTCAAAACCAGCAGTTCAACGCAGGAGAATGTGGTGACGCAGCTGAGTAATCAGCAGCAGTCTATCTCCGGCGTTAACCTGGATGAAGAGTACGGTAATCTGCAACGCTACCAGCAGTATTATCTCGCCAACGCACAAGTTCTGCAGACGGCAAACAGTCTGTTTGATGCGTTACTGAACATACGCTAAGTAAGAGGTGAATGATGCGTATCAGTACACAGATGATGTATGAACAAAACATGCGTGGTATCACCAACTCACAAAGTAAGTGGTTGGCATACGGCGAGCAAATGTCTACCGGGCTGCGCGTAAACCGCCCTTCAGACGATCCGATTGCCGCTTCTCAGGCGGTCGTGGTCTCTCAGGCGCAAGAGCAGAACGCACAATTTAAAACAGCGCGTACCTTCGCTAACCAGAAGATCTCGCTGGAAGAAAACGTATTAAGCCAGGTGACCACCACGGTGACCGCTGCCCAGACCAGCATCGTTAAAGCTGGAAATGGCTCAATGAGCGACGATGACCGTGCGTCCATGGCCACTGAGCTGCAGGGGATCCGCGATCAGCTGATGAACCTGGCCAACAGTACTGACGGTAACGGCCGGTATATCTTTGGCGGTTACAAAACCAGCGAACCGCCCTTTGATAAGACAACGGGTGCCTACAGCGGCGGGTCTGAAGCCATTACTCAGCAGGTTGATTCCGCGCGCACCATGGTGATTGCCCATACCGGTACGCAGGTTTTCGACAGCATCAGCAGTAATGCGGTGAAAGAGCCTAACAACGGTACATCACAGACTAACGTCTTTGAAATGCTCGACGACGCCATTGCCGCGCTGAAAGTTCCGGTCGGTGATGACGAAACGGCGAAAGAGACCTCCCAGGCCGCGCTGGACAAAGCGAACCGTGGTTTACGCAACTCGCTGAACAATGTATTGACCGTCCGTGCAGAGTTGGGGACCCAACTCGATGAACTGGATAAACTGGACGCGCTGGGAGATGACCGTTCACTGGGGCTGACGCAGCAAATGAGTGATTTGGTGAACGTGGACTGGAGCTCTGCCATTTCTTCATACACCATGCAGCAGGCTGCGTTACAGGCTTCCTATAAAGCATTTAGCGACATGCAGGGCATGTCGCTGTTCCAGCTTAATAAGTGATTTTGCTTTGACCCTGTCTTGAAACTGAACAGGGTCTGTATGCCCGCCCCGGCTCCGGTGCGGGCTTTTTTTTATCCCACATTCCTTGCCGCAGCCTGCATACGGCGATTGTCGATGAGGCGAATCACCAGGGCGATAACACCCGTCACCGTCGCCAGCGCCACAACCCCTGACCAGCCCGCAACCATATAGAGTTTACTGCCCAGCACCGATCCCAGCGCCATGCCGATAAACACAACGGTGAACAATAAGGCGTTCAGTCTGCCGCGCGCCTGAGGCTCCAGGCCGTAAACCAGGTTCTGGTGAGCCACCAGACTGGACTGCAGGCCCAGGTCAAAACCAATCGCCGCCAGGGCAATGATCACCAGTTGAGTGTGTGCAGAGACCAGCGGCAGGACAAACATCATCGCAAACGAGAGCGAGACAAGCGCGGCACCGAGTTGAGTCACCTTTTCTGCGCCGACTTTATCGGCAAGGCCGCCTGCCAACGGCGCGGCAAGTGCACCGGCGGCACCGGCGATACCAAAGGTGCCCGCGACTGCGCTGCCTAACTGATATTTTTCCAGCAGCATGACCGCCAGGGTTGACCAGAAGGCGCTAAAAGCGATGGATAAAAAGCCCTGCGCAAACGCAGCACGGCGTAGGGCAGGGTAGCGCTGCCACAGGTGCGCCATCGATTTCATCAACTGAGGGTAACTCAGGGTAGAATGGATAGCGAAACGCGGCAGCACAAACCACATCAGCGTGCCGATGAACGCGATGCTCACCGCCGCTAACTGAAACATCACGCGCCAGCCAAAGGCGGCACCAACAAAACCACTCACGGTACGTGAGAGCAGGATCCCCAGTAACAAACCGGTCATCACGGTACCGACCGTTTTGCCCTGTTTCCCTTCAGGCGCCAGGATGGCTGCGGCAGGCACAATATCCTGCGCCATGGTGGCCGCCATTCCGAGCAGCAGACTCACTACCAGCAACGTTGACAGCGTCGTGGTAAAGCTACAGGCCAGCAGCAGGAGAGCGAGAGCGGCACATTTTGCCAGAATTAACCGACGGCGATCGTAGCGGTCGCCCAGCGGCAATAAAAAGAGAATGCCCAGTGCATAGCCTGCCTGAGTGAGCGTCGGCACCAGCCCCATCCCGTCGATGGTTAAATGCAAGTCACTGCCCATCAGGGGCAACAGCGGCTGGGCATAATAGATGGCTGCCACACTAAACCCTGCTCCCATTGCCAGCACGAAGATTATCCAGCGTGCGACATTTAACGGTTGAGAATGACGGTTCATAAGGTTTTCCTCAAAATTGGTGTGTGGGCATTTTTAATGATTTTGGGATGGCGGGGTAGACGGCGTGATGATAAAACGGTTATACGTCAAACGTATTACCATGGTGAATGAATTGCGAGCAGAGCGTATAGATAGAGTGGACTTGATGCGCACCCTTGTGCGCATCGTAGAAACAGGGTCGCTTTCCGCAGCGGCACGGCAACTCGATACCACACAGGCAACCATCAGCCGCCGCCTGCAATCACTGGAGACCCTGCTGGGGGTAAAGCTGCTGTTGCGCACCACGCATGCGATGAAACTCACCGATGACGGTGAACGCTGTTATCAACATGCAAAGCGGGTTATCGATGCCTGGATAACGCTGGAAGATGAATTACGTCAGACGGAGGATGAACCCGTTGGCATGCTGCGGGTCCGGGCGCCTCACGCCTTTGGGCAGGAACAGCTGTTAACACCCCTCACGCAGTTCCTGACGCGCTACCCGCAGCTCAGCGTAGAGTGGATGCTTAATGATAAAACCGTAAATTTTCTCAGCGACAACATTGACTGCGCGATACGCGTCGGGGCAGAAGTGGACCCTTCTACCGTGTCCGTTCTGCTGGCGGAGGTTCCTCGTTGCCTGGTGGCCTCACCCGATCTGTTGGCGCATTTTGCGCCGCTGACGACGCCCTCTCAGCTTGCTGATTTACCCTGGGTAGCGCTGAACACGTTCTATCAGCATGACATTATCCTCACGCATGCCGTGAGCGGAGAAAGGGAAAGGATCGCGCTGGCGCCGCGTTTGTACACCGACAGCCTGTATGTGGCGCGTAATACGGCGCTGGCAGGACTGGGGGTGGCCGCTGTTTCCAGCTGGACGGTAGAGCAGGAGATTCGTGATGGAAAACTGATAGCCGTGTTGCCGGAATGGCAGCCCGCACCGTTGCCGGTGCATCTGGTTTATCCCTGGGCGCGCTATTACCCGGCAAGGTTGCGGATGTTTTTGCAGCTCATGCGGGAAGTCATGCCAGGACTCAGTGGTATGCGCCAGCCTGTCGGGCAGGCATAAAAAAGCCGACCCGAAGGTCGGCTTTTACGGCAGCGGGAAGTTAAGTTACTCCGAAGCCTGCGGGCGTGTAGCCGGTGCCGTCGCCGTGTGCGTGGCGCTGTGACCACCGGCGGAACCTTTACCTTCAAAGTCGAACTGCGGACGTACCCAGTCACTTTGACGCGGCGCTTCCGGCACATAGGCAGGTGCTGGTGCTTTGGTCATTGGCGCAGTCGCATGGCTCACGACGCTATCAGCAGCAGCCAGCGGCGCGGCAGCCGGTTCGTCGGCAACAACAGGCGCAGCCACAACGGCAGCCGGGGCTTCAGTCAGCGGAGCGTTCTGGGCTGGCTCAACAGACACCGGCTCTTCTGCAACAGTGGATTCGGCAACAATCTCTGCAACCGGTTCCTCTGTTTCGCTTTCTGTTACCACAGTTTCTGCGGCAGGCGTCGCTTCTTCCGCGATGGTTTCGGCAACAACCACATCGTCTTTAGCAATGATTTGCGGCTGCTCAACAACCGGCGCTTCAATCACTTCAGGATGCGTTGTCTCAACGGCGACGGGCTGAGGTTCAACAACGGATGCTTCGGGTTCAACCACAACCGGTGCCGGCGCTTCAACAACCTCAACAGGTTGTTGTGCGGCTTCGGCGGTAACCAGTGCCGCTTCTGCCACCAGCGGGGAAACGTCCTGGGTAGCGCGCACGTCAGTATCAGCGTGTTGCTCAACCACTTGTGTCTCCGCTACTTCTTCCTGCGCACGGGCTACCGGGTAGCTGATCCACACTTTACCTGAGGCCATTTCCGGGGATGCACAGGCAGTCGCCAGTGGCATTGCGGATTGGACCGGGTAACGCTCATCACGGTAACGACGACGACGTTGACCGCTGACACGCAGATGACGCGGAGAGCGGCGTGAACGGCGCGGCATACCGGCGTTGTCACGTGCTTCGGTAGGCTCTTCCTGTTCAGTAACATTGTCGACCACGGCAGGCAGATCGCGCTTAGCGAGGTCAGTACGTTGCGCTGGCGCTTCTTCAGCCACCACCGATTCAACAATCGGTTCGCTTGTCTGCGTTTCGCCGACGCGCACTTTCTGCGTCAACTGACGTTGCTTACGACGCGGCATGACCTGAACGCGTTCTTCCTGGGCTGCTTCCTGTTCAGGTTGCTCTTCGCGTTCCTGAACTTTAACGTCCTGTGGTGCCTGGCGTTTGTCTTCATTGTTACGACGACGGTTGCGGTCACGACGTGGCTGCTGCTCATCACGCGATTTCGATTTTTCGCCTTCTTCAGCCGCAACTGGCTGGCGAATTTCGCGATCTTCGCTATGTTGCTGCGGCTTCTCACGACGATTGCGACGGTTATCCTCACGCCCTTCACGCGCTTCATTACCTTCAGCACGATTATCACGACGTTCGTTACGCTCGCCACGCTCATTACGATCGCCACGTTCATTGCGATCGCCACGATCGTTGCGGTCACGACGGTTGTTCTGACGAGGCTTACGGCGTTCCTGAGAACGCTCCTGTTTCTCTTCCTTCTTCTCTTCTTTCACTTCAGCAGGGGCAGCAGGCTCGTTGCCTGCGAACAAGCTCTTCAGTGCTGAGAAAAGACGGCTCAGGAAACCAGGGGCAGCGGGTGCCGCTGCTTTTTGCGGCGCGGCAGTTTGCTGCGGTTGGACCGCTGGCGCTGCAGGAGCCTGAGGAGCTGGCGGAATTTCCGGCATCACGAAGGCGGCGAGCGCAGGTTGTTCAGGGCGTTTACGTTCAGCAGCTTCTTCTTCAGACGGCAGGGCCATCTCTTCTTCATGCAGCTTAGGCAGCATGTAGCTGAGGGTTGGCGTCTCTTCGCCTTTGCGCACACGCAGTACGGAGTAGTGCGGTGTCTCCATCTGATCGTTTGGCACAATCACACAACGGACACCGTTCTGGCGGGTTTCAATTGCGCTCACCGCAGAACGTTTTTCGTTCAGCAGGTAAGAAGCAATGGGTACCGGCACAATGGCATGCACTTCCTGAGTATTTTCTTTCAGCGCTTCTTCTTCAATGAGACGCAGAATGGAGAGTGACAGCGATTCATTATCACGAATCGTACCGGTCCCCGTACAACGCGGGCAGACGTGGTGGCTGGATTCGCCCAATGATGGGCTCAGGCGCTGGCGAGACATCTCCAGCAGGCCGAAACGAGAGATATGGCTGATTTGAATACGCGCTCTGTCCTGACGGACGGCTTCACGCAGACGGTTTTCCACCGCGCGCTGGTGGCGCACTGGCGTCATATCGATAAAGTCGATAACGATCAAGCCACCCAGGTCACGCAGACGAAGCTGGCGGGCAATTTCATCGGCGGCTTCAAGGTTGGTGTTGAAGGCGGTCTCTTCGATATCGCCACCACGGGTTGCCCGCGCGGAGTTGATGTCGATAGCGGTCAGCGCTTCGGTACTGTCGATAACGATGGAGCCGCCGGAAGGCAGACGCACTTCACGCTGGAAAGCGGATTCAATTTGCGACTCAATCTGATAATGGCTGAACAGCGGAATTTCACCGGTGTACAGTTTAATTTTGCTGCTGAAATCAGGACGACCCAGTGCGGCGATGTGCTGGCGAGCCAGCTCAAGCACTTTCGGGTTATCAATCAGAATTTCGCCAATGTCCTGACGCAGGTAATCGCGGAAGGCACGCACGATGACGTTGCTTTCCTGATGGATCAGGAACGGAGCAGGGCGGCTGTCGGCAGCTTTCTGGATAGCTTCCCAGTGCTTAAGACGGAAACTCAGGTCCCATTGCAGGGCTTCAGCAGATTTGCCAACGCCTGCGGTACGCACGATTAAGCCCATGCCGTCCGGGAGTTCCAGACTGGCCAGCGCTTCTTTTAACTCGGTACGGTCATCGCCTTCAATGCGGCGAGAGATACCACCCGCACGCGGGTTGTTCGGCATCAGCACCAGGTAACTGCCGGCGAGGCTGATAAAGGTTGTCAGCGCCGCACCTTTGTTACCACGCTCTTCTTTATCAATTTGAACAATCACTTCCTGGCCTTCGCGCAGCACATCTTTGATGTTCGGGCGGCCATGAGAATTGTAATTGGCAGGGAAGTATTCGCGGGCGATTTCTTTGAGGGGCAGGAAACCGTGTCGTTCAGCGCCGTAATCAACAAATGCGGCTTCCAGACTCGGTTCAATACGGGTGATTTTACCTTTGTAGATGTTTGCTTTTTTCTGCTCGTGTCCAGGACTTTCGATATCCAGATCGTACAGACGCTGCCCATCCACAAGGGCAACACGCAACTCTTCTTGCTGAGTTGCGTTGATTAACATTCTTTTCATCGTAACTTACTCATTATTCTTACATTGACGACTAAGCTGCGGGCATAGTAACGCCTTTCCGGGGGAGAACCGATGGCCTCGTGTCTGTTCACGTCGCCAACCTCACGGTTGTCGCTCGCTTAAGAGGCGCAGTGTGTCGGTTGCCTGTATTTCCTGTGGAAAACACAGCGCAATTATCAGGGGAACAGCCTGGGAAAAACTCTCCAGAGAAGATTCCATCTACCGGTAAGGACTGCAACCCGCAGCCCGCTAAGTGCCTGAAAGTCCAATACGTCTTACGCCATTGCTGCGTGTATGGTCGGACAGGCAAAACTGGTCATTCCGCACAATTGCTTGTATTCACAAGATTCAACGCGGAAAACTGCAACATTATTCCTTGCGAACCCTGTTATAGCAAGCTGACTTTTACCATTTATCACCCGGTTACTCACAGTTTTTTCACTTTTGACTGACGATTGATTTAATAACCGTCAAATCATCTGTGTAGAACGTAGTCTTCCAGGATCAAGAGTAAATATAAGCATAGAAAAATGAGTGGCGCTAATCATCTGCGATAATTAGAATCGCCTCCCATGAAAACTGAGAACCCATCCGTAAAATTTGTTGTTATCGCTGATGACGAAGCGGGGCAACGTATCGATAATTTTTTGCGCACCCAGCTCAAAGGTGTGCCGAAAAGCATGATTTACCGCATCATTCGTAAGGGTGAAGTGCGGGTAAATAAAGGTCGCACCAAACCCGAATATAAGCTGGAAGCCGGGGATGAAATACGTATCCCGCCGGTGCGCGTCTCTGAAAAAGAAGAGGAAGCGGTTTCTCCGCACTTGCAGAAAGTGGCTGCCCTCAACGACGTTATTCTCTATGAGGATGACCACATTCTGGTCCTCAACAAACCGTCCGGTACCGCCGTGCATGGTGGCAGTGGTTTGAGCTTCGGGGTTATTGAAGGTTTGCGCGCATTACGCCCTGAGGCGCGTTTTCTCGAACTGGTACACCGTCTGGATCGCGATACGTCTGGGGTGCTGCTGGTGGCGAAAAAGCGTTCTGCGCTGCGTTCACTGCATGAGCAGTTACGTGATAAAGGCATGCAGAAGGATTACCTCGCGCTGGTGCGCGGCCAGTGGCAGTCTCACGTCAAAGTGGTGCAGGCACCGCTGCTGAAAAACATTTTGCAAAGCGGTGAGCGCATTGTGCGTGTCAATCAGGAAGGGAAGCCGTCTGAAACCCGCTTCAAAGTAGAAGAACGCTATGAGGTCGCCACCCTGATGCGTTGCAGCCCGGTCACCGGCCGCACTCACCAGATCCGCGTACACACTCTGCACGCCGGTCATCCGATTGCGTTTGACGACCGTTATGGCGATAGGGAGTTTGACCGTCAGCTTGCGGGCACGGGGTTATCTCGCCTGTTCCTTCATGCGGCGGCACTGAAGTTTACCCATCCGAACACCGGCGAGACGATCCGCATCGAAGCGCCACTCGACAATGCGCTGAAGCACTGCCTCCAGGTCTTACGTCAGCAGAAGTAATAAAAAGGGTAGTCGTGATGACTACCCTTTTTATACATTACCGGCGGGTTAATCTATTTTCAGCTGAGTAATGGGTTGCGATGCTCCCGGCGCAGCATCTGGCACAGTGCAATAAGTGGCAACCCTATAAGCGTATTAGGATCGCGCCCCTCGAGGCGGTCGAACAAGGTAATGCCTAACCCCTCGCTCTTAAAACTCCCCGCGCACTGTAATGGATGTTCTTTGCGAATGTAGTCGTCAATTTCCTGATCGCTTAAATGACGAAAATGGACGTCAAAAGGTTCGCATTCGGTCTGTAGGTGACCCGTTGCCGAATTAAACAGCGCCAGTCCGGTATAGAAGGTCACAATATTGCCACTGGCTTTACGCAGCTGCGCGCGCGCATTTTCTTCGGTATGCGGTTTACCGGTGATTTCTCCTTCAAGGACACAAATCTGATCGGAGCCGATAATAAGATGTTGTGGGTAAAGATGGGCGAGCGACTGGGCTTTATTTTGTGCCAGACGTAGGACCAGATGGCGAGGTGATTCGCCCGCCAGCGGGGTTTCATCGGTGATGGGGGCGGCACACTCAAAACGCATGCCCAGCTTTTCTAGCAGCGCACGCCGCCAGGGTGATGTTGAGGCAAGAATAATATCTGACATATTTTTTTCACCAAATATGGCTTAACCATGACAGGCATTTTAAACTGTAGGCCGCAATGTGTGCGAATTATTGGCAAAAGGCAACCTGAGGCTGCCTTTTTCTTTGACTCTATGACGTTACAAAGTTAATATGCGCGCCCTATGCAAAAGGTAAAATTACCCCTGACTCTCGACCCGGTCCGCACGGCTCAAAAGCGCCTTGATTACCAGGGTGTCTATCTGCCCGATCAGGTCAGCCGTGTCGTCGAGTCTGTAGTCAGTGTGGACAGTGATGTGGAATGCTCCATCTCCTTTGCCATCGATAACCAACGCCTTGCGGTCATTACCGGCGATGCGAGGGTCACGGTGTCTCTGGAATGCCAGCGTTGCGGTAAGCCGTTTACCCATCAGGTTCACACAACATATTGTTTCAGCCCTGTCCGTTCTGACGAGCAGGCCGAAGCACTGCCGGAAGCGTATGAACCGATTGAGGTTGACGAATTCGGTGAAATCGATCTGCGGGCATTAGTCGAGGATGAAATCATTCTCTCTTTGCCTGTAGTTCCGGTGCATGATTCTGAACACTGTGAAGTGTCCGAGGCGGACATGGTCTTTGGTGAATTGCCTGATGAAGCGCAAAAGCCAAACCCATTTGCCGTATTAGCCAGCTTAAAGCGTAAGTAATAGGTTTTCCCCGCTCAAACGGGGTTAATCGTAATTGAGGAGTAAGGTCCATGGCCGTACAACAGAATAAACCAACCCGTTCCAAACGTGGCATGCGTCGTTCCCATGACGCGCTGACCGCAGTCACCAGCCTGTCTGTAGACAAAACTTCTGGTGAAAAACACCTGCGTCACCACATCACTGCCGACGGTTTCTACCGTGGCCGCAAGGTAATCACTAAGTAATCACGCGCAAGCGTGATCAAACTTAGTGAGGATTTCCCCGTGAAAGCGGGGATATACCGATACCTTGACACGTCTAACCCTGGCGTTAGATGTCATGGGAGGGGATTTTGGTCCTTCCGTGACAGTGCCTGCAGCATTGCAGGCACTGGATTCTAATTCGCACCTCAATCTCCTTTTAGTCGGCGATCCCGACACAATCACACCATTGCTCGCAAAAGCTGATTTTGAGCAACGCTCACGCCTGCTTATTGTCCCGGCGCAGTCAGTTATTGCCAGTGATGCTCGCCCGTCGCACGCTATCCGCAACAGTCGGGGTAGTTCAATGCGTATGGCGTTGGAATTGGTAAAGGAAGGGCGGGCCGAGGCGTGTGTCAGTGCCGGTAACACCGGTGCACTGATGGGACTGGCGAAAATGCTGCTTAAAACGATACAAGGGATTGAGCGACCTGCGCTGGTCACCGTGTTACCCCATCAGCAAAAAGGCAAGACGGTGGTGCTGGATCTCGGGGCCAACGTTGATTGTGATGGCAAAATGCTCGCCCAATTTGCGGTTATGGGCGCTGTGATGGCAGAAGAAGTCATAGGGGTTACCAACCCTCGCGTGGCATTACTGAATATTGGTGAAGAAGAAACCAAAGGTCACGAGAGCATTCATGACGCTGCTGCCATACTAAAAGCGGTTCCGACAATTAACTATATTGGTTATCTGGAAGCGAACGAATTACTCACCGGCAAGACGGATGTGCTGGTTTGTGACGGTTTTACAGGAAACGTCACATTAAAAACCATGGAAGGTGTTGTCAGAATGTTCCTTTCACTGCTGAAATCTCAGGGTGAAGGTAAAAAACGGTCGTGGTGGCTGATTTTATTAAAGCGTTGGTTACAAAAAAGCCTGACAAGGCGATTCAGTCACCTCAACCCCGACCAGTATAATGGCGCCTGTCTGTTAGGATTGCGCGGCACGGTGATTAAGAGTCATGGTGCGGCCAATCAGCGAGCCTTCAGTGTCGCCATTGAACAGGCAGTGCAGGCGGTGCAGCGGCAGGTTCCTCAGCGAATTGCCGCTCGCCTGGAATCTGTGTTACCGGAAAAAGACTGAGCGTACATGTATACGAAGATTATGGGTACCGGCAGCTATCTGCCTGAACAAGTGCGAACGAATGCCGATCTGGAAAAAATGGTGGATACGTCTGACGAGTGGATTGTCACCCGCACAGGTATCCGTGAACGCCGTATCGCCGCGCCTGATGAAACCGTTTCAACCATGGGGTTCGAAGCGGCCAAACGTGCAATGGACATGGCAGGCGTTAGCGCTGAAGAGATTGGTCTGATCATCGTTGCGACCACCTCAGCTACGCATGCTTTCCCAAGCGCCGCGTGCCAGGTTCAAAGCATGCTGGGCGTTAAAGGTTGCCCGGCGTTTGATGTTGCAGCGGCATGTGCAGGTTTCACTTATGCATTAAGCATTGCCGATCAGTATGTGAAATCCGGTGCGGTCAAAAATGCATTGGTTATCGGTTCTGACGTCCTTGCCCGTACCTGTAATCCGGAAGATCGCGGCACGATCATCATCTTTGGTGATGGCGCGGGCGCGGTAGTGCTGGGTGCATCTGAAGAGCCAGGTATCATTTCTACACATCTGCATGCTGATGGCAGCTATGGCGAGCTACTGACGTTGCCTAATGCAGATCGTGTACACCCGGACAGTCCTATTTTCCTGACTATGGCCGGTAATGAAGTCTTCAAAGTGGCGGTGACTGAGCTCTCTCGCATCGTCGACGAAACCCTGGAAGCGAATAATCTTCAGCGCAGCGAACTGGACTGGCTGGTGCCGCATCAGGCGAACCTGCGCATTATCAGCGCAACGGCGAAAAAGCTTGGCATGTCGATGGATAACGTTGTGGTGACCCTTGATCGTCACGGCAATACTTCCGCAGCATCTGTCCCCTGTGCGCTTGATGAAGCCGTTCGTGATGGGCGAATTCAGCGTGGGCAGTTAGTTCTGCTGGAAGCGTTTGGCGGTGGTTTCACCTGGGGTTCTGCGCTGGTCCGTTTCTAGTATTAAGGATAAAAAACATGACGCAATTTGCTTTTGTGTTCCCGGGACAAGGTTCCCAGACCGTGGGCATGCTATCTGAGATGGCAGCCGCTCATCCGGTGGTTGAAGAGACGTTTCATGAAGCGTCTGCTGCCCTGGGTTATGATCTGTGGGCATTGGTTCAGCAAGGTCCGGCAGAAGAATTAAACAAAACCTGGCAGACCCAGCCGGCATTACTGACGGCTTCCGTTGCGCTTTATCGTGTCTGGCAACAGCAGGGCGGAAAAGCGCCTGCGCTGATGGCCGGTCATAGCCTGGGTGAATATTCTGCACTGGTTTGTGCTGGCGTGATTCCTTTTGCCGACGCCGTGCGTCTGGTTGAGCTGCGTGGCAAGTTCATGCAGGAAGCGGTCCCGGAAGGAACGGGCGCGATGTCTGCCATTATCGGTCTTGATGATGCATCTATCGCCAAAGCGTGCGAAGAAGCGGCTGAAGGGCAGGTTGTTTCTCCGGTGAACTACAATTCTCCAGGCCAGGTGGTGATTGCCGGTCATAAAGAAGCCGTTGAACGTGCAGGTGCTGCCTGTAAAGCCGCGGGCGCGAAACGCGCACTGCCTCTGCCGGTCAGCGTTCCGTCACACTGTGCATTGATGAAGCCCGCTGCCGAGAAACTGGCTGCAGAACTTGAGAAAATCGTCTTTAGCGCGCCACAAATTCCGGTTGTTAACAATGTCGACGTGCAGTGTGAAACCTCTCCTGAGGCTATTCGTCATGCGCTTGTTCGCCAGCTGTTTAGCCCGGTACAATGGACCAAAAGCGTTGAGTTCATTGCATCGCAGGGCGTTGAGCACCTGTATGAAGTGGGCCCGGGTAAAGTATTGACCGGTCTGACTAAACGCATTGTAGATACCCTGACGGCATCGGCGCTGAATGAGCCGGTTGCCCTGTCAGAGGCACTGGCGCAATAAAAGAGGAACACCATGAGTTTTGAAGGAAAAATCGCACTGGTTACCGGTGCGAGCCGTGGCATTGGCCGCGCAATTGCGGAGACCCTTGTCGCTCGTGGGGCGAAAGTGATTGGTACGGCGACCAGCGAAAGCGGGGCGCAAGCCATTAGCGATTATTTGGGTGCGAACGGTAAAGGTCTGATGTTGAACGTGACCGACCCGGCATCTATTGAATCTGTTCTGGAAAACATTCGCACTGAGTTTGGCGAAGTCGATATTCTGGTGAATAATGCCGGTATCACACGCGACAATCTGCTGATGCGTATGAAAGATGATGAGTGGAACGATATTCTCGAAACCAACTTATCATCTGTTTTCCGTCTGTCAAAAGCGGTGATGCGCGCTATGATGAAAAAGCGTCATGGGCGTATCATCACTATCGGTTCTGTGGTTGGTACCATGGGAAATGCTGGTCAGGCCAACTACGCTGCGGCGAAAGCCGGTCTGATTGGTTTCAGTAAATCACTGGCACGAGAAATCGCGTCACGTGGGATTACTGTAAACGTTGTTGCTCCGGGCTTTATTGAAACGGACATGACGCGTGCGCTGTCTGATGATCAGCGTGCGGGTATTCTGGCGCAGGTCCCGGCTGGGCGTCTTGGCGGTGCTGAAGAAATCGCCAGTGCGGTTGCATTTTTAGCCTCTGACGAAGCGGGTTACATCACTGGTGAGACCCTGCACGTCAATGGCGGAATGTACATGGTTTAATCACGATTAAAATTATTTGCGTTATTAGGGTGAAAGGCCTCAAAATAGCGTAAAATCGTGGTACGAACTGCCGGGATTTAGTTGCAAATTTTTCAACATTTTATACACTACGAAAACCATCGCGAAAGCGAGTTTTGATAGGAAATTTAAGAGTATGAGCACTATCGAAGAACGCGTTAAGAAAATTATCGGCGAACAGCTGGGCGTTAAGCAGGAAGAAGTTACCAACAATGCTTCCTTCGTTGAAGACCTGGGCGCTGATTCTCTTGACACCGTTGAGCTGGTAATGGCTCTGGAAGAAGAGTTTGATACTGAGATTCCGGACGAAGAAGCTGAGAAAATCACCACCGTTCAGGCTGCCATTGATTACATCAACGGTCACCAGGCGTAAGTGAACATCTCCAGGCGGTCATTCGACCGCCTGAGTTTTATCTTTTATCCCACGAATCCCAATTTATCCCTCCCTGGAGGACAAGCGTGTCTAAGCGTCGTGTAGTTGTGACCGGACTTGGCATGTTGTCTCCTGTCGGCAATACCGTAGAGTCTACATGGACCTCTCTCCTTGCCGGTCAGAGTGGCATCAGCCTGATCGACCATTTCGATACTAGCGCCTACGCAACGAAATTTGCTGGCTTAGTAAAGGATTTTAACTGTGATGACATCATCTCGCGCAAAGAACAGCGCAAGATGGATGACTTCATTCAATATGGAATTGTCGCTGGCGCACAGGCCATGCTTGATTCTGGCCTGGAAGTGACGGAAGAAAACGCAACCCGCATCGGTGCCGCTATTGGCTCTGGTATTGGCGGTTTGGGTTTGATCGAAGACAACCACACGTCGTTAGTGAACGGTGGTCCGCGCAAAATTAGCCCGTTCTTCGTACCGTCGACAATTGTTAATATGGTGGCCGGTCACCTGACCATCATGTTTGGCCTTCAGGGGCCAAGTATCTCAATCGCAACAGCCTGTACCTCAGGCGTACACAACATTGGCCATGCAGCGCGTATTATCGCGTATGGCGATGCTGATGCGATGCTTGCGGGCGGCGCAGAAAAAGCCAGCACCCCTCTGGGTGTGGGTGGTTTTGGTGCCGCACGTGCGCTTTCGACCCGTAATGAAAACCCGCAGGCCGCAAGCCGCCCCTGGGATAAAGACCGTGATGGTTTTGTTCTGGGCGATGGCGCAGGCATTATCATGCTCGAAGAGTATGAACACGCGAAGAAACGCGGTGCGAAAATTTATGCTGAAATCATCGGTTTTGGTATGAGTAGCGACGCCTACCACATGACCTCTCCGCCTGAAAATGGTGCGGGTGCAGCAGCAGCAATGGCAAACGCCTTGCGTGATGCAGGTCTTGAGGCGAGCAAGATTGGCTATATCAACGCGCATGGCACCTCGACGCCAGCAGGCGATAAAGCTGAAACACAGGCCGTTAAATCGATCTTCGGTGATGCCGCGAGCCGTGTGCTGGTCAGCTCCACCAAGTCTATGACCGGCCACTTACTGGGTGCTGCCGGCGCGGTAGAGTCCATCTTCTCTATCCTGGCGCTGCGCGATCAGGTCGTTCCGCCAACCATCAACCTGGACAACCCGGATGAAGGTTGTGACCTCGACTTTGTACCGCATGAAGCGCGTCAGGTTAGTGGGCTGGAGTACGCTCTGTGTAACTCCTTCGGTTTCGGCGGGACTAACGGCTCTTTGATCTTTAAAAAGGTCTGAGCCGCGGTAATCGCGCTGTCACGTAATGAAAGGCCCGCATGTCGGGCCTTTTTTAATTCGGCTTTCTTCCCTTGTCCTGCACATTGTCTCCTGCGAAACTACCTGCCCATGCAAAAGGAGCCGCTATGTTCTTGATTAATGGCCTCGAACAGAATTTTCTTCCGGCAAACGATCGGGCGGTACAGTTTGGCGATGGCTGCTTTACCACGGCCCGTATCCTGAACGGTAATATTCATTTCATGCCCCAGCATCTCACCCGGTTGAAGCGAGCCTGTGAAGCCCTTTTCATTCCGTTTACCCAATGGTCCGCGCTGGAAACGGAGATGCGTCAACTGGCAGAACACCAGACGACTGGAGTGTTGAAGGTCATTATCAGCCGTGGAGCAGGCGGGCGGGGTTATTCGGGTGCGACCTGTCAGGCGCCTGCCCGTATCGTGAGCATTTCGCCTTATCCGGCCCATTACGCCCAATGGCGGGAAGAGGGCATTACGCTCGCGTTAAGCCCGGTTCGGTTGGGAAGGAATCCGTTGCTGGCAGGCATTAAGCATTTGAATCGTCTGGAGCAGGTGATGATCCGTCGCTATCTTGAGCAAACTGACGCTGACGAGGCGCTGGTTCTTGACAGTGAAGGGTGGGTTACGGAATGCTGTGCCGCTAATATTTTCTGGCGTCAGGGCCGCGATGTCTTTACCCCGCGGGTTGACCAGGCAGGGGTGAACGGCATCATGCGTCAGTTTTGTCTGGATCGGCTGGCTGCATCTGAGTACCGCGTTATCGAAGTGAATGCCATGGCGCAGGCACTGCACGCCGCAGATGAAGTTGTCGTCTGTAACGCCCTGATGCCCCTAATCCCGGTCCGTCAATGGGATGATAAGCACTGGTCATCCCGCGAGATGTACCACTATTTAGCCCCTCTTTGTGAGCATCCGATATCGTCATGAAAAAAATGCTACGCGTTATATTCATTCTGCTGCTGGTGATGGGCATCGCCGCAGGAGCAGGACTCTGGAAGGTCCGCCAGTTAGCAAACAGTCAACTCTTGATTAAAGAAGAGACGATTTTTGCACTGGAAGCTGGCACCGGGCGCACTGCCTTAGGCGAACAGCTTTACAGTGAAAAAATTATCAATCGGCCACGTGTATTCCAGTGGTTGTTACGTGTTGAGCCGAATTTGTCCCATTTTAAAGCGGGCACCTATCGATTGACGCCGGACATGACCGTGCGCGAGATGCTTGAACTGCTGGAAAGTGGCAAAGAAGCCCAATTCCCGCTGCGTTTTGTTGAAGGTATGCGTCTAAGCGATTATCTGACACAGCTACGTACTGCCCCTTGGATCAAACATACGCTTAAAGACGACGACTACGCCACCGTTGCCGCCGCACTCAATTTCGAACACCCCGACTGGGTTGAAGGCTGGTTCTGGCCTGACACCTGGATGTATACCGCCAATACCACGGATATTGCTCTGCTCAAGCGTGCCCATCAGAAAATGGTACGGGCCGTTGATCGGGCATGGGAAGGGCGGATTGACGGATTGCCCTATAAAGATAAAAACCAGATGCTCACCATGGCCTCAATCATTGAAAAAGAGACCGCCGTCGCCAGCGAACGCGATCAGGTTGCCTCGGTATTTATCAACCGTCTGCGTATTGGCATGCGCCTGCAAACGGATCCTACGGTGATCTACGGCATGGGGTCGCGTTATAATGGAAAGCTGACGCGTAATGACCTCGAAAGTCCGACAGACTACAACACCTATGTGATTAGCGGATTACCGCCGGGTCCTATTGCCACGCCCGGCGAGGCGTCGCTTAATGCGGCTGCACACCCGGCGAAGACACCGTATCTCTATTTCGTGGCAGATGGTAAAGGAGGACACACCTTCAATACCAATCTCACCAGCCATAACAAATCAGTACAGGACTACCTGAAAGTGCTTAAGGAAAAAAATGGGCAGTAAATACATTGTCATTGAAGGTCTGGAAGGTGCAGGCAAAACGACCGCGCGTGATGTGGTGGTTGAAACACTGCGCGAGCTCGGCGTAGAGGATATTGCCTTCACCCGTGAACCGGGTGGCACGCAACTGGCCGAGAAACTCCGCAGCCTGGTACTGGATATTCGCGCCGTTGGCGATGAAATTATTACCGATAAAGCCGAAGTGCTGATGTTTTATGCGGCACGTGTTCAACTGGTGGAGACCGTTATTAAACCAGCGCTGGCTCGCGGTTGCTGGGTGATTGGCGATCGACACGATCTTTCAACGCAGGCTTATCAGGGTGGGGGACGTGGTATTGATAAAACGATGCTTGCTACCCTACGTGATGCCGTATTGGGCGACTTCCGACCGGATTTAACCCTCTACCTGGACGTGACGCCGGAAGTGGGCCTGAAGCGCGCGCGTGCCCGCGGCGAGCTCGATCGTATTGAGCAGGAGTCCCTCGACTTCTTCAACCGCACGCGTGCCCGCTACCGCGAACTGGCCTCCCAGGACGCGCGCATTCGCACCATTGATGCGACACAATCGCTGGACGATGTTATCGCGTCAATTCGCCAGACAGTCACAACATGGGTGCAGGAGCAGGGCGCATGAAATGGTATCCATGGTTGCGCCCTGACTATGAACAACTGGTTGCCAGTTATCAGGTTGGACGTGGGCACCATGCGTTACTGGTCCATGCTTTAGCGGGGATGGGCGATGATGCGCTCATCTATGCACTCTGCCGTTTCCTGCTATGCCAGCAGCCAGAACAGCAAAAAAGCTGCGGCCACTGTAAAGGCTGCCAGTTGATGCAGGCGGGCACTCACCCGGATTATTACCTCCTCTCCCCGGAAAAAGGCAAAGCTACGCTGGGTATTGATGCGGTACGTGAAGTCAGTGAAAAGCTCTATGAGCGCTCCCGACTGGGGGGCGCGAAGGTTGTGTGGATCCCGGATGCCACCTTGCTGACGGATGCGGCAGCCAATGCGCTCCTTAAAACGCTGGAAGAGCCGCCCGTGGAGACCTGGTTTTTCCTCGGCTGCCGTGAACCCGCACGGCTGCTGGCGACATTACGCAGTCGATGCCGTTTGCATCATCTGTCGCCGCCTGCTGAGAATTATGCCAGCGCATGGCTGGGGCGAGAGGTGTCAGCCTCCCACGACAGTATCATCACGGCACTGCGGCTTTGTGGCGGGGCCCCTGGCGCTGCGCTGGCGCTACTGCAGTCAGAACATCAGACCTATCGCCAGACGCTTTGCCAGTCACTTGAGCAGAGCCTGAAAAGCGGTGACTGGCTTTCACTGCTTGCGGTGCTGAATCACGAGCAGGTTGCCGAACGTCTACACTGGTTGGGATCATTGCTGCTTGATGCATTAAAAGTGCAGCAGCGGACGACGCTGTTGACCAACATGGATGCAACGGGTCTCGTTCACCAACTGGCGAATCAGCTGTCTTCAGGCCGTCTGCATGCCTTATTGAACGCACTGGTGGCCTGCCGGGAGCAGTTGCTCACGGTTGTAGGGGTTAACCGTGAACTGCTTTTGACGGATCTGTTACTGCGCGTTGAGCGTTACCTGCAACCTGGTGCCACGTTACCTTCATCGCATCTTTAAGAAAGAGAGATTATGTTTTTAGTTGATTCACACTGCCATCTTGATGGGCTTGATTATCAGACCTTGCACACTGATGTTAACGACGCGCTGAGCAAAGCGGCTGCCCGCGATGTAAAATTTTTCCTCGCCGTGGCAACGACCCTGCCGGGGTATCGTGGCATGCGCGAGCTGGTGGGCGAGCGTAACGATGTGGTTTTTTCCTGCGGCGTGCATCCGCTTAATCAGGATGAAACATATGATGTAGAAGATTTACGGCGTATGGCTGCTGAACCCGGTGTCGTTGCGATGGGCGAAACCGGTCTGGATTACTTCTACACACCGGAAACCAAAGTCCGTCAGCAGGACTCTTTTCGCCACCACATTCGTATTGGTCGCGAATTAAGTAAGCCGGTGATCGTGCATACCCGCGATGCGCGTGCTGATACGCTCGCGATATTACGTGATGAGAAGGTCTCAGAATGCGGTGGCGTACTACACTGTTTTACTGAGGACAGAGAAACGGCAAAAGCGCTGCTTGATATGGGCTTCTATATCTCCTTTTCGGGCATCGTCACGTTTCGTAATGCGGAACAGCTGCGCGATGCTGCGCGCTATGTTCCTGTGGATCGTCTGTTAGTGGAAACGGATTCGCCCTATCTGGCTCCGGTTCCTCATCGTGGAAAAGAGAACCAGCCCGCTTACGTCAGAGATGTGGCTGAATACATGGCGGTTTTAAAAGGCGTTTCGGTCGAACAACTGGCGCAACAAACCACTGAAAACTTTGCGACCTTGTTCCATATCGACCCCATCCGCCTGCAATCTGCCTGAATTCCCAGCTTATTTTAGTCCTCGTAATTAATAGACATTCAGAGTAAAGTTCACCGCCATAAAAAGGGCGGTGAATGCTCTTATTGACATATTCAGTAATGGTTTTTGTAAATCTATGAAAGTTTTAAGACGGACGCTAGCTGAAACGTGATACCCGTCAAACAAACAAAAGCTTATTTATTTTACTCTGTGTAATAAATAAAGGGCACTTAGATGTCCTGTCCACGGCACGGTTCTCCCCCCGTGCCAATGCGCAAAAAGCGTAAAAAAAGCACAAATACTCAGGAGCACTCTCAATTATGTTTAAGAATGCATTTGCTAACCTGCAGAAGGTCGGTAAATCGCTGATGCTGCCAGTATCCGTACTCCCGATCGCAGGTATCCTGCTGGGCGTCGGTTCTGCAAACTTCAGCTGGCTGCCAGAAGTGGTTTCTCATGTTATGGCCGAAGCGGGCGGTTCCGTTTTTGCCAACATGCCACTGATTTTCGCTATCGGTGTTGCACTGGGCTTCACCAATAACGACGGCGTTTCCGGTCTTGCTGCTGTCGTAGCCTACGGCATCATGGTGAAAACCATGGCTGTGGTTGCACCGCTGGTGCTGCATTTACCTGCTGAAGAAATCGCGGCGAAACACCTGGCGGATACCGGTGTTCTCGGCGGTATCATCGCGGGTGCGATTGCAGCCTACATGTTCAACCGTTTCTACCGTATTAAGCTGCCTGAGTATCTGGGCTTCTTCGCTGGCAAGCGCTTCGTACCGATCATTTCCGGTATGACGGCTATCATCTTCGGCGTGGTTCTGTCCTTTATCTGGCCTCCAATCGGTACGGCTATCCAGACCTTCTCTCAGTGGGCTGCATACCAGAACCCGGTTGTCGCGTTCGGTATCTATGGCTTCATTGAACGCTGCCTGGTACCGTTCGGTCTGCACCATATCTGGAACGTTCCTTTCCAGATGCAGATTGGTGAATTCACCAACGCAGCAGGTCAGGTCTTCCACGGCGATATCCCACGTTATATGGCAGGTGACCCGACTGCAGGCAAATTGTCTGGTGGCTTCCTGTTCAAAATGTACGGCCTGCCGGCTGCAGCGATTGCAATCTGGCACTCTGCTAAACCAGAGAACCGTGCGAAAGTGGGCGGCATCATGATCTCCGCAGCTTTGACCTCGTTCCTGACCGGTATTACCGAGCCGATCGAGTTCTCCTTCATGTTCGTTGCGCCGATTCTGTATGCAATCCATGCGGTACTGGCTGGTCTGGCCTTCCCGATCTGTATCCTGCTGGGTATGCGTGACGGTACGTCCTTCTCTCACGGTCTGATCGACTTTGTGGTCCTGAGCGGTAACGCCAGCAAAATCTGGCTGTTCCCGATTGTCGGTCTGTGCTACGCCGCGGTCTACTACACCGTGTTCCGTGTGCTGATTAAAGCGCTGGATCTGAAAACACCGGGTCGTGAAGACGCGTCAGAAGATGCGAAAGCAACGGCAACAAGCGAAATGGCACCGGCTCTGGTTGCTGCTTTCGGTGGCAAAGAGAACATCACCAACCTTGATGCTTGTATCACTCGTCTGCGTGTGAGCGTGGCCGATGTGGCTAAAGTAGATCAGCCGGGCCTGAAAAAATTGGGCGCTGCAGGGGTGGTGGTTGCTGGTTCTGGTGTTCAGGCAATCTTCGGTACCAAATCCGATAACCTGAAAACCGAAATGGATGACTACATCCGTAGCCACTAAGCCATAAAGTCTGGGGAGACTGAGGCAGCCGCAAGGCTGCCTTTTTTATTGCCTGTACCTGACGAGAAGGGACTACCGTTGCCGTATGGATACCTGCTTGAGACAAGGTCAAGCATGGGCAGTGCGGAGAACATACCCAAACCCGGATTAGCGGCCATAAAAAAAGGGAGCCCTCTGGCTCCCCTCGCGATCGCTTATACTTAGAAACTGTAGTTGGCGCTGATAGAGAAGTTACGCGGCGCGCCGTAGACGCCGTAGCTGCCGAGGTAATCGTAGTACTCTTTATCGAACAGGTTATTGATATTGCCCTGCACCGAGAACGTTTTGGTGACCTGATAGCGAGTGAAGAGGTCAACCACGGTGTAGCCATCTTGACTGATGCGCGAAACGCCGTTCGGGCCGTTATCGAGATCCTGCCAGGTTTTATTCTGCCAGCGCACACCTCCACCGACCGCCAGTTCCGGCAGCATTGGCAGCTGGTAGCGGGTGAACAGTTTAGCGGTGGTTCGCGGTTGATCCGGGTTCACCGCGACGCCGTCGCCATCTTCAGCGATATAACGGCTGGCGCCAAAGGTCAGTTGCCAGTTATCGGTGAGCGCGCCGTTCAGTTCAAATTCAATCCCTTTACTTACGGTACCGTCTACAGATTTATAAGCGGTTTGTCCGCCAGAGTTCGGTATCGCGACACCGGTATTGACCGCCACATTATCCTGCTCGGTACGGAATACGGCCAGGCTTGCGGTCAGGCGAGTATTGAACCAGTCAGCTTTCACCCCGGCTTCGTAGCTCTTACCGGTGGTCGGATCGAGGAATTCGCTGTTAGCGTCGCGCTGCCCGCTTGGCTGGAAGATGGAGGTATAGCTGGCATATGCAGACCAGGTATCATCAATGTCATACACAAGGCCAGCATAGGGGGTGACTTTATCCGCTTTGGCGTTACGAATTTCGTCCGGTTTACGCTCGAGATTGTACTTCGCGCTCCATTCGGTCCAGCGCGCGCCGAGGATCAGGTGCAGCGGATCCGCCAGTGACAGGCGGGTGGCAGTGTAAAGTGATTTCTGACGAATAATATCGCGCTGGTATAGCGCCCAGTCAGACCACTGCGGATCGGCCAGCGTATTACCGTTGTACTGATGAATATTACCCACGTCCATCAGCCCGTAGTTATCGTTCACCGGGTAAGAATTGTCATAGTTGTTACGCTGACGGCTATAGCTGCCGCCAAACATAATTTCATGCTGTCGACCTAACAGATCGTAACCACCGCGCACGAAAGCATCCACCGAGTCCTGCTTACGCTCACCCCGGTTCCATCCGCCCCAGGCTCCCTGGAATGCTGCAGAGTCGTACAGACCGGTGGTCTTGTCCGGATAGCCGTCGATGTACATCAGTTTGCTATCGAAGTTGGTTTCTGCATGCATCGCGTTGACTTTAGCTTCCCAGCCGTTATCAAAGCGCTGCGTCAGGTTAGCGAAGATTTTCGTTGAATCGGTGTTGGAATAGGCCCAGTCTGCCGCGGTGTTGAAGCCGCGACGGAAATGGGTTTTGCTGCCATCGCTATAGAGAGAAGGGAAACCACCCCAGGTCGGGCTGTCGTCTTCACTTTCCTGGTAGTCATAGCCCAGAGACAGGGTCGTTGAGTCAGTGATATCCGTATCAATGATGCCAGAGACAAATTTCTTGCGATAATGGTTACGTTCAAGCCAGGAGTCATTGTCCTGATAGCCTGCAATGACACGGCCACGTACGGCGCCGGATTCAGTCAGCGGGGCCTGAAGATCAAGAACGTAACGCTGCTTATCCCAGCTACCGTAGGTGGCAGAAACGTTGCCTTTAAATTCTTTGCTGTCAGCGTGTTTACGCACCATATTGACGTAAGCAGAGGGGTTACCGGTGCCGCTCATCAGACCCGCCGCACCCCGCACCACTTCAATCTTATCGAAAATCGCCGTATCACCCGCGGTATCGTTAAAGTTCCAGCGGTTATCCAGGAAGGTAGGCATATCTTCGTAGGCGAAATTGCTAATGAAGAAGCCACGCGCATAGAAGTTAGTACGTGAACTGTCGATACGCGCCGCGCTAACGCCTGTCGTATTCGCCAGAACATCTTCTATCGTATTCAGTTCCTGATCCTGCATACGTTGCTGGCTGATAACGCTCACCGACTGTGGGATATCACGCGGGACCAAAAGCAGTTTAGTCCCCGTTGTCGTGGTTTTAACACTGTAATCCTGATCCTGGCTGGTATCGGTTTGCAGCCCGCTCCCGTCAACAACAACGGTATCTTCAGCCCCGGTAGCCGCGAAGCTCGTCGCCGGGACTAAGGCGAATGCAATGGACATCGCCAGCAGAGAAGGTGCGCACGCAAATTTACGCTGCTCTTCCTGGGCGTGAGTAGTGAAAGACATTATTAACCCTTAATGGTGTGTTAGCGGAGGTGTCCTGACTGCGATACGTTGTCGCCGCCGGGTCTGTCGTCTCTTTTTAGGGAATAAACGCGCATGAAAATGCAAATGCGAAATATACGCATTCGAAATGACGATGTAAACAGATGTAAGAATGGTGACTGAAATAGTGTTTTAGTATAGGGAAACGGAGGTATCGGGCATTCCGTCACCAGCGCTCAGGAAATAATGAAGAAAAAGAGCGTTATAGTTGAAAGAGTTGAAGAATCTCGCTCATACTTACGTCTGCGTCGTCGGGTGCTGAAGGCATACACAGCAAAGAGGCATAACCCTCGCGAATAAAAAGGAAACCATCATGGCCGAAGAAACCATTTTCAGTAAAATTATCCGTCGCGAAATTCCGTCGGATATCGTCTATCAGGATGAACTTGTCACGGCATTTCGTGATATCTCGCCGCAGGCACCGACACATGTACTGATTGTGCCTAATATTCTTATTCCTACGGCGAATGATGTGACTGAGGCGCATGAGCAGGCGCTGGGTCGCATGATGACCGTGGCGGCTAAAATTGCGCGTGAGGAAGGTATTGCTGAAGACGGCTACCGTTTAATCATGAACTGTAACCGCCATGGCGGCCAGGAAGTCTGGCATATCCACATGCATCTGGTCGGTGGTCGTCCACTGGGGCCAATGCTGGCACATAAAGGTCCATAATATGCTAAATGGACGCGTGGTGTTGTTGCTGCTGGCAATGTCGGCAGTGGGGTGTTCCTCGCGCCCGGCGATTCCGGTGGCAAACGATCAGACCCTGGTCATGGAATCAACCGTGCTGGCTGCAGGCATTACCGCTGAAGAACCTAAACTGAATACGCAAGATATTCAGCCTTCTGCCTCATCCCGTCTTTTCAACGAGCGCGGGCAGCCGGTGACGATTAACTATCGTTTCTACTGGTATGACGTCCGTGGCCTTGAAATGCATCCACTGGAAACACCACGCCGTGTCACTATTCCGGCACATTCTTCAGTCACGCTTTACGGCAGCGCTAATTTTCTTGGCGCGCATAAGGTCAGACTTTATCTCTATTTGTAAGGGGTGAACATTGATTAAATCATTAGGACGTTACGCGCTGCTTACAACGGTAGCCCTTATTCTCTCAGGCTGTATCATGCGCGGCGAGCAGGAGCCCGCACCGGTGGATCAAGCGAATCCGCAGCCGCAGCAGCCGGTACCAGAGCAGCCACAGCAGCCGGTAACCCCGGTCCCTACGGTGCCAACCTTCCCGCAGCAGCCAGGCCCGATTGAGCATCCGGACGAGACGACTGCGCCCGCGCCACGCGAACGTCATTATGACTGGAGTAGCGCGGTTCAACCGATGGTGGGGAAAATGTTGCAGGCCAGCGGGGCAGGGGCGGGTAGCGTATTGCTGGTAGACAGCGTGAACAACCGTACCAACGGGTCGATCAACACCGGTGAAGCAACGGAAGTCTTACGTAATGCGCTGGCGAACAATGGTAAATTCACCCTGGTGACCCCGCAACAGCTCAGTGTCGCTAAACAGCAGCTGGGACTGTCACCGCAGGACAGCCTGGGAACGCGCAGCAAAGCCATTGGGATCGCCCGTAATGTTGGCGCTCAGTACGTGCTCTACTCCAGTGCCAACGGCAGCGCCACGGCACCGGGTCTGCAAATGCAACTGATGCTGGTGCAAACCGGTGAAATCATCTGGTCGGGTAAAGGTGCAGTTCAACAGCAATAAACTGACGCGTGACGAAATATTGTCACGCTATTTCCCCCATTATGCGCCTGCTGCGGCCCAGTTAACGGGTCTGAGCGGCGGGAGCTGTCTTATTAGTGACGGTCGTCATTCCCTGGTGCTGCGTCAGCGGCATCAGGCTACCTCTTCTCCCTTTCTACGCCAGTATCGGGCCCTGAAAAGCGTGCCTGATGACCTTGGGCCCAGGCCGTCACACTGGCTTGGCGACTGGATGGCGGTCGAGTTTATTACCGGAGAAGTAAAAGAGACCTTACCTGATATCATCCCGCTTGTGGACTTATTAAACAGGTTGCACCATCAGCCCCTGTTCGGCTGGCGTATTTCACTGCTTCCTTTACTTGAGCGGTACTGGCTGGAATGTTCCCCCGCCCGACGTACGGTGTTGTGGCTTAGACAGCTACAAGCGCTGCGGCGACAGGGAGAGCCGCGACCGCTACGCATGGCA
This sequence comes from Enterobacteriaceae bacterium UBA3516, assembly GCA_002377245.1. Classification (GTDB taxonomy): domain Bacteria; phylum Pseudomonadota; class Gammaproteobacteria; order Enterobacterales; family Enterobacteriaceae; genus CBFFRJ01. The sequence continues at coordinate 37,143 of DFPL01000076.1, forward strand.
CCTTTGCATATGGACATCCATGCTGGCAATCTGGTGCACGGTGCGGATGGGCTTCGGCTGATTGACTGGGAATATGCCGGCGATGGCGACGTTGCAATGGAACTGGCAAGCGTCTGGACGGAAACAGAGGCTCAGCGCGACAGGCTGGTGGCGGCCTATGCAACGCGGGCGGCAATCGATCCTGAGACCTTACGTCGTCAGGTCAGGCGCTGGAAGCCGTGGATAGCGATGCTGATGGTGGGCTGGTACGAATCTCGCTGGCAGCAAACTGGCGATCGTCAATTTATTACCTTAGCGGACGCGATATGGCGGCAGCTAAGTTTCAAAGGAAAAGAGAGGTCAGTGTGGGTCCGGTGATGTTAGATGTGCAGGGTTTTGAACTGGATGCGGAAGAGCGCGAAATTCTGGCGCATCCGCTGGTCGGGGGATTGATTCTGTTTACCCGCAATTATCACGATCCTGAGCAATTACGGGAATTGGTGCGTCAGATCCGCGCCGCCTCTCATCATCGTCTGGTGGTGGCGGTCGATCAGGAAGGCGGGCGCGTGCAGCGATTTCGTGAAGGATTCACCCGACTGCCTGCGGCACAATCTTTTGCTGCACTTTTGGGTCAGGAAGAAGGTGGACGGGTAGCAAAAGAGGCGGGCTGGTTAATGGCCAGTGAGATGATTGCCATGGATATTGATATCAGCTTCGCGCCCGTACTCGATGTCGGACACATCAGCGCCGCGATTGGAGAGCGTGCTTATCATGAGGATCCGGTAAAAGCGTTAGAGATGGCTACCCATTTTATTGATGGCATGCACCAGGCGGGTATGAAAACCACGGGTAAACACTTCCCGGGGCACGGCGCCGTCACCGCGGATTCTCATAAAGAGACGCCACAGGACTTACGCTCGCTGGCTGAGATTCGTCACAAAGACATGGCGGTATTCCGTACGTTGATTGAGCAGGGCAAACTCGATGCCGTGATGCCTGCCCACGTGATATACAGCGATGCAGATCCCCGTCCGGCCAGCGGTTCGCCTTACTGGTTAAAGACCGTATTACGCGGCGAACTGGGCTTTGATGGCGTGATTTTCTCTGATGATTTGTCGATGGAGGGGGCGGCCATTATGGGCAGTTATGCCGAACGTGGACAAGCCTCGCTGGATGCGGGTTGCGATATGATCCTGGTCTGCAATAATCGAAAAGGTGCCGTCAGTGTGTTAGATAACCTGTCGCCGATCAAAGCAGAGCGTGTTACGAATTTGTATCATAAAGGTTCTTTTTCTCGTCAGGAATTGTTGAGTTCATCACGCTGGAAAGCCGCCAATCGTGAACTGGAAGACCTTCACGCGCGCTGGCAGGCCTTCAGGGCGGCTCAATAACCTTTAACGGATGGGGCGTTGGCCCAGAGGTGAGGTACAGTGATCATCTATTTGCACGGTTTTGACTCTAACAGTCCCGGTAATCACGAAAAAGTGCTGCAACTGCAGTTCATTGACCCGGACGTTCGGCTAATCAGCTACAGCACACGGCATCCCAAACATGACATGCAGCATCTGCTGAAAGAAGTCGACAAGATGTTGCAACTGAATGTGGACGACCGGCCATTGATATGCGGTGTGGGTTTGGGCGGTTTTTGGGCAGAGCGTATTGGCTTCTTATGTGATATTCGCCAGGTGATGTTCAACCCGAACCTGTTCCCCTTTGAAAACATGGAAGGGAAGATCGACAGGCCGGAAGAGTACGTGGATATCGCGACCAAGTGCGTGACCAATTTTCGTGAAAAAAATCGCGACCGGTGCCTGGCCATTCTCTCCCGTAATGATGAAGCGCTGGATAGCCAGCGTTCATCGGATGTGCTGCACCACTACTACGAAGTGGTATGGGACGAAACGCAGTCGCATAAATTCAAAAGCATCTCACCGCATTTACAACGTATTAAAGCGTTTAAAGCGCTCGGTTAAGCTCTGCGCCCGGTCATGCCGGGCTTTTCTTTATCTCTTGTTATCCTAATCTCTTCATTTCTTCCGCGTTTTATCCTCATCTTTCAAGCCCACCAACTACACTTGTTCATCTTTTATGCATGAAAACTTGATGTATATCAATTTTGGTATGACCAATGCACCGAACATGGTATTCTCATTGCAACAACCGGGATTTAAGATTGTAACTTGTTGTTAATTAAGTGTTATTTATATAACTTTTAATTAACAATTGGTTAATAATTTGAGGGGGTCACGTTGACTACACCATTAAAAAAGATTGTGATTGTTGGCGGTGGTGCTGGCGGGCTTGAACTGGCAACCCAGCTTGGCAAGAAACTGGGCCGGGGCAAGAAAGCAAAGATTACGCTGGTCGATCGAAATCATAGTCATTTATGGAAACCGTTACTGCATGAAGTGGCGACGGGGTCCCTCGACGAAGGCGTCGATGCGCTGAGCTATCTGGCACACGCGCGCAATCATCACTTCCAGTTCCAGTTAGGGTCAGTGGTTGATATCAATCGTGAAACCAGGACGCTCACGCTGGCGGAACTGCGTGACGAGAAGGGTGAACTTCTGGTCCCGGAGCGCAAACTGGCCTATGACACCCTGGTCATGGCGCTGGGCAGTACGTCCAATGACTTCAATACGCCTGGCGTGAAAGAGCACTGTATTTTCCTCGATAACCCGCATCAGGCGCGTCGTTTCCACCAGGAAATGTTGAACCTGTTCCTGAAATACTCTGCGAACCTTGGCGCGAATGGCAAGGTGAACATTGCGATTGTCGGCGGCGGGGCAACCGGTGTTGAACTCTCTGCAGAGTTGCATAACGCCGTTAAGCAGCTGCACAGCTATGGCTACAAAGGGTTAACCAACGAAGCGCTGAACGTGACGTTGGTCGAAGCCGGTGAACGTATTCTGCCAGCGTTGCCGCCGCGTATTTCCGGGGCTGCGCACAATGAGCTGACCAAAATGGGCGTGCGTGTTCTGACGCAAACAATGGTCACCAGTGCCGACGAAGGCGGTTTGCATACTAAAGACGGCGAGTACATCAAAGCTGACCTGATGGTTTGGGCGGCGGGTATTAAAGCGCCAGACTTTATGAAAGAGATTGGCGGGCTCGAAACCAACCGTATCAATCAACTGGTGGTTGAACCCACGTTACAAACAACCCGCGATCCGGACATTTACGCCATTGGTGACTGTGCGTCCTGCGCGCGTCCGGAAGGCGGCTTTGTCCCTCCGCGTGCTCAGGCTGCTCACCAGATGGCAAGCCTTGCGCTGCACAATATACTGGCGCAGAGCAAAGGCAAGCCACTCAAGGCCTATGTGTATAAAGATCACGGCTCACTGGTTTCACTGTCGAACTTCTCGACCGTGGGGAGCCTGATGGGTAACCTGATGCGCGGTTCGATGATGGTGGAAGGGCGCATTGCGCGCTTTGTCTATATCTCGCTGTACCGTATGCACCAGGTCGCTCTGCACGGCTATTTCAAAACGGGCCTGATGATGGTCGTGGGTAGCATTAACCGTGTTATCCGCCCGCGTTTGAAACTGCACTAAGCCTCATCGCTGCTCTCTCGCTCCGTTTGCGAGAGAGCAGCGATTCTTCACTCCTGCAAGGTTACTTGTGCTCGGATAACTCCGAATCCCGGTTGTTTCCTCTACAATCCTCCCTTTTTCCGCCCTTTCCGATTGGCTTCGTCCTGACGTGGTTGCAGAATTGTTACTAATAGCAAACCAGGGGAGGAAATCCTGTGAATAAATCAATGTTAGCGGGTATCGGTATTGGCGTGGCCGCTGCGCTGGGTGTCGCTGCGGTAGCAAGTATGAATGTGTTTGACCGTGGGCCTCAGTATGCGCAGGTCATTTCCGCCACGCCAATTAAAGAATCGATTAAGACCCCACGTAAGGAATGCCGTAACGTCACAGTGACCCATCGCCGTCCGGTGCAGGATGAAAATCGTCTAACCGGTTCAGTTCTCGGCGCGGTAGCCGGCGGGGTGATTGGTCATCAGTTTGGTGGTGGCCGCGGTAAAGATGTCGCAACCGTCGTCGGTGCGTTAGGCGGGGGCTATGCAGGTAACCAGGTTCAGGGCGAAATGCAGGCGCGTGATACCTATACCACCACTCAGCAGCGCTGTAGCACCGTCTATGATAAGTCAGAGAAAATGCTGGGGTATGACGTCACCTATAAAATTGGCGATCAGCAGGGCAAAATTCGGATGAATAATGACCCAGGCACCCAGATCCCGCTTGATGGAAACGGCCAGCTTGTTTTGAATAACAAAGCCTAAAATAGCAGTACTGTACCTATTGGCTCCTCAATTGCTCAGGCTGAGGGGCCTTTTTTATGGAAAAGGCCTTACCAGGTAAGGCCTTGTGGGCATTAAATTAAATCCTGCTGACGTATTAACAAGACGCCGGTGATGATAATGGAGAGAAAAGCGAAGAGTAACGAACCGCCCCATAAGACCCACAGACCAAATAATAATGTAATTACTATTAGCACTTTGAGGAATGGTAATAGCAAAATCATCGTCGTATTTCCTTCTGCATGTGTCCAGTCAGTGAATGCGCTCAACGCCTTCGATAAAGTTGAAGCAATCGGGTCCATTTTAAATGTCGTCATGACAATAATCGTTTTAGTTGCCCAGAAAATCGTTAGCAATGCAATAATCACATTAATCTTAGCAGGGTGGGAAAGCGGGCATGATGTTTTCACCTATTAATGTAATAGGTGAAAACGATAACGGATGGGAATGTAAAGTGAGGGTTATCCGGCTATCAACGTCGGCCACAAGCGCAGCGTGGTGCGCACCACCTGTAGCAATTTGTCGCAACCCGCCCCTTCCCGGGCGCTGATGGACATTCCCTGAAGAACGCAGCTTAGAAATTCAGCGACATCCTGGGTGTTGGTTGCGCGCGGAATTTCGCCGCGTTGCTGGCGGAGCTCAAGAAACTGCTGTAACAGGCGTTCCTGCTGGGCATGGCGCGTTTTAAGGGTCTCGGCTATCGCGTGAGAGGAAGCGGCGAGGGTGGCTGAGGTATTAATTAAAAAACAGCCTCCCGGCGTCTCTTTACTGGTGAAGCAGGTCGCAACAGCCGTAAAGTAGTCTTCCAGCGCCTGGGCCACCGGCTTGTCCTCACAGAGCAACTGCGCCTCGTGCTGTGCGGCAAAGCGGGCGATGTAACGATCAAGCACCGCGCGAAACAATCCTTCTTTATTGGTGAACTCCGCGTAAAGCGTAGGGGCTTTCGCGCCTGTCGCTTCGACGAGGTCGGATAATGATGTGGCTTCATAGCCATGCTGCCAGAATAGCGTCATGGCTTTATCAAGCGCCGCTTCCCTGTCGAACACTTTCGGTCGGCCACGGCTTTTTTTTACACAACTGCTGACTTCACTGGTCATACGCCGTTCAACCTTGTTGGTTTGTTGAACAGTCATTATAAAAATAATCACCTCAAGACGCCAGCGACAAATAGCACAAATTAATAAATCCTATCTTTATGATATTTATAGTTTTATCTATTTAAATAACATTCATTATAAAAATACGTTGACGAGTGACATGGATCACACTTATCATTTGATTATCGATCGTTAACTAATTAAGCGTTAACGACCTCCTTAATCATCTGCTAAGAGACCTCTATCATGAAAAACGTAAAAACACTGTTTGCTGCCGCTATCCTGAGTTCACTTTCATTTGCCAGCTTTGCCGCCGTTCAGGTGCAGGCTTCTCCGGCAGGCCAGCAGGAAATCGGTACCGTTGCTGCCACCGCAGGGTCTAACCTCTCTTCGCTGGAAAACCAACTGGCGCAAAAAGCTGAAGCTTCCGGTGCCAGTTCATACCGTATTACCTCTGTTACCGGTTCAGACAAACTGCACGGTACAGCAGTGCTTTACAAATAATCGCAGCGAGTTAACTCTCTCTTTATTGCCCCTGAAAGCCCCGTCTCTGACGGGGCTTTTTTTTGGCTCAAAGCGAGTGGGGGACCAGGGCTTCATGCCGGGTGATATCGACCGGCATGCCCGAGCGAATTTCGATGGCGTGATCAAACACATCGGCTTCAGATTTGGGTGAATCCCGGAACGTTTGCATGGCGGAATTCAGAATAATAGGCAGACGTTTAGGATCGTCATCAATGGATTTTGATAAAGGCTGATGGACTTCCACCAGGCGCCGCCCATCAGGCTCGACAGACGCTTTAATCGGCGTATTGATGATGTTAACCCGGGTGCCCGGCGTAATCACATTGAACAACGCCTGAATGTCATTATCACGCAGGCGGATACAGCCAGAGCTAACGCGCATACCAATACCGAAGTCCGCGTTGGTGCCGTGAATCAAATAGACTCCGCCGTAAGCGGCAAGCCGAATGGCATGGTGACCCATAGGGTTGTCCGGCCCTGCGGGCACCACGGCAGGCAAATCGATGCCCTGAGCTTTATAGCGGGCGCGAATATTGGCTGTCGGTGTCCAGGTCGGATTGGCACGTTTGTCGGATACGGTGGTGACCATGGTGGGCGTAAGGGTGTCGCTATCCAGTTGGCCGATGCCAATAGGATAGACGGTGACTTCGTTCTTTCCCGGGGGATAGTAGTAAAGGCGCAGCTCCGCCAGATTAATCACGATGCCCTGCCGGGGCGCATCGGGTAATAACGTCTGGAGTGGGATGGTCAGTACGCTTCCGGCACGCGGAACGTAGGCGTCAACGCCAGGGTTGGCCTGCAGTAAGGCCAGAAAACCGACATTGTATTTTTTGGCAATAGCCTCCAGCGACCCGCCGTCATTCTCGACCACGTGATAACGATTTTCGCCAACGACCCGGCTACCAGAAGGGGGGAGGGGCCAGGTATTGGCTCGGGCGGGAAGCACCAGCAGCGCAGAAATCAGCATCGCCCAGAGCAGAAAACGCGAATTGTGTCTCATAATTATAATCCATGCTAATCATAAGGTTATATTGATAGATCTGTGTAATGGAATTATGGTCGGGGGAATTGTCGGGAAGTACCGGACGTGTGCAAAGTGTTTGTAAATATTTCAGGGAATGAAGATCGGGTCGGCCTGTTTCCGACCCGAGCGGGAGTTATGCCACCGCGTTCTGCTCCAGTTGCAGCATAAAGTTGCGCACCCAGTCCATCCGGGTTTTGCGATCGGTGAGTTCCTGGAAGAACTTCAGGCGGGTCGGTCCATCCAGGCGGAAATGCTGCGGCTGCTTCTGTAGCAGACCAATCAGCCACGCCGGGTTGACATGGTTCTTCTCGTTAAATTCGATGCTACCGCCTTTTTCATTGCCTTCCAGCTTACGAATACCCAGCTTTTGCGCCTGTTGACGTAAGCGGGCCACGCCCAGTAACGTCCGGGCCGCGTGG
>DFPL01000077.1 GCA_002377245.1 Enterobacteriaceae bacterium UBA3516
GCGGTATGGTCTTTCCACAGCACGAACATGGCGTTGGGGTTGTCGGCGAACTCCGGACGCAGGGCCAGCACGCGGCCCTCGGCGTCAATGGGGGCAGGGGTTGAACCGGTGCTGTCAACGCCAATGCCTTTTACATCCTGACGTTGGGTGTCGGTGAGTTGCGCCAGCACGGCTTTGATAGCCGCTTCCATCGACTCAATGTAGTCACGGGGGTGGTGGCGAAAGCGGTTGTGGGCGGCGTCGCAGTAGCGACCTTCCTGCCAGCGGGGATACCACTCAACGCTGGTGGCGATTTCCTCTCCTGACTCGCAGTCTACGGCCAGTGCACGTACTGAATCGCTACCAAAATCGAGGCCAATTGCAATTGCCATCGTGTTGCTCCATGAAGAATTACCTTATGGAGAAACATAGTGATCGGCTGAAAAAAGCGTCAGGCTGTATTCGCTAATCTTATGGACTAAAATGCTATGTAAGTGCAAAGTGTGACGCCGTGCAAAAATTCGATGTGGACATTACTGCCGCCTTTATAGACACTTTGGTTGGCCCATTCCATGCGAATAACATGCGCTAAACTGGCATAACTGCTTTTATCTGGCGGGGTTAAAAGTGACGATGAATTCCTTGTGCCCGGTCAAAATGCGTGGGGAATGAAGCGCGTATCAATATGGACAATTGGTTTCCTGACCGATAACCGGAGTATTGCGTTTATGGCTGAATCTCAAAACGATCCACTGCTGCCTGGCTACTCATTTAACGCCCATCTGGTGGCGGGATTAACCCCCATTGAGTCGGAAGGTTACCTCGATTTTTTTATCGATCGCCCGCTGGGCATGAAGGGCTACATTCTGAACTTTACTATCCGCGGTGAAGGGGTCATTGATAATCACGGCAAGCAGTACGTCTGCCGCCCGGGCGATATGCTGCTCTTTCCACCCGGTGAAGTTCACCACTATGGTCGCCACCCCGATGCCAGCGAATGGTATCACCAGTGGGTCTATTTCCGCCCCCGCGCCTACTGGCATGAATGGCTAAGCTGGCCGACTATCTTCGCGCAAACCGGATTCTACCGCCCGGATGAACAACATCTGGCCCAGTTTAGCGAGCTGTTCGGGCAGATTATCGACGCCGGGCAGAGCGCGGGGCGCTACGCGGAACTGCTGGCTATTAATCTGCTGGAGCAACTACTGCTGCGGCGTATGGATGCCATTAACGAATCCCTGCACCCGCCGCTGGATAACCGCGTGCGCGATGCCTGTCAGTACATCAGCGACCACCTGGCCGATAACCATTTTGATATTGCAGGTGTCGCACAGCATGTCTGTCTTTCGCCCTCGCGCTTATCGCATCTGTTCCGCCAGCAATTGGGCGTTAGCGTGCTGAGCTGGCGTGAAGATCAGCGCATCAGCCAGGCGAAATTACTGCTCAGTACGACGCGCATGCCCATTGCCAGCGTCGGGCGCAACGTGGGGTTTGAGGACCAGCTCTATTTCTCGCGGGTGTTTAAAAAATGCACGGGGGCCAGCCCCAGTGAATTTCGTGCAGGATGTGAATAAACGGTAAAGAAGCGCAATGAATTGCGCGGGTGAATAACACACTCGCTAAACTATTCGGATAATGGAAGATTGACCCTTATGGTTCGGCTCTGGACAATCCCGGCGTCGTTACTCAACCGGATAGACTATGCAAGCATTGCTGGAACACTTTATTACGCAGTCAGCCACCTATTCGCTGATTGCGATTGCGCTGGTCGCTTTTCTCGAATCGCTGGCGCTGGTGGGGCTGATCCTTCCCGGCACGGTGATGATGGCTGCACTGGGCGCGTTGATTGGCAGCGGCGAAGTGAATTTCTGGCACGCCTGGCTGGCGGGTATCGTCGGGTGTTTGCTGGGCGATTGGATCTCTTTCTGGCTCGGCTGGCGTTTCAAGCGGCCGCTGCACCGTCTCTCTTTTCTCCAGAAAAACAAAGCATTGCTGGATAAAACGGAACATGCGTTACACCAGCACAGCATGTTTACCATTCTGATTGGGCGCTTCGTTGGCCCAACCCGCCCGCTGATCCCGATGGTCGCCGGTATGCTTGACCTGCCGGTCTCCAAATTCGTGGTGCCCAATATCATCGGTTGTCTGCTCTGGCCGCCGTTTTACTTCCTGCCGGGGATTCTGGCGGGCGCAGCCATTGATATTCCGGCGGGAGAACAAAGCGGCGGTTTTAAATGGCTGCTGGTGCTGGCGGCGGTTCTGGTCTGGCTGGCGGGCTGGATGTGCTGGCGACTGTGGCGTAGCCAAAAAAGTGGCCGGGATAAGCTCTCTGCTTATCTGCCCCGCCAGCGCTTATTCTGGCTCACACCTCTGCTGCTTTGTGCTGCGGCCATTGCGGTTACCCTGCTGGTGCGCCACCCGCTGATGCCGGTTTATGCTGAAATTCTGGGAAAAGTGGTTACCTGATCCCCAGCAGGGCCGAAACAGGCGCATTACCGCTCAGTAACGCGTCGGTATCTCCATCCCAGGCGATGCGTCCATCCGCCACGACTATCGATCTTGAGGCGATTCTGGCGGCATCCTCGACGCTATGCGACACCATCAGCAGCGTGAGCTGCTGGCGGCGGCACACCTCTTCAACCAGAGTGAGCATCTCCTGGCGTAGCGCCGGGTCGAGAGCGGAAAAAGGCTCATCGAGCAGCAACACGGGCTGTTCACGTACCAGGCAACGGGCGAGCGCGACACGCTGGCGTTGACCGCCCGAAAGCTCGCCGGGCAGCCGGTTTAACAGCGTCTCCAGCCCCATGGTGGTGGCGATGGTCTCAAGCTTGCTGACCTGTGCGCCGGAGAGCTTCAGGCCAGGATTCAACCCCAGACCGATATTCTGCCGTACCGTCAGATGAGTAAAAAGATTGTTTTCCTGAAACAGCATCGACACCGGTCGCCTGGCGGGCGGAGTGTGGGTGTGCTCGCTATTCTCAATCATGATGATGCCGCTCGCCGGGGTTAAAAACCCCGCCACCAGGCTTAGCAGGGTGCTTTTCCCCGCCCCGCTTGGGCCGAGCACGGCGACCCGTTCACCCTGTTTAACCGACAGAGAAAAACGCATAGGGAGATGCTGATACAGCCAGGTTACATCAATCAGTCTTAGCATGGCGGCCCGGAAGTTTTTCGATAAGTGTGAACAGTAAGAAGCACAGCACTAACAGAATGAGCGCCGTCACTGCCCCGTCCTGGGTGCGATATGAGCCTATCTGTTGATAAAGATAGAAGGGCAGCGTGCGAAAGTCGTCATTGCCAAAGAGCGCAACCACGCCAAAATCGCCAATCGACAGCACGCAGGCAAACGCCATCGCCTGCGCCAGCGGAACCCTTAGCGCCCGCAGTTCCACAATGCGCAAACGGCGAAAGCCCGTCATCCCCAGCGACTGGCACAACAGACCGTAGCGTGCGGTGACGTCGCGCATCGGGTTTTCCAGTACTTTCAGGGCATAGGGAATCGCCATTAGCGCATTGGTAAAAATCACAATGCCGTCTGCCGACGTTGGCAACCCGATACTGTCGTTGAGCAGCAGGAAGAAGCCGGTCGCCAGCACAATACCGGGCATCGCCAGGATTAACATCCCGCTCATCTCCAGGGCCTGGCCCGCAAGCGTATGCTGACGGGCGCGCAGTTCACGGCTGCTCCAGAGCAACATCATGGTGAAAATAACGCAGAGTAGCCCGGCGCAGAGAGCAATGCGTACCGACGTCCAGATAGCCTGCCAGAGTACCGGTTGAGAGAGCATATTCAGCAGGCTGAGATTGAGTCCATCAATCATTACCGCCAGCAGCGGGGGCAAAAGCAACACCAGCGCCAGCGCAATCAAGGTGTAGTCGCAAAGACGACTAAAGAGTCTGTCCTGCGGATCGCGCCAGCCGTGAATCTGATGACTCCCGACGGCAAAAGCTTTGCTGAGACGCTGACTGAGCAGCACCAGTCCCAGGCAACAGACCATCTGAATTAACGCCAGCAATGCCGCGCGGCCGGGGTCGAAGTCATAACTGAGCGCCTGATAAATGGCCAGTTCAATGGTGGTCGCTTGCGGCCCACCGCCCAGCGACAGCACGGTGGCAAAGCTTGCAAAGCAGAGCATAAAAATCAGTGCGGCAACCGGAGGGATCTGCCGACGCAGCCACGGCCACTCAACATAGCGGAAGAACGACCAACCACGCATACCCAACTGGGCCGCAATCTGCCGTTGTTCACCAGGGATCTGCTCCAGCGTTTGTAAGAGTAAACGTGAGGCCATTGGCAGGTTAAAAAAGACGTGTGCCAGCAAAATGCCCTGTAGCCCGTAAGGCGAAAAGGACCACTTAAACCCCATTGCCGTGAAAACAGAGGCCAGCCAGCCACGATGACCGTAGACGCTGAGAATACCAAATACCCCCACCAGCACTGGCAGGATTAACGTCATGGCGCACAAGCGGAGCAGGGCGAGTCGTCCGGGGAACCGACGTCGGTAAAAAGCGCGCGCAAGGAAAATGGCGGGCACCACCGAGAACAGAGCCGAAAGAAACGCCTGCCAGAAGGAGAAACGCACCACATGCCACAGGTAACTGTCGTGCAAGACCTCCGCCAGCTCCGTCGTGGGTGCGTGTGCCCACAGGGCCAGAAACGCGGCTAATGCTACCGCTACCATCAGGGTAGCGGCGGTCAGGCCGGGGGCAAGCCAGCCGGCAATCAGCGGCTGACGGCGCGTTGCCATGCACTGATCCAGTCGGCGCGCTGGGAGGCGACCTCTTGTGGCGTATATTGCAGAGAGGTTTGCGGTTTCACCAGCGTATCAAAGCCTACTGGCAGCGACACGTGGGTTACCGGGTACATCCAGTTGCCCGTTGGGATAGCATTCTGGAACGCCGGGGAGACCATAAATTTCAGGAACTTCTCTGCCAGTTCCGGCTGTTTACTGGCCGCAGTGCGCGCCGCCACTTCAACCTGCAGGTAGTGGCCTTCGCTAAAGTTTGCGGCGGCGTACTGCTCTTTTTTCTCTTCAATGATGTGGTAGGCAGGAGAGGTGGTGTAGCTCAGAACCAGATCGCCTTCCCCTTTCAGGAACAGACCGTAGGCTTCGCTCCAGCCTTTGGTGACGGTCACGGTTTTTGTTGCCAGCTGCTTCCAGGCCTCCGGGGTCTTGTCGCCATATACTTTCTGCATCCACAGCAACAGGCCCAGGCCCGGCGTACTGGTTCGTGGATCTTCATAAATCACACGCCATTTTTGTGGGCTTTCAACCAGCTCTTTCAGGCTTTTCGGTGGGTTTTGCAGTTTGGTTTTATCGTAGACGAAGGCAAACCAGCCGTAATCGAAGGGAACAAAGGTGTCATTGTTCCAGCCGCCCGGTACGTTAACCGCATCAGTGGCGACGCCGCTTTTCGCAAACAGATGGGTCTGTGAGGCCGCCTCAATCAGGTTGTTATCCAGCCCCAGCACCACATCCGCTTTGCTGTTTTTGCCTTCCATGCGCAGACGGTTAAGCAGTGAGACGCCATCTTCCAACGCCACCAGTTTCAGCTCGCAGTTGCAGTCCGCTTCGAAGGCTTTTTTAACTACCGGGCCAGGGCCCCAGTCAGCGGCAAAAGAGTCGTAGGTGTAAACGGTGAGCGTCGGTTTAGCAAAAACAGGAGCAGCAACCAACAGCATGACGGGCAGAACTTTTTTAAGCACTTTGCACCTCAAAAAATGTAGGTGGCAAAGGATTTTGAGCGAGAGCCTCAAATCCCTTCGCCGGCGTTATCCGGATCAGGTTCGACGGGTATTTTCTCAGCACACGCATGACGCGCAGCACCCCGTTGAGCACCGCAACAGTGTAATGATTTTGTCAGTTTTCGGAAAGCGTTATGGATCCGGCGGGGCAAACCATGCGGATTTAAAGTCAAACCAGCCGAGCGTATTCATCCGCAGCCCGCGCATGCTTCGCTGGCCCTGAATCATCAGCCAGTGATGGATCAACGGCACCATGGCTTTACTTTCCAGCAACTGCTGGCACCAGACGGCAAGATTCATCTCTCCTGCGCGCCATTTTTCGGCATCGCCCTGCCAGTCCAGCGGCACGCAGTGCTGGATGAGCGGCACTTCGTAGAGGTGGGTAAAAAGAGAAAAGTCGAGCGGCAGCGTAAAGTTGGCGCTGTTGAGCCAGATATCGCTGACGATCTCCCCCGCATGCCACTCGGCATAGTCCACCTCCTGAATATCGAGGTGCACCCCCTGGCTGGCAAGCAGGGCACTCATGGTGTTAGCAATGGCTTTATGTTCATTATGATCGCGATAGAAGGTGAGCGTCAGTGACTCCAGCCCGGCAGGTTTTTCGCCGCTGCCGGGGCGGGCATGATGCCAGCGAGGCAAAAGCCCGTAAGCCGGGAACCAGTAGCGCTGATAATGCTCTTCCGCGTGGTAGAGCAGATTGGAGGGGGACAGGATCTGGCTTACCCAGTCGCGCACCGCCTGGTTTGCGCCACGATGGGAACGGGCATCGAAGAGCAAATAGTAACACCCCTCCTCAAGTCGGCTTTCGATGGCTTTTTCGCTATCGGTAGGGCCATCTATTGTCAGGCCGCCGTTGGGTTCGTCGCCAATTTCCGGCAGCACCCAAACGTTGACCTCATCTATCAGGGCGCGAAAGCCAAAGTAGTCATCAAAGGCGTGAATTTTAAGTTGGTTGGTGTTATTGCGCGTGACGGCATAGGGGCCGGTTCCCACCGGGTGACTTGAAAAGTTGGCCATGGTGCTCCACTCCTGCGGCAGGATCATCGCCGGGATATGCCCGACCAGCCACGGCAGCCATTGATCCGGCTGGCTCAGATGAATATCCAGCGTCCAGGGCGTAGGGGAGACGATGTCGGTAATGTGTGAATAGAGCGGCAAGGTACTGACGCGCTGAAGTGAAGCGATCACATCGCTCATTTCCAGCTCACGGCCATGGTGAAAATGAATGCCAGGACGCAAATAAAATCGCCAGTGCAAAGGGGTAATTTCTTTCCAGTGGTGAGCAATATCGGCTTCCAGTTCCCCATTTGCCTCATTTATGCGCGTCAGGGCATTGAAGATTTGCCGAGCCATATGGGTCTCGGAGCGGCGCAGCGCGGTGCCGGGCAGCAGGTTACGCAGCGGGCGGTAGTAGAGGACGCGCAGAATATGCCGCCCCTGGCGGAAGCTGCGGCCCAGATGCGACACCAGCATCTGCCGCACCGCGCTTTTGTCGCCCACCAGTTGCACCAGTTGATCGATGCGATCCTGTTCCAGTAAGTCCTCGGCGCGCTGCTGCTGCAAAGCCAGGCCAGTGTAGAGGAAAGTGAGGCGCGAGCGCTTGCCACGCCCGGCTTCCGCGTCCCAGGTCAGCCAGCCTCGTGCCTGCATGGTGTTGAGCAGGGTGCGCATATGGCGACGTGAACAGCTCAACAACTCCGCCAGCTCATTGAGGGTGGTCTCTTGCGACTTCCCGTCACAGCATTGCCACAGGCGGATGAACTGTTGTTGCAGGCGACCAGAAGACATAAAAGGGGAACTCCTGAGAAAAAGTCAGCAATTTATTAATCCCTATATTAAGCCAATAATTCTCTTCGATGAAAGCGAGGAGGGTGAGTATGAAGAGATTAACCCGGCAATTTTACTTAGCGTATTTTCGTGCGACCCAGGGTGCGTCATGGCTTTCATGCCCTGACGCGGCTCAGCGGCTGAAAATGCTCGAAGAATTAATGCAGTGGGAAGTGACATCCCCGGTCTCATACCCTGACTTACCCTGAATCGCAGCCATCATGTGTGACTGAGTATTGGTGCGAATCACCACGCCAGCAGGTATCATCTGCTGGCTTTTTTCGTTTTTCTGCATGCAAGGATCTTTATGCTCTGGTTGATGACGATGGGACGCCGCCTGAACGGTATTTACCTCGCTTTTATGATGGTCGCGTTTATGATCGGGGTGGCGGGGGCACTACAGGCACCCACGCTCAGTCTGTTTCTCAGCCGTGAAGTGGGCGTTGCACCTTTCTGGGTTGGGCTGTTCTATACGGTGAACGCCATCGCCGGGATTGGGGTAAGTCTTGCGTTGGCAAAGCGCTCTGATCGCCAGGGCGATCGGCGCAAATTGATTATGTTCTGCTGCCTGATGGCGGTGGGGAATGCGCTGCTGTTTGCCTTTAACCGCCATTATCTCACGCTCATTACCTGCGGCGTCTTCCTCGCCTCGCTTGCCAGCACCGCTATGCCGCAACTCTTCGCGCTGGCCCGTGAATATGCGGATAGCTCCGCCCGTGAAGTGGTGATGTTCAGCTCCATTATGCGTGCGCAGATTTCCGTGGCCTGGGTGATTGGCCCACCGCTGGCGTTTATGCTGGCCCTCAATTATGGCTTCACCACTATGTACGCCATCGCCGCAGGTATTTTTGTCATTAGCCTGGTGATGATTGTCTTCTGGCTGCCTTCCGTGGCCCGTGTCGCGCAACCGGCTGATGTGCCGGTGACACAGGTCAGTGGGTGGAGTGACAAAAACGTGCGCATGTTGTTTATCGCCTCCACATTGATGTGGACCTGCAACACCATGTACATCATCGACATGCCGCTGTGGATCAGCAGCGAACTGGGGCTACCGGATAGCCTGGCCGGTGTGCTAATGGGGACGGCCGCAGGGCTTGAGATCCCGGCAATGATCCTGGCGGGTTACTATGTTAAACGCTTTGGTAAACGCAGAATGATGGTAAGCGCCGTGATGGCTGGCGTGTTGTTCTATGCAGGGTTACTGATGTTCCATAGCCGCGAAGCGCTGTTGGGTTTGCAAATCTTTAACGCTATCTTCATCGGGATTATCGCCGGGATTGGCATGCTGTGGTTCCAGGACTTGATGCCGGGTCGTGCAGGCTCCGCAACAACGCTTTTCACCAACAGTATCTCGACGGGGGTGATCCTGGCGGGGGTGATTCAGGGCGCGCTGGCGCAAAGCTACGGGCATGCAGCGGTATACTGGGTGATTGCTGCCCTGTCGCTGGTGACATTGTTCCTGACCAGCCGGGTGAAGGATATCTAGCCTGCGGACTCCCGGCGAGCGAAGCGCCGGGAGCCATCGGTTAATTGAACTCGATACGCTTAATGTCGCCAATGATGAAGATGTACGCCACCAGCCCTATCAGCGCCGTTAAGCCAATATAGATCAGCGCATAGAAGAAATTCCCCGTGCCGGCAATGATAAAGCCGATAATGAGTGGCGTAATGATAGATGCCATATTGGCGCAGAAATTAAATATTCCGCCGGTCAGGCCTGCCATATTTTTCGGCGCGATATCTGAAATAAGTGTCCAGCCCAGACCCACCATTCCCTGACCAAAGAAAGCAACGGACATTATCACAATAACCATTGTGTTATTTGACATCCAGTTAGCGGCAATAATACAGCTTGAGAGCAATAATCCGGTGATTATCGGTAATTTTCTACTGACGTTTACCGAGGCCGTTTTCTTTAATAGTTTATCGGAAACCCAACCGCCAAAAATGATGCCGATCGCGGCGGCAAGAAAGGGCCAGGTCGCAAAAAATCCAACGTGAAGCCACGGGAGCTGGCGCTCCTGGGCAAGATAGGTCGGGAACCAGGTCAGGAAAAAGACCAGCGTTGTATTGCCTGCAAACTGCCCAAGACTGGCACCAATTACCTGGCGGCAGCAAAGAAGGCGCTTGGCATCAGCCCAGTTGAAAGGCACATTGTCATTGGCGTTTTCCTTATTTTTAACACCAATGTACTCCAGCTCTTCTGTATTAGCGGTCGTGGATTCATGTGGCTCTTTATAAAACTTCCACCATATAAAGGTGAAGGCGATGCCTAATCCACCGGTGATGAAAAATAATGTTCTCCAGCCATGGTGTTCAAGGATTAAAAATAAAAGCGGTGAGAATGCTGCCAGCCCAATATATTCTCCCACCGTGTAGGTTGCCGTGGCGCGAGCACGTTCGTGCTGTGGAAACCAGGTACCGACAACGCGGCTGTTGACCGGAAAGCAGGGTGCTTCACTGATGCCGAGGCCCAGGCGAAAGAGCAGCAAGGACTTCAGGCCCAGAGAAAAACTTTGTAAAAGCGTAAAAGTGGACCAGAAAAAGATAGAAAGTGCGTAAGTGAGCTTGTTACCGAAGCGATCTAAAAACATGCCACCGGGGATTTGTGCCAGCGCATAGGTCCAGGCAAATGCTGAGAAAACGATACCCATCATCGCGGGGTCGATATGCAATTCACGCGTCAGGGCGGGGGCGACAACGCCGAGGATGGTGCGGTCCAGATAATTAATCATGGTACCAACGGATAACAACAATAAAATTACAATTCGCGCCCGGCTTCTTTTACGGGTTCCCGCCAATGGCACGGCGCTCTCCTGATTTGCGATCGTCCTCATATAAATGCCCTTTAAAGTTTAAAATATTTTTGCATGTTTCTCTACATGCAGAAATATTTTAATAAGGTTCGGTTTTACCATCTTGTAAACCGTTTTTTTACATGCCGATTACAGTGTCAGATAATATTTGATGTGATACCGGTGTTTGCGCTTTTAAGGCCGTTTGATACTCCCTTTGTGTTATATTTATCGCAGTGATTTTATCTTATATTATACGGTCAAAAATAATGAACCTAAAGCAACTTTATTATTTTAAACGGCTCTCGGAAACGGAACACTACACTGAAGCTGCCTCCAGCCTTTTCATCACGCAACCGTCGCTAAGCCATGCTATTTCTGAACTGGAGAAAGAGCTGGGTGTGTCGCTGTTTGCCCGCAAGGGCCGCAATGTAGAGATCACGCAAAACGGGAAACGTTTTCTCCCCTATGTTGAGGATGCACTGGCCTCGTTAGAAAACGGTCGGTTGACGCTGCAAAAGAGCAGCATGGATACGAAGGAAAATATTCGCATCGCATTTATTTACACGATGGGCGAATATGTTGTTCCGCAACTCATTCATAATTATTCTGCTACGCCAGGTCGACATAACGTAACCTTTTCTTTTACCCAGGGCACATCGCTGACGCTGTTACAGGAGTTAAAGTCAGGCCGCACCGATCTTGCGATATGTTCCTATATTGCGGATGAGTCAGATATTGATTTTATTCCGATCATTCAGCAGGAGTTAGTGGTTGTAACCGCGAAGGATCATCCACTGGCAAGGTTATATCGCGACGAAGTGGATCTTGTGGAAACGATCCATTATCCCTATATCTATTTTTCTGAGAATAGTGGGCTGCGACCGTTTATTGATAATGTGTTTATTCAGCAAAAACTGGTGCCAGACATTGCCTGCTATGTTGAGGAGGACACCGCAATGGCGGGGCTGGTAAGTATTGATTACGGGATTGCCATCATGCCGCGCATTTCCGCACTCGCAAATTACAATGTGCATATTCTGGCGATCAAAAACAAAATCCCCCCACGCTTTATCTATCTGGCAACCATGAAAGACAGGGTCCTTTCTCCTGCGATTCAGTCGTTTAAAAACTTCATCATTGATGACAGCCAGAATAAACGTTAGCGGTATGCCCGGAGTGTTGCTCCGGGCGATACCATTTTAAGGCTGAAATCAGGACAACATGCCCATCATTTCACGCAGTTGGGCAATGGCGATCTGGCCTGGCGCGGAAGCCTGACCCACGGTACCGAACGTCATGGCCGAGCCAAACAGACGCCCGGTTACGCGGCTTACGCCACCCATTTTTGCCATCGACATGGTGATAATCGGGCGCGTTGCATACTGCTCTTTCATTTCAAGTGTGGCGGAAAGAAGCGTCAGCACATCTTTTGGCGTCTGCGGCATCACGGCAATTTTCGGCAAATCAGCACCCAGATCCTGCATGCGGCGCAGGCGAGAGATAATCACTTCCTGTGCGGGCGTTTTGTGGAAATCATGGCTGCTCATGATAACTTTGACACCCGCCGCATGTGCGGCATCAATCACCGCACGAAGCTGCGTTTCATCGTTGAACAGTTCGAGATCAACAAGATCGACCAGCCCACTCACCGCTGCCTGACGGTTCAGTTCAAAGTAAGCTTCATCGGCGATCTCCGTTTCACCGCCTTCGCGTTTACTGCGGAAAGTAAACAGCAAAGGAATGTCCGCCAGCAGTTTGCGAATTTCAACGAGTGCCTGGTGAACCTGCTCTGCGTCTGTTACCTGAGTAAAATGATCCACACGCCATTCAATCAGATCGGCACCTGCGGTTGCCAGTGTGAGGGCACCGGCTTTGACATCATCGAGTGTTTTGCCGATCAGCGGCACGCAAATCAGCGTTTCCCCTTCCTGGAAGGTGATATTTTTAACCTTTACAGCTTGAGTCATGTTGGTATCCATTATTCTTTTTCGCTGAACGTTCAGGCCGTCGCCGCAACGCGAGCGGTTCGCTGGGCCGAATGAACCTGAAACTGACGATAACCGATGTACAGTGCAATCACAAAGCCGATGATGGCGATAATTAAATCAAACCACATGATGCTGGCGATACTGATTTTCGACAGTTTTGCCGTGATGAGCGGGATGGTGAAACTGGCAATGCTACCTGCGGTATAGAAGATCCCCGTGGCTTTGCCTTTTCCACTTGGGAAACTCATGGCCATGATGGTCGCACCCAGTTGCAGTACCCCGCCAGCGGCTGAAAAACCGATCACAAAGGCAAAACCGGTGACAATAAACGGCGTGGGGAACAGACAGACAACGAGTAACGAAATGGCTGAAATAGCTGTGTACAGCACCATTGCCACGGCGGAGTTGATCACGTTTTTCACAAAAGTGGCCGTGACAAACACGCAGGTCAACGAACCCGCTGTGTAGATACTCAGTAATTTGATCGCCGATTCGTAGGGTATCCCGGCAACAAACTGACCGTACTGCGCCAGCCACTGGCTCACCAGATAAAAGGTCGCCATACCAATATAGCCATACAGCGTGAAGATGATCATGTCCATCATGCTGGCATCAGGCTGTGGTGTGGCAGTCACAGAGGATTGCTCCACAACCTCTTTTTTCGCCCGGTGATCGGGAAAGGGCATCTTGATCAGGTAGATACCGCTAAGCACTATCAATATGGCTGCGATGATAAATGACCAGCCAAACCACATGTTCGCCCAGAGAAGCAGGCTAATAATGAATGGCAACAGGAACTGCCCGGCAGAGACAAAGGCTTTGATCAGCACATTAGCGCGGCTTGCGGAGTTCGGGAAAGATTCCATCCGCGCCGGATAGGTACCGGAGTCGAGGAAGCTGTTCGCCATCCCGGCCAGAATGCCAAAGAAGTAGGCCATGTAGATATTTTTGGTCAGCAAAATACCGAAGAAAAAAATCAGGTAGCTCAGGATGCCAAGGTAGATAAAGGGTTTACGTCCGTAACGATCGGACAAAAAGCCCGTCACGATAGTGGCGAGCTTACCGATACCTAAGGACGAAATGACGATAGAAACGCCAGCCCGGTCTGTTCCCCACTGTTCCTGTAAATTCGCCATATTGAGGGTAATCAGCAGGACCCCCATACCGTGAATCAGGTAGTTGAGATACAGCCCGGCCGCGGTCGGGACATATTTATTTTTCATCATGCCGACCCTTAGAAAAGGACATTCTTGACGTAATCCACCGGCATCTCTTTGCCCGTCCAGATTTCAAAGGCTTTTGCGCCCTGCCAGAGCATCATGCCCAGGCCGTTCAGGGTGCGGCAGCCTTTTTTCTCCGCCACTTGCAACAGATGGGTTTTGCGCGGGTTGTAGATAACATCAGATACGATCAGATCCGGACGCAGGAAGCTGTCGTTTGGCAGCAGCATCTGGCCTTCAAACGGTTTCATGCCAACACCGGTGGCGTTGGTGAGGATAGTGCTGCTGTCGATCTCCTGACGCAGCTTGTCATGGTCAGCAAGGTCAAACAGGTGGATTTCGCAGTTCGTGTTGTTGCGGATCTTGGCAACCGTTTGTTCCGCGTTGGCGAAAAATGCGTCTTTCTGGTTGAAGATAGAAATCTCTTTCACACCGTCCAGCGCTGCCTGTACGCAGAGCGCCGTTGCGGCACCACCGGCCCCCAGTACGGTCATTTTCTTGCCAATGATGTCGATACCCTCTTCGGCGAGGGCGCGCATATAACCTGTACCATCAGTAATGTGGCCTGTAAGAACGCCGTTGTCGTTCACCACGGTGTTGACCGCGCCGACCAGCTCTGCAGCCGGAGACAGCTTATCAAGATACTGGCAAATGGCGGTTTTGTTGGGCATCGAGACATTGAAGCCGCGCAGCTTCAGCGCGCGGAAACCCTGCACGACATCTTTCAGTTCCTGATTATCGACTTCGAAGGCCAGATAAACATAATCCAGACCCAGATGAGCAAAAGCTTCGTTATGCATGGTCGGAGACATGCTATGACGGATGGGGGTAGCAATCAGGCCAATAAGTTCAGTGTGACCCGTTATACGTTCTGCCATGATAAAGTCCTCAAGTATTGAAAATAGAATTCTTTTTTGGCCGCCGTTAGCTCAGCACACCCATATCTTCGAGGGCATCCAGCACGTTGCGACCTTCGCGCACGCCATCAATAATGCGGCGCGCCATTACGCTATCGCCGATGTTCATGACGGGGATTTTCTGGGTGCTGGCCCAGCGTTCGACTTCATCAAGGCTGCTTCTGTTATCGCGCATTCCCAGGCACACAAAGCCGTAATCAAAGGGAATGTCATACGTATGGTCGGCTTTCCTGACGCTGAAATGGTGAGGATGAACGGCGATAAGTTGTGTCTGCATATGCTGTTCCACGTGATGTTCATCGAGCATGGTCAACATGGCGTTCTTGGTGATGATATCGAGGTCGCGACCGGGGCCATCCTGCATTTCAATAAGCACCGTGCGGGCGCCGCGGGCAGAGAAGTATTCAATCACGTCGAGGCCTACGGCGCCGCCGCCGACCACCGCAATGCATTTACCTT
Source organism: Enterobacteriaceae bacterium UBA3516 (assembly GCA_002377245.1). GTDB lineage: Bacteria > Pseudomonadota > Gammaproteobacteria > Enterobacterales > Enterobacteriaceae > CBFFRJ01. Next base: position 14,935 of record DFPL01000077.1, read on the forward strand.
CGGCGTCGGCAAATCTGTCCAGGTGGTGAATCATGCCGGTGATGGAAAAGAGATCACCGCCTTCAACATCAATGCACTCCTTCAGCCCGGTAATCGGGGGGAGCAGCGGCGTGGAGCCAGTGGCATTAATGATCAGGTTTGGCTGAAGTTCGGCGATAGCATTGACGTTAGCTTCGCGACCGACCTGGAGCATCAGGTTATGCAAACCGGACATGCGGTTTTTCATAAATTGCGGGAAGTCAGCGATACGCTTTTTCTCGGGCAGCAGCGAGATTTCGCTGGCCAGCCCCCCCAGGCTGTTTTTCTTTTCCAGCAGCCAGGTATGGCATCCCACTTCGGCTGCGGTACAGGCGGCTTCCATTCCTGCCGTGCCTGCGCCAATCACAACGACACGGGTGTCGCGGTTTACCCCTCGCTGTTTGTAAGCATCACCGTGAATAATGTCCGGGTTGATGGAGCAACGCAGCGGACGCGAACGCGCAATGCGATGGTCCGCGCAGCCGATATTGCAGGAGATGCATTTACGCATCAGGCGCTCATTGCCCTGTTGCACTTTTTGCACCCATTCCGGCTCGGCAACCAGACCGCGACCAATGGCAATCAGACTTGCATCACCACTCGCGAGAATGTCTTCGGCAACTGCCGGCGTGCGGATGTTACCGGCGATAACGGTCGGTTTATTAAACCTCTCGCGAACGGCGCGGGAGAGGTAGCGTTTCCAGCCATCCTCCAGCGACATCTGATCAATTTGCAGATTGAGATTGTCGTTCTGCGCGGCAGAGACATTGAGGATATCGACTTTGTCCTGGCAGAGTTCAAGCATGCGCAGCGTGTCATCCAGCGTGTTGCCGCCCTTCAGGAAATCATCAGCGCTAAACCGCAGACTGACAGGGAAGCGAGGACCCACACTCGCGCGAACCTTGTCGACGACCAGGCACAATATCCTGGTTCGATTCTCCAGGTCGCCGCCGAATTCATCGGTACGCTTATTAAATAATGGCGATAAAAACTGGCTGATTAAATATGAGTGCCCTGCGTGAATCTCAACGCAGTCAAAACCGGCGCGTTTTACACGTTCAGCGGCTTCACCAAACTTGTCCACCGCGTGATAAATCTCCTCACGCGTCATGGCGCGTGGAATATTACCGTTCTTTTTCGAGGGCGTTGTTGACGATGAAAGTGGCTGCTCGCCGTTCAGACGATAAGCATAGGCAGAAGCGCCCGCATGATTGAGCTGGATAGAGACGCAGGCACCGTGTTTATGCAATGTTTCCGTTAACTTAAACAGGCCGGGAATATATTGATCGTTATCGATACGCAGCTGCGTAGTGCCATTGGAGGCAAACGGAAAATCGATACAGATATTCTCGATGGTAATTAAGCCCGTTCCCCCTTTCGCCCGCAGTTCGTAGTATTCAAGCTGTTCGCCAGAGACCTCGCCGTTTAGGGACGCAAGGTTGGTGCCCATTGGCGGCATGATGATACGGTTTTTAATCGTCATTCCGTTGACGGTCAGCGGACTAAAAAGGTGTGGGTAGTGGCCCATGCGATCGCTCCACAGGAAAACCAGAATGCCGATTAACGGGATGCTTGATATTTCCAAAGTTAATATTTTTCTGTGGGCAAGATAACGAGGGGGGCGCAGGAAAAA
>DFPL01000257.1 GCA_002377245.1 Enterobacteriaceae bacterium UBA3516
AAATCCCGTCCGGGGATTTATGGGGATTTATTAATCATATTCGCCCCGCGCTGCGTGATCTCACTGTCGCTAACACGGCGCAATTCCCGCTGACCCTTTCTCCGGTAGAACAGAATGAATACACCCAATTCTACACGGCGAAACCGGTATTTCTTGAGAAGGGGGGGCAACTGAATGATATCGATATCCGGTTAAGTAAAAGCTTAAACGATCACGCTCCCTTCATGCGCTTCACCTGGCAAGGGCAGTGCGTTACGCTGCCCACGATAAAGACACACTTTCCTCAACTAACATTAACCGATGTGCCGCATGGTCATTCGGAAAATGAGACGACAAGCTATACCTCCGTGGCAGATGCAAACGGGCAAAGCGTTTCGTTTGCTTTTGCCGTCAAACAACCGGACTGTTTGCAGCAGGTTGTCATCGCTTCACGGGACTGAATGATTAAGACACTATGAATACAATGAACACACGCACCGTCGCCTCGGCCATGGTATTTGCCGGGCTCTCTTTTTTTGCCGCCCTGGCCCCGGCTTCGGCGAACAACCCATATCCAGGGTCGGCAATGCCTCTCAGTAAAGCCGATTTTTCACTCAGCATTAACGGCCAGTCCATTGCACTGGGAGATAAGTGGGATGAAGACGTACAGTCGCGCCTGGGACCGTCTCTGAGCGATAACTTTGTTGGCGACGTGGTCTTTGATGATGAAAGCTATAAGTTCTATCAGCATCATTATGAAGAGTGGGATCTCTATACGTCGAATCTATGGTGGGATAAAGCAGACCGCGACGTTGATGATTATATCGTCGCGCAGATTACCTTCTCATCAACAGCCATGAAAACGCATCGTGGGGCCTTTATCGGCATGTCGGTTGAGGACATTAAAAAGCGTTACGGTGAAGGTCAGCATCAGCAGAACGATGACGGTGAATGGCTGTTTTACCTGTTGGGTAAAAAACGCCTCTCTTTTGATATTGCGGCCGGTAAAATTACCGCTGTCACCCTGAGCTATGACAACTGACGAGGTTTACAGGCGAAAAAGTTTAATCAGGTTCGCGACGTGAAGGGTGGTGGCCCCCATCAGCCACCACATCTTCTCACCTTTAGAAATTGCTGGCCGAGCGTAATGCCCCGGACTCGGGCGTCACTCTCAGCGGAGAGCGCACGATCAGCGAAGGCAGGGCCAACTCAATATCCTGCTCTGCAAGGCTTTCAATAATGCGGATATTAATTTCCTGCTGCACATCCATATATTTATTGTAATCGGCGGTATTAACGATATGGACAACCTCATAGGTTAACCGGTCTTTATTGAAGTCCAGTAAATGCGCGCGATCGAATTTTGTTTCGCCGACTTCCGTAACGATTTTTTTCACCAGATCGCCAATAATGCGTAATTTCTCCGGTGGGGTGGTTATCGAGACGCCGAAAGTAAACACAATGCGGCGTGTCTGCATACGCTTATAGTTATGAATGGTCTGTTGCAATAACTGCGCGTTAGCACACACAATTTGCTCACCACTGAGGCTACGGATACGGGTGGTTTTCAGGCCAATATGCTCAATGGTCCCCGCCACGTCATTAAAGACCACAAAATCGCCAATCTCGAAAGGCTTATCAAAACCAATTGAGAGCGAGGCAAACACATCGCTCAGCACGGTCTGGACGGCAAGCGCGATGGCGATACCCCCAACACCGAGACTGGCGATCAGGGCGGTAATATCCACACCCGCATTAGCCAGCACCGAGAGCAGCATAATTGCCCAGACGAAAGTGCGTAATATCATGCCCAGTATGACCAGCGTTACCGGGTTTTTACTGGTGCCTGGCGAATAAAGTAAATGACGCATCCAGGACTGCACACCCTGATCGAGCCAAATAGCCATTTGAATGGCGAAGACCACAAACCAGGCGTGGGAGATGGTGGAAAACAGGCGCTCAGGCAACGCGACAAAACGCAGACTGAAAAGAAAAGCAGCAAATAACATGAGGAGCTTACTGGTTTTTTTCAGCATATCAAACGCAACTGAACCCAGTCGCTCAATTCTGGCATTATTTTTACCCGCACGATGAATGGTCTTATAAAGCAGCGTCAGCAAGCGGTTCGTCACCCAATACGTGATGATGGTGATGAAAAATACAATCGCCAGATTGATCCAAAATGTGGGCGACATTAATACCGAAATAATGTTCAGTTGTAACAGATAAGCCATTCTACCTCCCCGATGTGTGATTACAGAGGTTCAGTATAGACACTCAGGATCTTTGACGAGCTCAGGGCAGGAATTCAGACAGTAAATTCGGAACAATAAGATGGCGCAATAAGACGGCGCAATTGCCCGCGGTAAATGCCACACGTGGTCATGAAGTATCATGTAACGTAAAAATCGCGCATCGCGATCGCATCTGCGCACATAAGTAAATCCTTAGCCTGGTATTTTTGGGTATGCTGAATACAGAGCTTGATGATTTTCGCTTACGATAAAGGATGGATCTCTGCTATGAAGACTGCCGTTGTATTTCGACATGTTCCTTTTGAAGATTTGGACTCTCTGAGCGAGACCTTACTGGCTAAGGGGTACCGCTGGCGCTGTATTGATACTCCCGTCCAGTCCCTCGCATCCTTTGATGCGCTCAAGGACGATCTGCTGATCGTCCTGGGTGGGCCTGTCGGCGTTTACGAACAGCATCTCTACCCGTTCCTGGAGACAGAACTGCGCATTATTCGCGAGCGTTTAGCGGCCAAAAAACCGGTGCTGGGCATCTGTCTTGGCGCACAAATGATTGCCACAGCCCTGGGTGCCCGTGTCAGCGCGATGGGCAAAAAAGAGATAGGTTATGCGCCCATTACCCTGCACACTGGCGCACCGGCGTACTTTGCGCCGCTCGATAATCTTCCGGTGCTGCACTGGCACGGTGACCAGTTTGAGATTCCGCAGAGTGCAATCCTGCTTGCCAGTAGCGACGTCTGTGAAAACCAGGCGTTCAGCGTCGACAATTACGCGCTGGGTTTCCAGTTCCATCTGGAAGTGACCGCTTCCGCCCTGGAAAGCTGGCTGGTGGGCCACGCCAGTGAATTGAGCCAGGCAGGCATCGATCCGCGCACCCTACGCGAAGAGGCGACCCGTTACAGCGCCAAACTCTCCAGCGCAGCGCGCCAGGTCGTGGGACACTGGCTGGATGATCTTCCCGTGACACCGTAACTTCAGCCCGCCGTCTGCCGTTTTTCCAGACGGCGATACAAGGTACTGCGTGAAATGCCCAGTTTTTTTGCCGCAAGGCTCATATTTCCCAGCGCCTCCTGGATGGCCTTTTCTTCCACGGGCGCGGCGGGGACGATGACCGGCGGGCTGGAGGGCAAAGGCTCGCCAGGCAGATCTCCGGGTAGGATATGACATCCATCATCTGCCAGCGCCATGAGTACCCGCAGCTGGCTTATCAACTGCCGCACATTACCCGGCCAGGGGCGGCGGGCCAGTGCGGATACCGCCTCGTCCGTCAGAACCAACCCGCGCGTGGCTGCACCCAGTTCACGCCATAATGTCCGAATAAAGTTGTCGATATGCGGCCACTCCCGCAGCGGCGGGATTCGGTGCTGAAACTCCTGTATGCGATAAAGCAGGTCCTCACGAAAAGCCCCGGATTGCACCCTCGCTGCCAGATCCTGATGGGTGGCGCATACCAGCGCAAAATTAACGTTCCAGGTGGTGTTTGAACCGAGCGGAGTGACCTTCTTCTCCTGGAGAACCCGTAGCAAACGCGTTTGCAGGCTGAGCGGCATGTCGCCAATTTCATCCAGGAACAGAATCCCGCCGTCGGCTTCACGGCACTTGCCGATATACCCTTTCGGATTGGCCCCGGTGAAGGCGCCGGGAACGTAGCCGAACAGTTCGGACTCAATCAGATTTTCCGGTAACGCCGCACAGTTAATGGCGACGAAATTGCCCTTGTGCCACTGGCTCTTGCCATAAAGTTCACGGGCAAGGTGCTCCTTCCCACAGCCTGTTTCACCGGTAATGCACAGGGAAATCCCGGCATTGAGTATTCGCAACGCTTTCTCTTTTTCGGGTGACACGCCGGCAGGCGGCGCGATACCACGACCGCTGTAGCGGCGCTCTGGGGGCGTCTGGCGCACAAAATAGCGCTGACGGTTCGCGGCATCGAGGGTCATTTGCCCGGCTTGCAGCGTGGCGCCAGGAAACAACGCATGGAGATCTGTCGCGCCAAAGTGTCCCGCCGTTAATGAAAAGGCATCCATCGCCAGTTTGTTTGCGCCAAGCAGGGTGTCATCTTCAAAGATAAGCAGCAGTTCGTGGGCAGTGTTAAGTACATTTGCATCCTGATGCAGACTTAATAACCAGCGTCGGGCACCCACTGCGCTGGAGGTCCAGGCATGCTCAATTTCGCAGACGGCGCGGCGAATAAAAGCCGCTGCATCGTGGCGAGGAAGGTGTGCAGGCGTGGAGATATCCAATACCCCTGCAATTTTGCCGTCCGGGCGGAACACCGGTGAAGCAGAGCAAAACAGCCCGGCATTTCGGCTGAGGTAGTGTTCGCCGCCGGAAACTTCACAATGGCGTTGCAGGGCCAGCGCCGTACCAATGGCGTTCGTCCCCCGCGCATGCTCCCCCCACAGGTTTCCAGGGGCGAGGGCATAGCGTTGCGCTTTATGCAGGAAGTCCGAATTACCGTGCGTTTCCAGAACCAGCCCGGCGGCATCTGACATCACCATAATCGCGGGGTGGCTGGCAAGATCCGGCCGCAGGCGCGAGAGCAGAGGGGCCACCAGTTGGCTAATCCAGGCATTTTCCGCCCGGGCATCTTTCAACAGCGACGTGGCCACCCAGGGTTGAGTGTCATCATCGCGTGTCAGTCCATAGTTCAGGCTGCGCTGCCAGGAGTCTTCCAGTTGACAGGGTAATCCGACGTTGTGCTGGATAAGGGCCGAAGACAGAGGGCGTTGTGGCATGGCTCACTCCATAAACTGAAATGTTACAAATGTGTAGCATATTGGTGTCGCACATGTAGCGACACACAACACAGTTCACGAAGAGAATCGTTTCTGATATCGCCTCACCTGGCAGATGGAATCCTGCAGAATCTCATTAACGTATTGAAAATAAACGATTTATAAAAATTCGCTGCTCATTGCTTTTTTTGGCATAAGAACTGCTTATGTAGAGTGGTACCCACACGCTACGAGCCTCACCTGTACCCATAATAAAGAGAGGAACATCTTATGAAATATGTACACCCTGGCCTTGCCGGCGCGAAAGTCTCCTTTAAAAATCGTTATGGCAACTATATTGGCGGCGAGTTTGTCGACCCAGTAGAAGGACGCTGGTTCTCCAATACCTCGCCGGTGACCGGGCAGGTTATTGCAGAGTTCCCACGTTCGGGCGCAGAAGACATTGAAAAAGCCCTCGATGCCGCACATGCCGCCGCCGATGCCTGGGGAAAAACCAGCGCGCAGGAGCGGGGCAATGTGCTGCTGGCTATTGCCGACCGTATTGAGCAAAACCTTGAGCTATTGGCGCTCACCGAAACCTGGGATAATGGCAAACCGATTCGCGAAACGCTCAATGCAGATCTGCCGCTGGCGGTGGATCACTTCCGTTATTTCGCCGGGTGTATCCGTGCGCAGGAAGGAACGGCGGCAGAGATCGACAGTACCACCGTGGCCTATCACATTTACGAACCGCTGGGTGTGGTCGGGCAGATTATCCCCTGGAACTTCCCGCTGCTGATGGCGGCCTGGAAGCTAGCCCCGGCGCTGGCTGCCGGTAACTGCGTGGTACTGAAACCGGCCGAGCAGACGCCGCTGGGCATTTGTGTGCTAATGGAACTGATTGGCGATCTGCTGCCGAAAGGCGTGTTGAACGTGGTACACGGCTTCGGCACCGAAGCTGGCGAGCCGCTGGCACGCAGCAAACGCATTGAGAAAATCGCCTTTACCGGCTCCACGTCGATTGGCCGCCATATCCTCTCCTGTGCAGCGGAAAACATCATCCCCAGCACCGTTGAACTGGGTGGCAAATCCCCAAACATCTATTTCGAAGATGTGCTGAACGGTGATGAAGGCTATGTGGACAAAGCGATTGAGGGGGTCGTGCTGGGCTTCTTCAACCAGGGTGAAGTCTGTACCTGTCCGTCTCGCGTGCTGGTGCAGGAATCCATCTATCCGCAGTTCGTGGAAAAGGTGCTGGCGCGGATGGAAAATATCCGCAAAGGTGACCCCTTTGATACCGATACCATGATCGGGGCGCAGGCTTCCCGCGAGCAGTACGACAAAATTCTCTCTTACATTGATATCGCGCGTGAAGAGGGCGGTGAAATTATTACCGGCGGCGCCCACGTGGCGCACGGCGATGCGCTGGGTAATGGCTTCTATATTCAGCCCACGCTGATTAAAGGCCACAACCAGATGCGTTGCTTCCAGGAGGAGATCTTTGGGCCGGTTATCGGTATTACCACTTTCAAAGATGAAGCCGAGGCGTTGAAACTGGCGAACGACACTGAATATGGCCTCGGGGCGGGCCTCTGGACGCTGGACATTAACCGCGCATGGCGCATGGGGCGCGGCATCAAAGCCGGTCGCGTGTGGACCAACTGTTACCACCTTTACCCGGCACACGCTGCGTTTGGCGGCTACAAAAATTCCGGCGTCGGCCGTGAAACGCACAAAATGGCCCTCAGCCAGTACCAACAAATCAAGAACCTGCTGGTCAGTTATAGCGGGTCAGCGATGGGCTTCTATTAATCATTCGGCGTGACCTCAGGGAATATCCGAAACGGAGCAGAAATGCTCCGTTTTTTTATATCCATAATATTGCCTGTAATATTAATGGCTAACACTCTGTTTGCGTTCCGCTTATTATCGCCGTTCCGCTTTGACTATTTGGTTATGCCAGCTAAGGTTAATTCTTGTATGCGATCGATATAATATTTTCGTATCGGTTATTTAATAACATGAACGGGAGACATATTATGGCAGAGCATAGAGGCGGTTCCGGTAATTTCGCAGAAGACCGGGAAAAAGCATCTGAAGCGGGTAAAAAAGGCGGGCAACACAGCGGCGGGAACTTTAAAAATGACCCGCAGCGCGCGTCCGAAGCCGGTAAGAAAGGCGGTCAGAGTAGCCAAAGTGGTGGCAAAAAATAGTGCGCATCGGCTTAATCAGCCAATGCATAATTATTTTTGACACGACTAATATATAAGCGAACTGGTGCCCTCCAGGTATGCGTTAAAATAACGCGGAGGGTCACTGGCTCGCTGGATATAAAGCTGCAAATTTTTATATTTGGTTACAACAGGAGGTCAATAGAATGCAGATTGAAAAAGATGACCCACGTAATGCCCCGGAATCCGGTGATAAAAAACCCGAGCCGGTGAAAAAATAACGGTTAAACCGAAGCTGCGACCCCCTCGCAGCTTCTTTTCTTTTACCCCCTCTCATGCACCCCCACGCCACTATTTTCGACATGCCAGCCCAGATGGCCTTCCTTCTGTGCCCTCTTTTCCTCTGATAAACCCCCGGTCGCGCCCTGTAATCATCGGGTTATGCCGCCTTCGGCAGCCGTTGTTCATCAAATTACACTTAAGGGCTAATTAAATGCGTTTGTGTGCCGATTAACTGTGTACCTAACGGAAATCTGTCGCACACCGGCGTTGTGGCGACGGCTTGACGTTGAATCTGACTTTCCAGACCCCGGCGAGAATGGTAGAGCATTGCGCGCGGGGGAACGTACCGGGCCCTTTGTATGCCCGTTGAACCCGAACAGAGAACTTAAAAAATGCCTGAACAAATCCTCATTGTTGATGACAGCCGCTTATCACGGATGATCTCCCGCCAGTATGTGCTGAGCCTGCGCAAGGACTGGGATATTGTTGAGGCGGCAACAGGCGAACAGGCCATTGAGATGGCGGCGGAAAAGCAACCGTACCTGATCCTGCTCGACGTCAATATGCCGGGCATGGGTGGGCTGGCTGCGGCGGCTATTTTGCGGCAAAACTACCCACAAACGCACATCGTACTGTTGACGGCCAACGTCCAGCACTCCGTCCAGGCGCAGGCTGAAGAGATGGGGCTGGGATTCCTGTCCAAGCCGATTAAAGAAGCTGAGATTCACGCCATGCTCAACGGACTGGAGTCCAGCGTATGATCGATGAAATGAGCATGAGTGAACTCGAAGCGGACAGCCTGATGGAGATTTTCAACATCGGGGTGGGGCATGCGGCGGCGGCGATGAGCAGCATCGTCAACGAAGAAGTGCGTATGTCCGTGCCCTCTATTCGCATTACGACCCGCTCGGAAGCGGCGGAAGAGTTGGGTGCCGGTCTGTCGCTCTGCGGCATCAGCCAGCAGTATAAAGGGGCGTATGCCACAGAAGCGATTTTGATGTTCCCGGAACGGGCCAGTTTTGAGATCGTCCGTATGATGGTCGGCGATCTTATCCCCGCCGACGAACTGGGTGAGATGGAACGTGAAGCAATGAGCGAAATTGGCAATATCGTGCTCAATGCCTGCGTGGGAACCTTAGCAAACATGTTCCAGAAAGAGCTGGAAGGGTCACTACCGGTATTCCGGGTCGGCAGCAGTGAGCAGATCCTGAACCCCAGCCATGATGACGCGGATCCGTCAGTATTAATGCTACGCATCGATTTTTCACTCGAGCGTAAGCAGATCGAGGGCTACCTGGCCTTTATTCTCGACATGTCGGCACTGCGTGATTTACGCGAACAAGTCAGGCTCTATATCATGCGCCTGGAATCCGGTATGGTCCCTGACGGATTATAATAACTATGAACGACAAGCTGTTACTGGATGCATTTTCCGCCCTGAGTCTTGGGGTGATAGTTGTGGATGCGAACTACCGCATTACGCTGTGGAACGCTTGGTTAGAAACACACACAGGACGACCGGCGAGCGACGCGCTTGGTCAGGATTTCTTCACAATTTTTCCTGACCTGCGTAACCATCGCGTGGGCGTCGCCCTTAAGCAGGCGATTAGTCACAATCTTCCGGCGCTGTTGTCGCAGTCGCTTCACCGCTCGCCGTTCCCGCTGTTTGCCGAACCGGCACAGCCGGGGGCGCGTTTGAGTCAGGCAGTGACTATCGTGCCGCTGGGGGATAAAGAACGTTACGGGCTGATTCAGATCGTTGACGTCAGCATGGCGGTGCGGCGCGAATCGTTATTGCGTGAGCAGACACACGAGCTGTTGTCTCAGTCCTTGTCCGATGGCCTGACGGGCGTGGGCAACCGCCGCTACTTTGACCTTTGTATTGATAAAGAGTGGCGCACCAGCAAGCGTAACAACAAGTCGCTCTCGCTGCTACTGATCGATGTCGATCACTTTAAGCGTTATAACGATCGCTACGGCCATCAGCAGGGGGATCTCTGTTTGAAGCAGGTAGCGACGGCGATGCGTAACGCGCTACCTCGCCATACCGATTTGCTGTTTCGTTATGGCGGAGAAGAGTTTTGTGCACTGCTGCCTGAAATGCGCTCTGCCAGGGCGGTGGAAGTGGCGGAAAAACTGCGCGCCAGCGTACAGAATCTGGCGCTTCCGCACGCTAACGCACCAGCGGGTATTGTCAGCGTCAGTATCGGAGTGGCAAGCCACAACCAGCGCAGCCATACGGATTATGGTCAGCTGATTCAGGCCGCGGATGACGCGTTGTACGAAGCAAAACATGCAGGCCGCAATATCGTGCGGGCCAGTGTGCCCGCCTGGCCGGACAGCTTGTCCTCGCTGGGTGTGGCAAGCCAGGATTAATCGTTGTTGATGACAGGTACCGGTGGGGCGGCTTCACCGGTACGTTTCAATGTGCAGACTACTTCTCTTTTTTCTCCAGATGCCCCAGCTCTTTTTCAGGGAAACAGTAGTCCCGCACTCGCCGTTTCAACTCTGCAGCATCCGGGAAACCGCCATCCTGTTTCCGCTCCCAGATAACATGCCCGTTAATATCAATCACGAAAATACCCCCGGTACCGGGAATGAGCGTGACCGACGCGAGATCGGCGCTAAAGCTGTGCAGGAGCTCCTGTGACATCCAGGTGGCGCGCAGCATCCAGTTGCACTGGGAGCAGTAATGGATGGTAACAGCAGGTTTTGAGGTCGTCATGGCGTTAACCGTAGGGGAGTAATGTAAGCCTGAGTTATACAAAAGCCGGGCCAAAAAGTGAAGAAATTGTGAAGTTGTTGCAAGTGATAATTATTATCATTATTATTCCGATCCTAAAATACGCGGTGGCGCCCCCTGTCTTGTGCTGACAGAAGCCAACCCGATAAAAAAGACTGGAAGCAACCCGTGAGCCGGATACTAATAAATTCTAAGGCTTGCAAAACTATGGGTACATCGCAATTTTCCCAGGCACCTTTCCGTAAAAGCGTCCTGGTGACTTCACTGCTCGCAGCACTGTATCAGTCTTCCGCCCTGGCGGCAGATACGGTCACCACACAGGCAACAACACCCCACGCTCAGCAGGACTCTGCGGAGGAGATGGTGGTGACCGCACCCGTGCCCGTGCTCAAAGCGGGTAGCAATCATTCCGTTAGTGCTCAGGACCTGCAAAACAAAGGCGCGAACGACTTTGGTTCGATCATGCGTTATGAACCGCTGATCGGGGCGACCGGCGCCAGCGGGGGCTCAGGTAACGGCAAAAGCGGTTTTGACCGTGGCGGCTACACCGGGTACAACATCCGTGGTCTGGAAAGCAACCGTGTCGGCATTGACGTTGACGGCATCCCGCAACCGGACGCGACCGGGCGCAGCTACGTCAGCCGTTCAGGTCTGAACTCCTTTGGCATTGGCCGCGACTATATCGACCCGTACATGTACGGCCATGTTGATATTCACGCGGGCGCGACCGCCATCGATAATGCCAATACGTCCATTGGCGGCAATGTTTCATTCCGTCCTAAATCGGCAGACAATTATCTGCACGCCGGCAAAGAGACGTACTTCGGCTACCAGAGCGATTATGACTCCGCCGATCGCAGTTGGCACAACGGGCTGACTGCGGCCGGGGGCGATGACACCCTGCGTGGCGTCTTTGTTTACAGTCGTCGCGATGGTCAGCAGACCCGTAACAATAGCGATACTCACGACGCCTGGCCGGCAAACTGGCACTCTGATGCGTTGATGGCCTCCGGTATCTGGCAGGCGACCGATGCGCATAAACTGACCACCACGCTGGACTATTACCACAAAACCAACCATACCCATTACGCGGCCTGGGATAGCGCGGGCAGTAATACCATTGGTGAAGCGCAGCAGACTTCCCAGACCCGCCGTTGGGGCATCAGCCTGAAAGACGACTGGACGCCAATGAATGACTGGCTGGACAGCATGTCCACGAAAGTCTTCTATCAACACACCGAAGCCCACGACTGGACGTACATGCCGGACAGCACGTCGCTGGCGCTGGAAACCGTCACTTCAAATTACGACACCAACACCTGGGGCATCCAGAACGCGATGGCGAAAACCTTTGGCCGCCATGACCTGAGCGCGGGCTTCAATGCCAGTATGAGCAAAACCGAACGTCCGTTCAGCCAGTCGCCGGTGCCGAGCACCTTCAGCGCGATCATGCAGCCGGAAGCGGACTCCAGCAGCTACACCCTGGGGGCGTTCGTGCAGGATGAGATCAATTTCGATCTCGATAGCCACAATTTCGCCATTATTCCCGGCGTGCGTGTGGTGCATCAGTCAATGAAGCCGGAGAACCTGAGCAGCCTGACCACCAACAGCACGGTGCTGGATGAGTCTGATGTCGCCACGCTGTACGGTAAAAATGCTGATACTCAGGTGCTGCCGTCCCTGACCTTCCAGTACGACATTACGCCGCGGCTGATGACTTATCTGCAATATACCCGTGGTGCGGAATTCCCGAATGCCAGCCAGCTGTATGGCTCCTGGAACCTGGGTTCCAGCTACGCCGGGCGGGGGCAATATGCGCTCATCGGCAATACCGATGTGAAAACGGAGACCAGCGATAACCTGGAGTGGGGCATGAAAGGGGAGGTGACAGAAGGGATTACGCTGCGCACTTCGCTGTTCTACAACAGTTATAAGAATTTTATCGCCTATACCCGCTATACCCGGACCAACAACCCGGACAAGTTCGCTCGTGTTCCGTCTAACATCTACACCATTTATCAGGCAGAAAACCGCGACAAAGCCTATATCTACGGCGGTGAAATCAGCACCAAATTTAACTTCGGTACCTGGTTTGAGGAGGTTAATGGGCTAAGCGCCACTCTGGCGTATGGCTATTCACAGGGCCAGTCTAAGTCACGCTATATGGGCGACAAGTACATCGATCTCGACAGCGTCGCACCGATGAAAGCGATCGTCGGCGTGGCCTGGGATGACCCGGCGAAACAGTATGGTACCGCGCTGACTGCCACCTTCGTAAAAGGTAAGCAGGCAACCGCAACCAGCCGTGAATCCTATACCAACACCGGTAGTGCAATTGGCGATGCCAGCAACGATTACATGCGCGTGCCGGGATACGGTCTGCTTGACTGGACGGCATACTGGCAGGTGGCAAAAAACGTCAAAATCAACGGCGGCGTGTACAACATCACTGACCGTAAATATTGGGATTACCTCAGCAGCCGAACGCAGGAGGTCTCAACCAATCAGGACGCTTACGACAAGGCGCTGGCGACCATGCCAGGCCGCACCTGGCAGTTAGGTGTTAATGTCGACTTCTGATTTTTGTCTGACTTTACCTGCCCTCCGGTCATCTGGCCGGAGGTTTTATCCTAAGAAGGAAGCACTGATATGACCGTTTCATCGCAAAACGCTCAGGACATCTGGCAGCAGTACCAGACCCTCAAAACCCATTCGCCTGCAAAATATGCGCGCGATCTCGCCCACGATCTGGCCATCAGTGAGGCGGAACTCACCTTCGCCCGTGTCGGTCATGATGCCGTGCGTCTCAACGACGATGCCCATACGATCCTGAGCGCCCTTGAAACCGTCGGCGAAACCAAGTGCATTTGCCGCAACGACTATGCCGTCCACGAACAGCTCGGCAGCTTCACGAATCTAAAAATCGGTGAACACGCGGGCCTGGTGCTGAATCCACGTGCCCTTGACCTGCGTCTGTTCATTACCCAATGGGCCAGCGCCTTTGCCCTGCATGAGCAGGGCCCGCACGGTGAACGCCAGAGTATTCAGTTCTTCGACCGGCAGGGCGATGCACTATTGAAAGTGTACGCCACGGCGAACACCGTGCGGAGCGCATGGGATGACCTGATCGCCACGTTCACTGCGACCCCATCTCTCCCGCTAAACCTGAAACCGGAGGAAAAGCCTCACTACGCCACGGACAGCGATGCCGCTGCGCTCGACAGGGCATGGCGGGCGATGACGGACGTGCATCAATTCTTTGGCTTGCTGAAGAAAAACAACATCACGCGCCAGCAGGCATTTCGCCTGGTGGGGGATGACCTGGCCTGCCTGGTGAGTAACGAGGCGCTGCCGCAATTGCTGGATACCGTCGTGGCTCAGGGCAACGAAATCATGATCTTTGTCGGCAACCGGGGGTGTACGCAGATTTTCACCGGCGCACTGGAAAAAGTGATGCCGATGAAAGGCTGGCTCAACATCTTCAACACCGCGTTTACCCTGCATCTGCGTGCTGACGCCATTGCTGAAAGCTGGATTACCCGTAAACCTACGGCCGATGGACACGTCACCAGCCTGGAACTCTTCGCCGCCGACGGCACGCAGATAGCCCAACTGTACGGGCAGCGCAGCGAAGGCACGGTTGAACAACCGCAATGGCGCGCGCAGGTGGATGCGTTAACCGGAAAAGGAAAAGCGGCATGAAAAAAATCCTGATGCTGCTGGTGGCCTTGCCATTGATGGCGCAGGCCGTCGAACGCGTCATCCCTCTGGGGGGCGATGTGACTGAAATTGCCTGGGCGCTGGGGGCGGGCGACACGCTGGTGGCGCGTGATACGACCAGCACCTGGCCGGCTGAGGTGATGAAGCTGCCGAACGTCGGCTATGTGCGCCAGCTCAACGCGGAAGGCATTCTTTCCCTGCGACCGACGCTGGTGCTCGCCAGTGCGCAGGTGCAGCCTTCGCAGGTACTCGACAGGCTAAGCGAAAATCATGTCAACGTCGTGACGGTACCGGGCGGTTACTCACTCGCGTCGATCGCTAAAAAAGTGGACGTGATTGCTGACGCGCTGGGTAAAAAAGAGCAGGGCGCTATGCTGCGTAAGCAGCTTGACGACGAGATTGCGACGCTGCCTAAACAGCCGCTCAACAAGCGGGTGCTCTTTATTCTGAGCCATGGCGGGATGGGGGCGATGGTGGCGGGTCAACAAACTGCGGCAGACGGTGCGATTCGCGCCGCCGGGCTGACGAATGCGATGCAAGGCTTTGAAAATTATCGCGGCCTTTCTCAGGAAGGGATCATTGCCAGCCAGCCGGATCTGGTGGTCATCTCGGCGGATGGCGTGAAAAGCATGGGCGGGGAAGAGAACCTGTGGAAACTACCTGGCCTTGCGCAAACGCCTGCCGGGCGTAACAAACAGGTCCATATCATTGACGATATTGCCCTGTCAGGCTTTAGCGTACGCACGCCTCAGGCACTGCAAGACTTACGCGCCAAAGCCGAGTCACTGCCCTGATGCGTCGGGTGGCTTCGCGCATGCTGCTGGCAGTAGCGGTACTACTGGTGGGCATGACGTTACTGGCGACCACCATTGGGGCGATGCGTCTGCCGCTGGCGAGTCTCTGGCCGGGCGGCGATGAAGGATTGCGCCAGATTTGGCTGACCATACGGTTGCCACGCGTTTTGCTGGCGCTGCTGGTGGGATCGTCGCTGGCGCTGTGCGGCTGTGTGTTGCAGGGATTATTCCGCAATCCGCTCGCTGACCCGAGCCTGCTGGGCGTCAGTGGCGGGGCGGCACTGGCGGTGGCCATGTGGCTGGTATTGCCTTTTTCTGTCCCGGCAATCATCGCGCTGTATGCCCCCATGGTGGCGGCTTTCGTTGGCAGCTTGTCGGTGATGGTGGTCATTTTTATGCTAAGCCAGTCGGAGGATGGCACGCTCTCGCGGCTGCTGCTGGTCGGTATTGCGATTAACGCATTGTGTGCGGCGGCGGTAGGGATGCTGTCATGGATCAGTAACGATGCCCAGCTTCGCCAGCTTTCTCTCTGGGGGATGGGCACCATCGGGCAGGCGCAGTGGTCGATGCTGCTGGTCGCCGCCACCCTGATGGTGCCGTCGTCGCTGGTGGTCTGGCGCATGGCTGCACAACTCAACCTCCTGCAACTCGGCGACGAAGAGGCCCACTACCTCGGCGTAAACGTCCCGAAATTACAGCGCCTGATGCTGCTGTGCAGCGCCTTACTGGTAGCGTCGTCAGTGGCTATCTGCGGCATTATTGGTTTTATCGGCCTTGTGGTACCGCATCTCATGCGCCTTTGGCTGGGTGCCGATCACCGTGCACTGGTGCCAGGTTCCCTGCTGATGGGCGCGCTCTTGCTGCTGGTCGCCGACACCGTTGCCCGTACCCTGGTTGCACCGGCGGAAATGCCAGTAGGGCTTATCACCAGCATCATTGGGGCCCCCTGGTTTTTGTGGATGATATTCAAACAGGGAAAAGCAGCGCATGGATAATCGACTGACCGCGGAACGCCTTCGTCTTGACAGGGGAAAACGTCGATTAATTGATGATGTTTCCCTGACGCTGGACGCGGGCGAAATGGTGGCACTGATCGGCCCTAACGGCGCGGGGAAATCTACGTTATTACGCTTGCTGACCGGTTATCTACCGGTTCGCTTCGGTGAGTGCCGTATCGGTGAGTTGCCCCTCGACCGGTGGTCACCAGAGACCCTCTCTCGCCGCCGCGCGGTGATGTTACAACACACCCAACTGCGTTTTGACTGGCAGGTCGAAAGCATTGTGGCCATGGGCCGCGCCCCCTGGGGAAAGAAACAGGAACAGGACATTATTCAGCAGGTGATGGCGCTGACCGACTGCCTGCCGCTGGCCGGGCGCCACTACGCCACCCTGTCCGGCGGAGAGCAGCAGCGGGTCCAACTGGCCCGCAGCCTGGCGCAGCTTTGGCAAGATGACGGCCCCCAGGGATGGCTCTTTCTGGACGAACCCACTTCAGCGCTGGATCTCTATCATCAACAGCAGTTGCTTCGTCTGATGAAAAACCTGACGCAGAAGGGAAATCTGCACGTCTGCGTGGTGCTGCACGATCTGAACCTTGCCGCGCTTTGGGCCGACCGTATTCTGCTGTTGCATCAGGGCAAAGTCGTGGCGCAGGGGACGCCAGAAGAGGTGATTGTGCAACCGATCATCGAAAAGTGGTACGGCGCCGAGGTAAGGGTGGAATCACATCCCGACAGAGAAACACCGCAGGTCTTTTTGATGCAATAAAAAACCGGCAAGCAGGGGGCCTGCTTGCCGGTTTACAGCGCGAGAATTACAGGTCGAAACGATCCAGATTCATCACTTTCGTCCAGGCGGCAACGAAGTCCGTCACGAACTTCTGCTTCGCATCGTCACTGGCGTACACTTCCGCCAGCGCGCGCAGGATGGAGTTCGAACCAAATACCAGGTCCGCACGGGTTGCGGTGTATTTGACCTCGCCGGTTTTACGGTCGCGGCCTTCAAACAGCTCCGCTTGCTCATCAACCGGTTTCCATGCGGTGCGCATATCCAGCAGATTCACGAAGAAATCGTTACTGAGCACACCAACGCGGTCGGTAAAGACGCCGTGTTTGCTACCATCAAAGTTGGTGCCCAGCACGCGCATCCCGCCTAACAGAACGGTCAGTTCCGGCGCACTCAGCGTCAACTGTTGGGCCTTGTCGATAAGCAGCGTTTCGGTCGTTATCTCATCGCGCTCACGACGATAGTTGCGAAAACCATCCGCCAGCGGCTCCAGCAGTTTGAACGATTCAACATCCGTCTGATCCAGACGGGCATCAACCCGGCCAGGGGTGAACGGCACGCTAGCCTGCACGCCAGCGGCTGCCGCAGCTTGCTCAATCCCAACGACACCCGCCAGCACGATGATATCCGCCAGCGAGGCTTTGCCTGATGCCTGCTGAATGGCCTGCAGGGCAGGTAAGGCTTTGAGCGCAACGGCGTTGACCGGCCAGCCGTTTTGCGGGGCCAGCGCCAGACGCGCACCGTTTGCGCCACCCCGTTTATCCCCACCACGGAAGGTAGACGCTGAGGCCCAGGCAACCGAAATCAACTCACTCACCGACAAACCTGCACCGGCAATCGCCACTTTCAGGCTGGCAATGTCGGCATCGGTCGGATGGTGAATAGCTGCCGGTAACGGATCCTGCCAAATCAGATCTTC
>DFPL01000234.1:0-230 GCA_002377245.1 Enterobacteriaceae bacterium UBA3516
CCCAGCACGCCCTGCACCACGCCAATGATTTTCTCCTCTTCTTCGAGGATCGGCCCCTGCTCAATGTGCGCTTCAAAGTAAGCGCCTATCGGGTGATCGCCCGGCGTTTGTTGGCCGACGTAGCCAATCTTCTCCAGTTCCTGCAACACCGTTTTGCCTTCGGCATCGGTGGCGGCGTAGATTTTTTCCAGCGGGAAGACCCCGGCAAAGACGCCTGAGCCCATCATCAC
>DFPL01000234.1:258-19390 GCA_002377245.1 Enterobacteriaceae bacterium UBA3516
TCCAGCGCCGCCAGCACGCCAAAGTTGCCGTCAAACTTGCCACCCGTTGGTTGCGTATCGATATGGCTGCCCGCCACCACTGGTGGCAGATGCGGGTTGCGTCCTTCCCGGCGCATAAAGACGTTACCGATTTTATCAATGGTGATGCTCAGTCCGGCCGCTTTGCCCCAGCCAATCACCAGGTCGCGCCCCTGTCTGTCGAGATCGGTCAGCGTCAGGCGACAGCAGCCGCCCTTCGGTGTGGCACCAATTTTTGCCAGCTCCATCAGTGAATCCCACAGCCGTTCGCCGTTGATTCGGTGGGCAGTCAGCTCTGTGGCCGACGGGTTCAGTACATCGCTCGTCATCTTATTCTCCCTGCATCAACTCGGTGGCCATTGAAACCAGTAATGCATCGCTGCCGCACGGGCCGAGCAGCGAGATACCCAGTGGCGCCCCCTCAAACATAGTGGCCGGAATGTTTACCTGCGGACGCCCCGTCAGCACGGCAATAAGCAACAAATCATGGGAGAGTCGGCGCGTAGCCTCGATTTCTTGTGGAGTGGCACTCAACAGCGGGGCAATGTCCGGGACTGTGGGCAGGATCAAAATACGGTTGCCTAACTGCGACTGCCACCAGGCGGTGAAGGTGTCGCGCAGCTGGCAAGCCGCGTCGTATTGTGCGCCGGTCACCGCCTTACCCCAGGCAAAACGCTCGGCCACGTCCGGCCCCAGTTGCATCCCAAGACGCTCAATATTGGCCCCTTGTGACTGCCAGGCTTCATAACCCTGGATTTGGCGAAAGGCGAGGTAGACGGCTTCACGCGCGGGTAAGGGGGCATCAAGGATTTGCACGCTGCCGAAGCGTTGGGCGAGCTGTTCGCGTACCGGCGACAGGGCCTGCTGACTCTGCAACGGTAAATCGGCAAACAACCCTTCATGGCAGGCCAGTTCGACAGTGCGCGGTGCGCTGATGTCTTCACCCAGCAGGCAGTCCGCCGCCGCGCTAAAGGCCTGCGGGGTCCGTGCGAAGAAACCGCAGGTGTCCATGGTGGCACACAAAGGCTGGCAGCCCGCCAGCGATAAGCGGCCATGCGTCGGGCGCAGGCCCAACAAGCCACAATAGCTGGCGGGTGTACGTACAGAACCGCCGGTGTCAGTGCCGAGCGCAATATCGCAAAGACTGTGAGAGACGGCAGACGCAGAGCCAGAAGAGGAACCGCCGGGAATACGCAGCGGTGCAGCGCCGTTACGCGGCGTGCCGTAATGGATATTGTGACCACTCATCGAATAGGCCAGCTCGCTGGTGTGGGTTTTGCCCACAAACCGCGCGCCGTTATCGAGCAGCGTTTGCACCACCGGCGCGGTGGTGGACTTAACGCCTGAGGCCGCCAGCACATGCGGATTGCCACCGCCGGTCGGGTAGCCTGCCACATCAAACAGATCTTTTACCGCAAACGTCAGTCCCGAAAGGGGGCCGCTTTCGGCATGCGGGACGGGCACAAAGGGATAAGGCATAAAAGCACGGGCAGGATCCTGCATTTTACCTCCTCAGATTCAGGCATAAGCCTGTTGTGTTGTGGTATCGGCGGCCAGCTCGCGCCAGCGGTGGCAACTGACCACATGGCGGTCGGCGACCTGTTCCGTGGCCGGTTGCATCTGGGTGCAGGAGGCCTGGGCATGCGGACAACGCGCGGCAAAAGCGCAGCCCGGCGGCAGGCTGGCGAGATCCGGCGGCGAGCCGGGAATGCAGTACAGCGCATCGCCTTTTTTCAGCCCCTCTTTCGGGCGACTGCCGAGTAACACGCGGGTATAAGGGTGCCGTGGACGGGAGAGAATGTCCGCCATCGGGGCTTCTTCGACGATTCGTCCGGCGTACATGACGGCCACCCGATCGGCAATTTCTACCGCCGCACCCATGTCATGGGTCACAAAGATTATCGACAAATCACGCAGTTTTTGCTGTTCACGCAGCAGGATCAAAATTTGAATTTGTACCGTGGCATCAAGCGCGGTGGTGGGTTCATCTGCCAGCAACAACCGGGGGTTACAGGAGAGAGCCAACGCTATCATTGCCCGCTGGCGCATGCCCCCCGACATCTCATGTGGGTAAGCGTCCAGCCGCCGTTCGGGGCTGGGAATGCGTACCTGGCGCAAAGCCTCAAGCGCACGCGCTTTGGCATCGCTCCGCGATAGTCCTTCATGACGACGCAGCCCCTCAATGATCTGTTGCCCGACGGTGTACACCGGGTCGAAGGCCAGCAACGGTTCCTGAAAAATCATCGCGCAGGTCTTCCCGCGGAAATGCCGCAGTTGCTGCGAATTCATGTTCAGTACCGCGTCATCACCCACCGTAATGGTACCGCTCAGAACGCTGCTTTTTGGCGGATGCAGGCGCATCAGCGCCCGCAGCGTGACGCTTTTGCCGGAACCCGATTCACCAATCAGCGCCATCACTTCCCCTTTGCGTACGTCGAATGAGACACCGTTCACCGCATTGATGGTCTGACCGTCACGGCGAAACTCCACCTGCAAATCGCGGACATGGACATAGGCTTCATGCGACATGGCTGACCTCCTGCAACGAAATGGCCTGGTGGTATACCGAATCCGGCTGCGCCATCAGGCAGGCGCTCTGGTGCCCTTCGCCAACATATTGCAGCGCGGGTTTAACTTCAGAACACACGGCTTTGGCATGCGGGCAGCGGGTATGAAAACGGCAACCTGCGGGTGGTGAAATGGGGCTTGGCGGATCGCCGGAGAGCGGAGACACCAGGGTGCGGTTTGCCGGGTCCATGGACGGCATGGAACTGAGCAACGCGCGGGTATAGGGGTGCGCAGAGGCGGTAAATAAGGCCTCAGAAGGGCCTATCTCCACCACTTCACCGAGATACATCACCAGAATGCGATCTGACAGCCAGCGCACCACGTGCAGATCGTGGCTGATAAACACGTAGGTGAGATTCAGCGTGCGTTTCAGCTCCTGCAACAGTTGCAGCACCTGGGCTTCGACCGATTTATCGAGCGCAGAAACGGCTTCATCAAGGATCACCATTCTTGGCTTCATGGCCAGGGCACGGGCAATGTTAACGCGCTGGCGCTGACCGCCGGATAGCGCATGCGGGTAGCGATGGGCAAAACGGGCCGGATCAAGCCCAACGTGCGCCAGTAAATATCGCGCATATTCATTGGCTTCATTGCGGCTAATGCCGTGCACCTGCTGGCCGAATGCAATGCTCTCTTCCATCGTCAGGCGTGGGTTTAACGACGCGTAGCTATCCTGAAACACCATTTGCACCTGGCGACGATAGGCTTTCAGCGGCAGGCGCGATGAGCCAACGGCTTCACCGTCAAATACCAGTTCGCCGCTGTCCTGCGCTAACAGCTGCATCAGCACGCGCGCGGTGGTGGATTTACCGCAACCGGATTCGCCCACCACGCCAAGCGTTTCCCCTTTATGCACTTCAAAGCTGACGTTATCTACCGCTTGTACCACTTCGTTACCTTTACGCGCCCCGAGGTGGAAATGCTTCACCAGTTGATTCACCCGCAGCAGAGGCTGCGCCGGGCCGCCGATATCGACATTGATAAAAGGTTGCATGCTGTTACTCCTTTATCGCCATGGCGGCCCGCAGGCGATCCGCCAGAATGTTGAATGAGATGGAGGTGATAAAAATCATCATCCCCGGCAACGCCGCCACCCACGGCTGGGTGTAGATTGCGGTACGTAAGGTATTGAGCATCAGCCCCCACTCCGGTTCTGGCGGGCGAACCCCCAGGCCAAGAAATGACAGACCCGAGGCGAGGATCATGCAGACCGAAATCAGCCCGGTAGAAAAAACGAAAATCGGCCCCAGTACATTGCCCAGCACCTGGACGCGGATAATGGTGAATGCGCTGGCGCCGGTGGCGCGGGCGGCATCGATATAATCCATATGGCGTACTTGTGCGGTTACGCTTTCGGCAATGCGCGCCACCTGCGGAACAAAGACCAGCGTCAACGAAAGCAGCGCGTTACCAATGCCCGCCCCCATCGCGCCGGAGAGCGCAATCGCCAGCAGCACGGAGGGAAAGGCATAGAAAATATCGACGGTGCGCATAATCAGGGTATTGGTTCTGCCCCCGGCGTAGCCCGCGACAATGCCAATCGCGCCGCCAATAAAAAAGGCAAACACCACCGGCACAATGCCCATAAACAGCGATAACCGGGTACCCAGGATCAAGCGGGAAAGCATATCGCGCCCCAGCTCATCGGAGCCAAGTGGAAAGCCCTCGGTGCCAATGGGTTTCAGGCGCAGGAACATGGAGGTCTGATAAGGGTCTTTCACAATCAGCCACGGGCCAAACAGCGCCAGCATCAGCAGCAGTAGAATAATGACACCGACCACTACGCCGCCGGGGTCACGCACCAGTCGTGCACCCACGCCGCGCCAGTAGCCCTGTGAAGCCGTTGCTACAGGTGCTGCGACGGGGATTTTTGGAGTTACGCTATCCACCATGGTTAGCTCCTCTTAAAACGCGGATCGAGAGAGGTTTGCAGCACATCCACCAGCAGATTGAGCAGCACAAAAAACAGCGCCAGTACCCAAATCGTGCCCTGTAACAACGGCAGATCGCGCTGAAAAATAGCGGTATTGAGCAACAATCCGGTCCCTGGCCACGAGAAGACGGTCTCCACCAGAATGGAGCCGCCCATCAGGTAGCCGACCTGCAATCCCATGACGGCCAGCGCGGTAGGAGCGGCGTTTTTCACCACATGGATGAAAATGCGCGACTCGTTCAGCCCACGGGCGCGCAGACCGACAATAAATTCCTGGCTAAGAATGTCGGCAACCTGCGAACGCACGGTACGGGCGATAATGCCGGTGGGGATGACCGACAGCGTAATCGCCGGCAGCAGCATGAATTGCAGGTGAGCCCAGTCCCACTGCCAGCCCGTTTCGCCAATGGGCCCACCGCCGGTGGCAGGCAACAGCGCAAACTTCACGCTGAAGACAATCACCAGCAGCATCCCGAGCCAGTAGTGCGGCACGCTCACGCCAAACACCGATAACAGCGAGGCCAGACGGTCGATTACGCTGTTGCGAAAATAGCCCGCGACAAAACCGAACAGGCTGCCGAGGACAAACCCCATCACCGTCGCCAGCAGCGCCAGGCGTAAGGAGTAGCTCACTGCACTCATCACTTCGCTAATCACCGGCCGCCCTGTGGCAACCGACATGCCTAAATCACCGTGCAGAGCGCGCCACAGCCAGTGCATAAACTGGACGGGCAGGGGTTTATCAAAGCCGTAGGCTTGCATAAGCGTCTGGCGCATGGCTTCAGAGGCATCCGGTGGCATGACGGACACCAGCGGATCGCCCGGTGCAATCTGTACCAACAAGAAACAGATCACCGCGACTCCCAGCATGGTCGGGATCGCCAGCAAAATGCGGTAAAAGAGTGTGCTGATCATGGCCTCTCCTTTTCGATTACTCTTTTTTACTCACCAGACTTAGGTCGATAAACCAGCTCTGCGGCTGCACTACACCCGTTACCGCCGGAGAAATGGCGCGAGGGCCGACATCGTGGGCGACAAACAGGAACGGCGCCTGATCCACCAGCGCGGCATGCAGCTCACCGGCGGCTTTATCCATCTCTGCGGGGGTAAAAGCGTGCTTAACGGCAGAAGCCAGTTTTTCGGTTTCCGGCGTGGTGAAGTAACCCCAGTTGGTGGCGGTCGGCGGGAAGGCTTTTTCGGTGGCAAAGCGGATTATGCCAAAGTAGGGATCGGTCACCGCCGCGCTCACGTTGATGGCATTTACCCCCTGTGCAGAAGGATCTTTTGCCCCCAGGCGCCAGCCGGTAAACAGCGTGTTCCACTCATTCACTTTGATGTCGACGTTAAAGAAGCAGCTCTTTAAGCTCTGCTGGATATATTCATTCATGGGCAGCGGCTGCATTTGACCTGAGCCGGAAGCCGACGTCGCCACGGTCACGTGCAGAGGTTTACTCTCGCTATATCCGGCCTCGCTCATCAGTTTTCGCGCGCTGTCGGGATCGTACTTGATCTGGAACGTCGGCTTACCGCGCCACGGATTTCCCTCTTCATAGACGCCGGTGGCTTCGGCCATGTAACCGCCAAGGTAGCTTTTGAGCTCGCTGCGGTTCAGGCACAGGTTGGCGGCTTTACGCACGCGAATATCGCGCCACGGTGAGCCTTCAAGAAACGAGAACTGCCACGGCCAGAGGTGCGGCTGGGTGTTGGCGTAAATTTTAAAGCCCTGGGCTTTGATCTGATCAACGGCATCCGGTGCGGGCGCTTCTATCCAGTCGACCTGTTTTGACAACAGCGCTGCGGTGCGGGCATTGGCTTCCGGTAGCGGAATCAGCACCACTTTGTCGACGCGCGGAATGCGCTCTTTATTCCAGTAGTCAGGATTTTTCGCGAGGATGAGCTGCTGACGCGGCGTCAGTTTTTCCAGCTTGAAGGGGCCACTGCCCACCGCCTGCGAGGCAAAGGTGGTCCAGGCCTGCTTGCTGCGCGCGGCCGTGTCGCCCGCCGAAGTGGGTACCGCATCGAAGATTTTCTGCCAGGCCGTGGGCGAGGCAATAAACAGGTTGGTGATGTTATACGGCAGCAGCGCATCCGGTTCGGAGGTGGTCAATGCCACCGTGTGGTCATCAATTTTTTCTGCGCCGGTCAGCGTCGGCATACGCGATAAGGTGTTACCAATTTGCCCAGGCGCATACTGCGGGGAGGCTTTATCGAGGACTTTGCCGACGTTCCAGACAATGGCGTCAGCATTCACCGGCGTGCCATCATGAAATTTGACGCCAGGGCGCAACGTAAAGATCCAGCGGCTTTGGTTTTGCGGGTCAACGTGCCATTCGGTTGCCAGCCCCGGTACCAGGCCACTGGGTTTCTCTCTCTGCGACAGGTCCCACTCCACCAACGCATCATATAAAGGAATACCGGTAAAGCGGTTGCCTTCATAGCCCTGGTCCGGCTGACCCAGCGTTAACGGGATATCCGCAGCCGTCATCGCAATACGTAACGTTGAGGCCTGTACCTGTAATGTGCCCGCCAATGCCAGTGTGCCAATGGCTGCCGCCACACGGTGTTTACGCCAGAAAGGTTGATTAAGCATCGCGTTGTCCCTGTTAAATAAATGAGACTTTTAACAGGCAAGATACATACCAGTTGGTCAAATAAGAATTTATGTCATTCAGGGCGGGGGAGTATCATAAGCGGTTATTACTGATGGCCTGACAGCGTTATTAAAATAACTCTTTTTTATACCTCAACCTTATTACGCACTGGTAACGGGAATTATGTTGCAAAAATGCACCATTAAATCGTCCGGCTTTTGATTTCTGTGCGATATTATTTTGATGTTATGCTTTTTATTAAATCTTTTCATAAAGATAGGGATATTATTAGCCGTTATATTTTTATTCGGGCAGGTTGCTGGCTGTCTATAGCGCACTCTTAATGCGGTGACAGAGCGGGCTCCCTTCGCGTCTCGTTGGCACCCATGCAGGCATTAATTTATCGTCGAATCCCACTTCGTGTACTACGTTCAGTACTGTATCTGAAACCTGGAGAGCGGATGAAACCTGTAATTCTTGCACTCTTAACGAGCCTGATATTGACCGGGTGCGGAGCGAATAATACGCCCCCTCAAACGCCTGTTCCCGGTGAACACACCTCCTCACAACTGCGTACGCTTGAAACCGGTGCGCAAATCATTCAGTCCCGTCCGCCGGTGGAGGCGATAAGCGCCTATCTTGATGGCTTCCATTTTTATAGCGGTGACAAAAATGGTCAGATGGAAGCCCATCACTATGTCACGGTGCTGAATGAAGATGTGATGCAGGCGGTGATTTATGACGGCAACACCAAAGATGCCCGTTTGATGGGCGTCGAATACATCATCAGCGAACGCCTGTTTAAAACGCTGCCGCCAGAAGAGAAAAAACTCTGGCATAGCCATCAGTATGAAGTGAAGTCCGGGAGCCTGGTCGCCCCCGGCTTACCGGCAGTGGCCGATAAAGCGCTGATGAGCAAGATTGTGAACACCTACGGAAAAACCTGGCACACCTGGCATACCGATCGCGATAAAACGTTACCGCTTGGCATTCCGGCACTGATGATGGGGTTCACCGCAGAGGGGCAGCTTGACCCTCAGTTGCTGGCAGACAGAGACAAACGACTGGACGTCAATACCGAGGCTATCAAGCGTGAGCGTGCCGATATTGTGGCGCATCCGGTTGTTGACGGGGCGAATGCATGGCAACGCGGCGACGTCATTCAGCTAAAAAGGGGGCAGGGTGCGGGGGAACATGCGCACGGTGATACCCAACATTTTGGTCAGGCTGAGCAAACCCGGCGGGCCAATTCGGAGGCGAAATGATGAAGGTCCACCACCTTAACTGCGGCTGTATGTGTCCCGTTGGCGGCGCTTTATACGATGGCTTCAGCAAGGGTTTACACGCGCATCTGGTGTGCCATTGTCTGCTCATTGAAACAGACCGTGATGGGCTGGTGCTGGTGGATACGGGCTTCGGGCGGGACGACATACGCCGCCCAGGTCAGCGTCTGTCTGGCTTTTTTCGCGCGCTGAATAACATCCAACGACGGGAAGAGTTGACCGCCCGTTCACGCATAGAAGCACTGGGATTTCATGCCGAAGACGTTCGGCATATTATTTTGACACACCTTGATTTTGACCATGCAGGTGGGCTTACCGATTTCCCCCATGCCCGAATTCATCTACTGCAAACTGAGATAGATACCGCTCAGCAGCGGCATAGCTGGCTGGCGCGTGAACGCTATCGTCCCGGTCAGTGGAGCGGCATCTCTGGCTGGACAGGCTATCAGCCACGGGGTGAAACATGGTATGGCTTTGAGGCGGTGACGGCCTTGCAAGGGCTTTTGCCCGAGATTCTGCTTGTGCCGCTCGCAGGGCACACGCTGGGGCATGCTGGTATCGCAATCAAACAGCCGCAGGGCTGGCTGTTGCACGGCGGAGATGCCTGGTTTTATCGCGGTGAAATGCAGGGGCAGAAACCGCACTGTACGCCGGGACTGCGCTTTTATCAGTGGATGATGGCCATGGATAATGGTGCGAGACGGCATAATCAACAGCGACTGAGGGAGCTTGTCTCTCGTCATGGCGATGAAATCACCCTCTTTTGCAGCCATGATGCGTTGGAGTTACGCGCGCTGGCTACACAAAACGATAACCCATAATCTCTGGCCGAAGGTCGCAGGCCAGGGTGGCTGCGACCTTCAGTACCAAAAACGCGCCCGCCAATAAAGCAACGGCGTCTTTTCTCACAATGGCTGTCTGTTACCGCCCGGAATTTCAGCGACGGTTATTGCCCACCGGCGGTCTTTTTGCAGCTTTCCAGCCAGCCTGCGGTATCTATCTTACCGTTTTCCAGGTACTTCTGTTGATTCTGCCAATGTGCTGCCAGGAAGGGCTTCAACCCCGTGAGCCGCTTATTGATGGTGAGCATTTGTTCAAATACCGAGACTTCATGCTTAAGACTGTCCGCACCGTACAAGGTCGCAGCGTCGACCAGACTGCTGGCGTAATAGCCCGTAAGTTGTTGAAGCCTGTCTGATTGCTCTCCCAGCTTGCTTTTACGGTTAGCACAGTTGGTGTCGCTGGCATCTTTGTCTTTACAGAGCAGTTCGTAGTTATGATTCAGGAAATCAAGGAAGCGGCCATCATCCTGCAGCTTGGTGCACAGGAACGAACCTAAATTAAGGCTGGCGCGAATCGACTGAGCACGCTCTTCTTGCTGTTTCTGGTTGCTGGCGCGAAGTTGGTTTTCGAGATCTTTTAGCTTCTGTTTGAGTGCCGCATCGTCGACCCCGGATGCAAGACTCCCCAGCGCTTTGGCCGTGTCTTTACCTTCGTCTTTCGTTTTCTCGCCGCTTTGATTTTCAGCACCCAGGGTTTCCCAACTTTTTTCGAGTTGTTTCACTTTATCGGTAGAGGTGATGGTGGGGGCGACCAGCACCAGACGCAGGCCGGTGGTTTTACTGGTCGAGGGGGTGGCGTTGTCGTAGTAATTAACTTCTTTACGGGTCGCGCTGCGAATATCGCCAGGGTTTGACTGGAAGCTACCGCCACGCACCACGAACCCTCCGGCCTGGCCATGGAGACGGTTCAGCTTGTTGAGATAAAACGGTGTAAACATCATCTCTGAGACATTACCCAGCATGTCATACAAGCCCAACGGGTTGGGGTGCAATCGCCCGATGAGCTGGACTTTACCGTTAGAGGATTGCGCGCCAGAAAACCATTCATAGTTTTTCATATCATCCATCGGATAATGGGCATCGCGGAATTCAGCACTATTCACTTTGAGGCCGCCGCGCGCCGCAAACTCCCATTCAACTTCCGTCGGCAGCCGCAGGAATCCAGGCTTTCCATCCTCCTGAGGCAGCTTATCGAGGGCGTTAGTGCGTAGCCACTGATTATATTTATCGGCAGCAGTAATGGCATCAAACCAGCTCATGCTGGTAGCCGGCATACTGAGCATTCGCGACGGAGTCGGGCAGGTTCCTTCCATCAGGGCTTTATATTGCAGAGCCGTAAGCTCGTACTTGGCCATCAGGTAATAACGACCTTTGCTTTTTTTGGTCTCACTAAAGCTACCGGCAATGAAGGTCGGGTAACTGTGTTCGACAACGCCCCAGTCTCCTCCATCCTGCCCTAGCGTGATGGGAAGGTCGTCCAGCGGACCTGACACGGGGATCTCAACGCGACGAAACGCCATTGAACCTTCGCACGGCATTGGCAAAACGATATCTTCATCATCAGGATTGGGGTTCCAGGTATTGGTAGCCCAGGGCTCCGCCAGCGCTGAAGACATAGGGGTAAGCAGGCCGAGCACTAAAGCGTACCGCAGTGAAGAAAGGGTCAAGGTCACAAACACTCTCCGCAAATCACGTGATTAAAATAAGGGAACAAGGTCATACCTCACGCAGGCTCTGCGCAGGTTCAATATTGATGGCGCGCCGGGCACCGATACTTGCAACCAGCAGTGCAACGAGCAGCGTCAACGCCATGGCGAAGAGGCTGTGCTGTAACGTTATTTTGCAAAGCATCTGATCGGTTGCCTGGCTGCCCGCCAGCGCACGGTTAAAGATCTGGCTGGCAAGCAAATAAATGCCATAACCCCCCACATAGGCTAGCAGGCTGAGCAGGCAGCCTTGCAAAATGACATACAGCCCGACCGCCGGACCGGTAAAGCCCAACAATCTCAACACGGCAATATGTTTACGTTTACGATCGACGTTGGCGATAAAGGAGCCAATAAGCGAAGCAACACACCCGATAAGCGCGGTTGCCGCGATAGTATTGAAAATCACCCCCAGCACGCGGTTAATGCTTTTCACATTTTCAATATCAGCCAGCCGGCTGGTGGTTTCAATGCGTTGCGCGCGCAGAACGCGCTCAAGGCTGGCAACCTGATCGATATCGCTGGCATACAGGCGCGCGCGCGCATAGAGGGGCGGTTTGTCGTTAAGCTGACTGCCGCTGCTGTTACCAAGCTCGCTCACGGCATAACCGTCACGAAAACGCTCCAGCATCAGGAGCAGTGCCGGTTGAGTAAACAGGGCGGCCCGATTGAAATAAGTCGGTGCCAGGATTCCAACCACGGTGAGCGATTTACGCCCCCACTCCCGGCGTTCTTCACGCTGTCGGCTCACGCGTAAGGTAACGGTGTCGCCCACCTTTACGGCCAGCTTGCGTGCCGCTTCCTGAGTTAAAACAATCTCATTGTCATGAAGAATTTCCAGCTTACCCAGCAGCGGATCGCCTGCATCCGTCGGTATCACTTCGGCATTTTCAATGAAATGGCTGCTGTCAGTTTGTAGATCGGCAAGGGTGTTGAGGGAGCGTGTCTGCCCTATAGCAAAGCCCACATCAGGGCGCTGACGCAAAGCATCTATCCAGGCTTGATCGTAGCTTCCACTGCTGAGCATCCGTATTTCAAGATTACGGGGATCGCGCGTTAAATCGTCCTGCAACTGACTGATTACCCCAAAACGCAGGCCAAACAACAGGAGCAGGGGGGCAATCACGGCGACCAGAGAAGAGACAATGCAAAAAGAAATAATACGGTCGTGCCACAGATCCTGTACCGCAAGACGGCCAAGCAGTAGGGTTCGGTTAAAAGACAAAATGGGTTCCCCTCCGGGCCTGTGTTTCTGCGTGTTCGCCTGAATCCGCATCAGGTCGGGCGACCAGACAGGGCAAATTGAATTTTTGCACCAGCGGCCAGTCATGGCAGACCACGAGTGCCATCATCTTCTCCTGCTGCACCAGGTCTATAAACAGGCTAAATAGCTGTTGAGCATTGTAGGGATCAAGGGCCGCGGTGGGTTCATCGGCCAGCACCAGTCCGGGGCGATGTACAATGGCGCGGGCAAATGCGGTTCGCTGTCGCTCACCAAATGAGAGTTGCGACGGGTATTTCCCCAGTAACGGACCGAGTTTGAGCGTGTTGATAACTCTGTCGAGCAACGGTTTATCAGGCGAGATGCCGAGTAGCTGACTCGGCAGCCGGATATTGTCCTGCACCGTGAGAAAAGGTAACAACCCGCCGTTTTGCAGAACAAAACCCAAATGACGCGCACGAATGTCGGCGAGGTCTGCCTGCCGATTGGTAGTGAGCAGCGATGCAACATCATGCTCCTTATCGGTATCCGTCAGCGTGAAGCGCCCGACATGGTCGGGACGCAACAATAATCCAATCGCTTCAAGCAGCGTACTTTTGCCGCAGCCGCTTTCGCCAGTCACCGCCACCAATTGACCTGGCCGCAGCACGAGCTGCGGTAGGTAAACATGATGCGCCTGAGCATCCTCGCCACGAACAACGTGCAAATTTTCAATGTGCAGCATCAGGGCATCATTTCCAGCGGCACAGGATAGACGCGTTCACGGGGATCGCTGTCTTTAGCAAGCTCAACCCAGCGGTCCACATCGGCGTTATATTTTTGGTAATGACGAAGTTTGGCTGACAGGGTACGGATGAATTTTTCCTGCGACAGGCCATCCCAGCTTTTCCACGTCTCTTCATCAAGATTCAGGACATCGCTACGGTACGGCAGATCGGCAAGATATTCGCCCAGGACCCCCAGTTCGTTAATCTTGCTATTCTCTTTCTGTTTGAGCTGGTTAGGGTCAGCGCCCATGGTGGCTGCGACGGTGCGTAGCCGCTCAAACATCTTATCAGGAGAGATCATGCCTTCATTTGCCGCTTGCAGGATCTGGCTGACCACATCGCTCAAATCGCTAAGCTGACCTTTTGTCAGTAGCACGCGAACGTCCGTCGTTGGGATGTTTTGCTTGATAAGATCGCGGTCGCTGATCCAGGCTTTGAACACCAATGGGGCCTGAGTCTCATTCTTCTTGCCCAGATAAGCGAGCTGCATGGCGTGACCAATAAGCGCGGTATCCTCAAGCAATTTCTCTTCCGGCGTGGACTTTTTCCCTTCATCTTTCGAATAGAGTGCGCTGCCGATGGCCGGGTCACCCATATAGGCTGACTTCACCTGCTCGGTAATCGCTGCCGCCAGGGCATCAACCTGCTTACCAAAGGTTTTCAGGTCACCGGCATCCACCGCCTGGTAAAGGTTAGACTGCGTGCTGTCAAAATTAGAGAGGTCACGATACTGGCCTTCGGCTTTCGCATGGTCATCTTTGCCGGAAGGGGTCTTCAGGTGCAGGGTATAAATAGCAATACCGCGATTGCCAGCCTCCAGTCTCAGCTGTTTCGCATCCAGGCCGGTTCCAGAAAGTTTGTTGCTACCTTCAATCGCCCCGGCATCGGTGATTAACACCATGTAGCGTGCGCCAAACGGGCTCCAGTCAACGTTGTCGATTGCGGACATTACGCCTGCATAAGCATCTTCATCGTATAGTGAGCTGGAAACTTTTGCTTCTTTGAGCCCTGCCACTTTCTTAAGAAAATCGTCGCCATCTTTTACCTGATTAGGGTCAGCGTAGATCTTCGTGGTGTATTCCAGACCGGGTACGGCCTTGGCATTAGATCGAAATGAGACAAGACCAAACTTAACCTGATCCTGCAGGTGTTCTTGCTTAATTTTGTCGTAAATTTTATTGACCGCTTCTTTGGTGCGCTCGATGTAAGGACCCATAGAAATGGTTGAATCGATAACGAACACGACCGTCGCATTAAAGCCCTTTAGCTGATTAACATCATCACCCTGTTTGACTTCAGGATCGGCTTTGCTGACGGAGGCAACATTCAGTAAGCGCGTATAGAACCCATTTTCAGTCATCACTTCTTCACCGCTCAAAATCGGCAACAAGTAAAACTGCTTTTGCAGGTCCACGAAGTATTCCGGTTCCTGGGCTAATACGCCCTCGGCGTTACCGTCTCGTTTGAGATGGGCACGAAGCGGTGCCACCAGTGAGACCGGATCGGGGGCAGAGAGAATATCATCAAGGCTTTTTCGCTCTTTGAAAAACATCAAGCGATCGCGGTTGGCGGGGTTGGTAAAGGCAAGCGTAAGCTGCATTTTCCAGTCAACGGTGCACGACTGCGGCAGCCAGCCGATAACCTTGCCATAGCTGTCTGGCCCCACCTGCACCCAGCTTTGTCCGTTAGCCTCTGCTTTCTGATAAACATAAAGACTGCTAAACGCAGGTTGCAGTACCCCTTTGTCATCACCGGCCGCGGTACCGAGTTTACAGCCTGGCGTGGTCAGCACTCGTTGAAACAGCGTTTTTTTGCCTTCCTGCAGCAGGGGTTTATCCCCCTCTGCGGCATACGCATGGCCAGCCAAAAGCAGACTACACAACGGTAACGCCAGTTTTAGAAAATGCTTCTTCATCATTTGCCCAGCTCCTCAAGGCGCTGCTTAGCCTTTTGGTTATCCGGTTCAGTTTGCAGCACAGTTTCGTACCAGTAAGCGGCAGTATCGGGATCGGGCGTTTTAAAGCACTCGCTTGGCTTATGATCTTTAGGATCGTATTCCGTGGCGTAAGCGAGCGCGATCTGGGTATCTCCGCCCTGGGCACGGTTAGCGTACAAGCGCTGTGCTACACCGCACTTCTTCGCCTCTTTGGCAGCCTGAATGATGGTCAACAATGCCGCGCTGTCGAGCTTTTGCTGCACACAGTTTTGGACGAAATCAAGTTCGCTCTGGCTGTTCAGATTGGCCACTGAGCACGCGCTGACCTCAGGTTTGGCTTCTGCCGCTGCCGGGATAGCAGGTGCTGCAGGTGCTGCCGGTTCAGCCGGGGCCGCCGGAGCTGGTGCTTCTGCCTGGTTATTCACGGGTTCCGGCGTCGGTGCGGAGGTGTCTCGTCCCATAAACCACCATAACGCACCGGCCACAATGAGCAGCACGATGAGTATGCCGGCCACGATCGGTATAAGGGGTACGCTGCGTTTTGGTGGGCGCATGTCCTGCACAGGCTGAGGAGCAATCGCTGGCTGTGCAGGCGCCACTTCAGGTTGCGCTTCAGGGGCCGGAACCGGTGCGGGTGTCGACAGCACGCTACTACTGCTGTAATTCCCCGTCTGGCCACGCGCATCCGATGAGAACAGCTCATCACGCACCATTTGTAGCGTCGTACTGCGGGTTTCACCTGACGCCAGTTTGACCTGAATTTGCACCTGGCTTGCCCTTTCCAGCAGCGGGTTGAGAAGGGTCGGCCCGATACGGAAACCACTGCCATTGCTTAGCGGATAACCGCCATCAATGGTGAACCAATGGGGAGCCGGGCTCCAGTTGCTGTCGGGTTGCAAATAGTTTTGTTCATTATTGCACAGGCAAAAGGTCAGGCTGGCGAGCACGGACTGTTCGCCACGCAAACGGATCATCAGCTGGGCAGTGCCCGGCACGGCAGGTTGGCAGGCAAAAATTTTAGCTAGCATGACAGGTTCTCTTGTTTCATTTGGCCGATAATCTGGCCAAGTTGCCGGTTATGTTCGATGGAGATATCGCGGGTGGCACTATGTCCCGCATTGTCCAGAATGAGGGTCATCAGCGCGGACAACCAGTCACCCATGTAGGCGACGCCGGGCTGCGGCGCGAGAGAAGGCAGTTGTGGAAGCTCATCCTGCCCAAGCGTTGCCTGCCGGGAAAAGACTTTCTTTTTCTCACCCACATAGCTATTGGGGACCTGATCCTCAGGCAAGGAAAGGTAACCAAACCAGGCGATAAAATCGCGGATGGTTAGCTGCGCACGTAACACCTGGCGAGCCATCAACTGGCTGCGAAGCGTGCCTGCCTGCTCCTGTCCTGCGAGGGCGTGTTTCAGCTTACCCTCCAGTTCCAGGCGGGTGCTCGCGGTGATGAGCTCTTCACAAAGCAGCGTGATCATTTCGCTGTTCATGCCCAACTGCTGCCAGCTCGCGGTTTGCTGCGGTAAATCGCGTAAATGCGCTACCCAGGCTTTGAATGCCTCATGGGCAAAGGCGTCATCGCGGCCCACGCGTTCCGCCACCGGCGCGGCAGGCTCATCCATAGCACTTTTGTCATCAGCAGGCGCAGTGGCGAAAGGATTATCGGCAAAAGGATTGCTGGCAAACGGGTTACCGCCAAACGGATTAGCGGCAAAGGAGACCGCTGCCCGAGGCTCACCGGCCGCCTGAGATTCATTGTCCTGGTCGCGAATACTGAGATAAATGTTACGCAGTTCATGCGGCGGCAGATCCAGACGATTTATCATTTCGCCTATGCTCGGTGCGCAGGCCGATAAACCTTGCCAGAGATCTTTAGCAATGGCTTGCTTCTGCTCAATCTTGCCCTCGCCATCTTTCTCAAACCACCGTCCCAGTTGTTTATCGCCCGTATTCTCACGGCACTCTCGCAACTGCGTTTGCAGACGTTTTAATTTGAACTCCAGATTGGCGACACCACGAAGTGCTTCGGTCAGGCGATGCATGCCTCCATCATTCAAGGAGAGCATGGCTTCCCACGCCGCGCTGGGGTCGGCTACGTGGCGTTTAATTTTTTCACCACTGGCAAAGACGGCGCCCATCGTATCGAGTACGCCGCGATAGCGATCGGCGAGAGCCACTTCTTTAAGGCTCTCCTGGCCGGGGATGTTTTCCAGCGTCAGGAAGGGGTTATCCATGCCGGGTTTACGTACAAGGAAGCAGTTATTAAAAGGCTGGCCAGGCGACCACTCTTTTAGCCATTCATACTGAGCAAAACGTTCCAGTAGCGTGATATGCAGCATGCCGTCGCAGGCTTCTTTCAACTGACTTTCCGTCTTTTTCAGACTGTCAGTGATGCGCATATCACACATGGTAATGGCCCAGAATAGCCCCGGTTTCGTGCCCCCGCGCTCGTCTGCATTTTTGCCCTGGGTTTTGTCCACCCAACGCGTTAACACCGGGCCAACATCGGCAACGTCACTTTGCTTAAACGAGCTGGCGCAAACGACCAGGGCATTCATTTCCTGGTTATCGGTATAGCGCTCAAAGAGGTAGGCAACCTTGCCGCGAAGCAGGAGCTGTGAGACAGGGTTATCAGGGTCAGCATCTTTCAGGGCGGTGAGCTTCAGGCGTCCACGGTAGCCTGGGAAGTCAAGTAAATCGACCTGCCTGGTCACGCTCTGGTCGGTCACTTCTGCCAGCGGGAAAATGAGTTCAGAGGTCAGTGCCGCCAGTTCAGCTTGTGACAAGCTGGCGCTACCCGTCTGCTGGTTTTCTTTCCAGAATCGAATTTCGACAGAGTGACTCTGATTTGAGCCGAGCTTGTTAAGGCTATCGACATTCATGATGCTGCCACGACTATGATCGATCAGGGTCTCCAGCGGAGCAAACACCATTTCGGCGTGGTTAAGTTTTGCCAGCACATTGGCGAGCGAACGATAGGTTTCGGTCAGCTCAGGTAACTCACCCCAGAGCAATGAGAAGAGTTCTGCTCGCTCATTGGGGCTGAGCGTCGGGGCGACTTTAAGCACCTGCGGCCAGTAAGCATGCTCCAGTTTCTCGACTGATTTCCTGAATGACGCGTTAAGGTAATCCCATAACGCCACAACGTCCTCACTGCTGACGCCGCTGTGTCCGTTTGCCTGGCCTGAACGTTGCAGGTACGGACGCAAGCGTTCTTCGATTCGGCTTTCATCCAACTGGTAAGAGAGTTGTTCGTGGTTAAAGTCATTAAACCAGGTGTTAGCCAGAATTTTTGCCAGGTCAATCTCACTGAACAGGCGCAACGGAACCGGATAACCTGCTGGCGCATCAGGGACCTGCCGGGTAAAACGGGTGACCAGCCCTGTCGCTTCTTTGCCCCCGCCGACCGGGTTCACCTCTTTAATGAAGTCTACTTTACGATCGCCGTAAAGCGCTTCCAGCTCACCATTGCTACCCGCGGCTAATGCCGAAATAAGATAGGACTTACCGGCTTGTGAGATGCCGAAGAATCCCACCGTCATGGGGGTGGTGGAGACCCGGCCTAAACTGTTGGCAAGATTTTTAGTGCGTAATAAACCTAAGTTGAGCTTATCCGCTTCGTTATCCAGGCGGCGGGAACGGGGGCGTACTGTCTCTACCCAGCCCAGTGCATCCTGGCAGCCTTTGGCGATAGCTGCCCAACCTTGTTGAAGGGAAATTTGTTCGTTGTTCATTATTTTTTAACGCTCCCGCTATCGAGCCAGTGGCGGCTGTCAATGAGCCCGGTATCCGGCATGGTATTGAGCTCCAGCTCTATATCTTTTTTGCTGAACGATTTATCGGTGTTGCTGCTGACGTCGGCAACGATCAGACGATCGCTGATGAGTCCTAATCGGCGGGCATCTTTTCCTTTATCAATCATCAGCCTGACTTTGAGGTACGGCGAGCCGTTGTCCGTTGAGGTCGCCGCCGAGAATTTTCTGCGACCTTCTTCGCTAAACCGTAGGGTGTAGAGTGGGGATGCTGACCAGCGCTCAGCATCCAGCTGACGATACCCCAGGCGCAGGTCACCGCGCATGACGATGCTTTGCGTCGTGGCTTCACCTTCAGGGCTGGTAATCACAGGCAACTTAATCTGACCATTTTCAGATTCGATATGGCGATAGACCACATCAGCATCGTGAATCAGGTTATCCATATCAATGATGCCGATATGGCGAATCGTTGAATAAGGTTTCAGCGCCGAAGTGCGGAAATGGAAGTTCGG
>DFPL01000233.1 GCA_002377245.1 Enterobacteriaceae bacterium UBA3516
CATTCTGTTCACCCGCCAAAGACAGCTAGAAGCTGTCATAGTAGGCAAACAGTTTGCCCTGTTTTTTCTTGTGATAACGCCAGCTCTTATAGATATGCGTCGTATTGCTGACGGCAAGGATCTGCTCCATTCCCATAAAGGCGGCCAGCTCAGTGCAGGCTTCCAGCAATAAACGCTTCGGGAACAGACCATGACACGCCTTGGTGGCGAACTGGATGGCATCATGGGCTATGTTCGCTTTTGCGCCCTGCAGCCCGCCGATAAACAGGGTCCGTTTACCCTGATATTCACAGAGGGCGAACGTCATTTCTGCCAGCGGCGTCTGTTGTGCGTCGCAAAAAATGAGCGTCGCTTCGCCTTCTTTGTCCAGATTGGCTTCGGCAACCAGGCGAAGGGTATAAAGCGCCTCGCTTTTTCCCGTAAGCTCGGCCAGGGGAATACCCTGCGATGTAAAATAGTTCATGCGCACCGGGGCGGAGAGATGTGCGGCAAAGGTCTGATAATGGAATGCCAGCGCGGAGAGGGTCTGTTTTCGGTCCATGGTCAGGGACAACCAGGGGCGATGCAGTCGGCAGGGCAAGCCCGGCTGCGCGTGGAGCATCGGCAGAATATCCGTCTGTTTTGCCAGACTGGACAGCAGCGTGGCGGTGCTGACAGGCATTAACAACGAACGCAGCATAAATTTGCGGCGATAGGCCGGGTTATGCCAGGCGAGTCCGGGTTTCAGTGCCCCGGTGGCGAGGGCACGAAAAAGCTGCCAGCCTGTCTGAGTAACAGGGGCGTCGGAAGAAGGGACATCAGCGAGAATGGACATGGAATAACCTGGTCTTAAAGGGTGATGGCTGTATTGAAACAACTGCACCTTCAACGCCAGATAAATGAAGGCGGGTGTAAATGAAAAGATTACGTTTCGTTAAGACACCGTTTAGTTATTATTGGCATCAATAGCGTTAATGAAGACATTAGGAATTTTTATGAATTTGAAGGGAAAACGCAAAAAGCGCTGGCTGGTACTGGGCGTGGTGGTGGTACTGCTGGCCTTCTGGCTGTGGCGTCAGTTGAATGCGCCGGTGCCGCAATATCAGACGCTGATCGTCCGCCCTGGCGATTTGTCGCAGAGCGTGCTGGCGACGGGCAAGCTGGATGCCGTCCGTAAGGTAGACGTGGGCGCACAGGTCAGTGGTCAGTTGAAAACCCTGTCGGTGAACATCGGCGATAAGGTAAAAAAAGATCAGCTACTTGGGGTGATTGACCCTGAACAAGCGCAGAACCAAATTAAGGAAGTGAATGCGACGCTCATGGAGCTGCGCGCCCAGCGGCGTCAGGCGGAAGCAGAGCGCAAACTGGCAAGCGTGACGCTGGCGCGTCAACAGCAACTGGTTAAAAATAACCTGGTTTCGCGTCAGGATCTGGACAGCGCAGTCACCGAGCTTGCGGTGAAAGAGGCACAGATTGGCACGATTGATGCGCAAATTCAGCGCAACCAGGCCACACTCGATACCGCCAAAGCCAACCTCGATTACACGCGCATTGTGGCACCTATGGCGGGTGAAGTGACGGAAATCACGACCTTACAAGGCCAGACGGTGATTGCCGCTCAGCAGGCGCCGAACATTCTGACCCTGGCGGATATGTCTACCATGCTGGTGAAAGCGCAGGTGTCCGAGGCTGACATCATTCACCTCAAGCCCGGTCAAAAGGCCTGGTTCACGGTATTAGGTGACCCTGAAACGCGCTATGAAGGTGTCCTTAAGGACATCCTGCCGACGCCGACCAAGGTCAATGATGCCATTTTCTATCATGCACGCTTTGAAGTGCCGAACCCCCAGGGCGTGCTACGTCTGGAGATGACGGCGCAAGTACATATCCAGTTAAGTGGCGTAAAAAATGTGCTGACGGTTCCGCTGGCCTCGCTGGGGGATCCGGTCGGAGACAATCGTTATAAGGTGAAACTACTGCGTAACGGTGAGGTTAAAGAGCGCGAAATCACGCTCGGGATGCGTAACGATACCGATGCTGAGGTGACAAAAGGACTGGAAGCGGGCGATGAAGTGATCATCACCGCCACCACGCCCGGAGCCGCGCAATGACGGCTCTGCTCGAACTCAGCAATATTCGCCGTAGCTACCCCTCCGGCGATGGACAGGTGGAGGTGCTTAAAGGCATCTCGCTTGCCATTCATGCGGGTGAAATGGTCGCGATTGTCGGGGCATCCGGCTCGGGTAAGTCGACGCTGATGAACATCCTGGGCTGCCTGGATAAGCCCACCAGTGGCACATACCGTGTAGCCGGTACGGATGTGTCAACACTCGACAGCGATGCGCTGGCGCGTCTGCGCCGTGAACATTTTGGTTTTATCTTCCAGCGTTATCATCTGTTGTCGCACCTGACAGCGGCGCAGAACGTCGAAGTGCCTGCGGTGTATGCCGGGGTTGAGCGCAAAGCCCGTCTTGCCCGCGCACTGGAGCTGCTGGCGAGGCTGGGCTTAAGCGAACGCGAAGGCTATTCCCCTTCTCAGCTCTCGGGAGGGCAGCAGCAACGTGTCAGCATTGCCCGTGCGTTGATGAACGGTGGACAGGTGATTCTTGCCGACGAGCCGACCGGTGCGCTGGACAGTCATTCAGGCGAAGAGGTGATGGCTATCCTGCATCAGCTTCGTGAACGCGGGCATACCGTGATTATCGTCACTCACGATCCTGAAGTGGCCGCGCAGGCGCAGCGGGTGATTGAAATTCGCGACGGGGAAATCCTCTCGAATCCGCCCTCGCAGGTCTCTGCATCAACGGGTACGCTGAGTGCCTCCCCGGAAAACACCACCGGTATGCGGCAATTCTCGGGACGTTTTCGTGAAGCCCTAATGATGGCATGGCGGGCGATGGCGGCGAATAAAATGCGCACCCTGCTGACCATGCTGGGGATCATTATTGGTATCGCCTCGGTGGTCTCTATCGTGGTGGTGGGAGACGCAGCCAAACAGCTGGTGCTGGCCGATATCCGGGCAATTGGCACGAATACCATTGATATCTATCCTGGAAAAGATTTCGGCGATGATGACCCTCAGTACCAGCAGGCGCTGAAGTATGACGATCTCCTCGCCATTCAAAAACAGCCGTGGGTCAGTTCCGCCACCCCTGCGATTTCGCAAAACCTGCGGCTGCGAAACGGTAATATTGATGTTGCCGCCAGCGCCAACGGGGTCAGCAGCCAGTACTTCAACGTCTACGGAATGACCTTCAGCGAGGGGAGTACCTTCAATGATGAGCAGCAAAAAGGGCGCGCGCAGGTCGTTGTGCTGGATAACAACACCCGACGTCAGCTGTTCCCGAATAAAGCGAAGGTTGTCGGTGAGATTATCCTGGTAGGGAATATGCCCGCGACGGTCATTGGCGTGGCGCAGGAGAAGCAGTCGATGTTCGGCAGCAGTAAAATTCTGCGGGTCTGGATGCCGTACTCTACGCTCTCCGCGCGTGTTTTAGGGCAATCCTGGCTCAACTCCATTACCGTGCGGGTGAATGAGGGCTACGGCAGTACGCAGGCGGAACAACAGCTCGAACGGTTGCTCACGCTGCGCCACGGAAAGAAAGATTTCTTTACCTGGAATATGGACGGCGTCTTGAAAACGGCGGAAAAGACCACACGTACTCTTCAGCTGTTCCTGACGCTGGTTGCGGTGATCTCGTTGCTGGTAGGGGGCATTGGCGTGATGAATATCATGCTGGTGTCAGTTACTGAGCGCACGCGCGAAATTGGCATCCGCATGGCGGTAGGCGCAAGAGCAAGCGACGTACTGGCGCAGTTTTTAATCGAGGCGGTGCTGGTGTGTCTGGTGGGTGGGGCATTGGGCGTGACGCTCTCTATGGCGATTGCCTTCACGCTACAGCTGTTCTTGCCCGGATGGGAAATCGGTTTTTCTCCGGTGGCGCTGGTGACCGCGTTTGTTTGCTCAACGTTTACCGGCGTTCTGTTTGGCTGGTTACCGGCTCGCAGTGCGGCCCGTCTGGATCCCGTTGAGGCACTGGCGCGTGAGTAAATAAAAATGCCAGTCAACTGGACTGGCATTTTAACGGCGGGATGTACACAATGAAGGAAGCGGCGTCAGGCGACGGCTTCCATTTCAAGAGGCACGATAAGGCTGGCATGGTTGCCTTTAGGGCCTTGATGTACATCAAACCGGACGGTTTGCCCGGCTTTTAACGTTCTGTAACCATCCATTTGAATGGTGGAGTAATGCGCGAAGATATCCTCGCCGCCGCCTTCAGGGCAAATAAAGCCAAACCCTTTAGCATTGTTGAACCACTTAACAGTACCCATTTCCATGCTTCGACATCCTTCGTAAATCTTATTTAAGTAAGATGGAATGAACCGGTGGCAGAGTGTGGGGGTTGTTCAAAACCTCGCCAACTCTCGCCTGTACAATTTAGAGAAATCGGGCATCGCGTCAAGCGTTTGGCAGGGGTTCTGAGAGGTGTTTCAATCAAAAATTTGAAGCAGTTAACGCTATTGGAAGGGTTTGTGACAGCCGTCGCGAATGGCAATGATAGATGATAGTTATCTAACACCTGATGTAGATTTAAAATACATCTGGAATCATGTAATCGGTCGATTGTACGTCGCCGGAACCTGTAACCTAAGATGAAAACTGACGATGGGCAAAAGCAATAGTTGGCTGGATTTTGACCACCTGGCGGAAGATAAACTGCGTGACGCGCTAAAACCGCCATCGATGTATAAAGTTATGTTAATGAACGATGACTACACGCCGATGGAATTTGTTATTGACGTGCTACAAAAGTTCTTTTCTTATGATGTAGAACGTGCAACGCAACTGATGCTTACCGTGCACTATCGTGGAAAGGCCATTTGTGGAATTTTCACCGCCGAAGTCGCAGAAACGAAAGTGTCTATGGTGAATGATTACGCCCGGGAGAACGAGCATCCGTTG
>DFPL01000325.1 GCA_002377245.1 Enterobacteriaceae bacterium UBA3516
TTCACCGTTGGCACAAATCCACCGTAGGGGGTGCCGCGACCGGTACTGAACAGCACCATATGACAACCTGCGCCCGCCAGCGCACTGGTGGCGACCGCATCGTTACCCGGTGCGCTCAGTAGATTGAGGCCATGGGTTTTCAGACGTTCACCGTAGCGCAGAACATCCACCACCTGACTGGCACCGGCTTTTTGTGTGCAACCCAGCGATTTTTCTTCCAGCGTGGTAATCCCGCCCGCTTTGTTACCGGGCGATGGATTCTCATAAATCGGCTGGTTATGCGCAATAAAGTACTGTTTGAAATCGTTGACCATGGTCACCGTCTTTTCAAAGGTCTCTTCATCGCGGCAGTGGCTCATCAAAATCTGCTCGGCACCGAACATTTCCGGTACTTCAGTCAGCACCGTGGTGCCGCCATTGCTAATGAGATAGTCGGAGAAGCGGCCCAGCATTGGGTTTGCGGTGATGCCAGAGAGACCATCAGAACCGCCACACTCCAGGCCAAACTTCAGCTCGCTCAGCTTGCCCGGCTCACGTTTGTCGTGACGCAGCGCTTCGTAGAGCGCATACATATGTTCAATGCCCGCCTCCACTTCGTCGTCCTGGTGTTGGCAGATCATAAAGTGGACGCGGGACGGGTCATACTCGCCCAGGGTTTCGCGAAATGCATCCACCTGGTTGTTTTCACAACCCAGCCCAATCACCAGCACCGCGCCCGCATTCGGGTGACGTACCATGTTTTGCAGCATGGTACGGGTGTTGACGTGGTCGTCACCCAATTGGGAGCAACCATAGGTGTGGCTGAACAGGTGAACGCCATCGATATCTGCAGCGTTGTTGGTCTCTTTCAGAAAACGGGTCTGAATCTGACGGGCAATCCCGTTGACGCAACCCACGGTAGGCAGGATCCACAGCTCATTACGGACCCCGACATCACCGTTTGCACGGCGGTAAATCTGAACCTCGCGGTCCCCCGCCGGTGCATGTTCATCAACCAGTTCGGGTTGATAGCTATACTCATCCAAATCGCTCAGATTGGTACGGGCATTATGAGAATGGATATGTTCGCCTGCGGCGATATCCGTTGTCGCATGGCCAATTGGCAGGCCATATTTAACGACGTTCTCACCCATCGGGATGGCCTTAAGGGCAAACTTATGCCCACGAACCACCGCCTGACGCAG
Source organism: Enterobacteriaceae bacterium UBA3516 (assembly GCA_002377245.1). Taxonomy (GTDB): domain Bacteria; phylum Pseudomonadota; class Gammaproteobacteria; order Enterobacterales; family Enterobacteriaceae; genus CBFFRJ01. The sequence continues at coordinate 1,185 of DFPL01000325.1, forward strand.
GCGAACCTCATGGCCGTCAACAACGACTTCTGTACCTTCGGCGAGATCCGCCAGCGCTACCGCGACATTATCCAGCGAGTGGATCTTGATGTATTGCATATCAACCTCAAACGGCCTAGTTCAGTTCAATCGCGAAGTAATCACGCGCATTGTTAAAGCAGATATTTCTCACCATCTCACCCAGCAGTTGGATATCTGCCGGTGCTTCCCCTGCATGGACCCAGCGACCAATCATCTGGCACAGGATGCGGCGGAAGTATTCATGACGGGTGTATGACAGGAAGCTGCGGCTGTCGGTCAGCATGCCCACGAAGCGGCTTAACAGACCCAGCTGCGCCAGTTGTGTCATCTGACGTTCCATACCGTCTTTCTGATCGTTAAACCACCAGCCGGAACCGAACTGCATCTTGCCAGGCATACCTTCACCCTGGAAGTTACCGATCATGGTCCCCAGCACTTCGTTATCGCGCGGGTTCAGGCAGTACAGAATGGTTTTTGGCAGCAAATTCTCTTCATTCTGCTTGCTCAGCAGTTTGGACAGCTCTTCAGCCAGCGGGCGGTCATTGATGGAGTCAAACCCAACATCCGGCCCCAGCAATTTGAACTGACGCAGGTTGTTATTACGCAGTGCGCCGATGTGGTACTGCTGTACCCAACCGCGACGTGCGTATTCCGCGCCAAGCCAGACCAGAACAGCGGTTTTGAACTGCGCCACTTCGCGTTCGCTTAAGGTCTCACCGGAGAGGCGACGCGCCAGGATGCTGTCCAGCTCGGCGTCAGTTGCTTCAGCAAACAGTACGACGTCAAGCGCGTGGTCCGACACTTTACAACCATGTGCTTCAAAGTGGTCGAGACGTTTAGTCAACGCCGTTTGCAGGTCGGCAAAGCGACGGATGTCGGTGTCAGACACTTCACCCAGCTTGCTCATGTAATCGTTAAAGGTTGCCAGCTCAATATTGAAGGCTTTATCCGGGCGCCAGCTTGGCAGCACTTTGATGGAGAAGGTGGTGTCTTTGGCAACCGTCGCATGGTGTTCAAGAGAATCGATCGGATCGTCAGTGGTGCCGACCATCTTCACATTCATCTGCTCCATGATTCCACGGGCAGTAAATTTGTCCTGAGCCAGCAGTTCGTTGCCCAAATTCCAGATTTCATCGGCAGTAGACGGGGAAAGCAGCTTACCTGTAATACCAAATGGGCGACGAAGCTCCAGATGCGTCCAGTGGTATAACGGGTTACCGATAGTGTGCGGTACGGTTGCAGCGAAGGCGTCAAACTTCTCACGATCGCTGGCATCACCGGTGCACAGGCGTTCAGCCACACCGTTGGTGCGCATTGCGCGCCACTTGTAGTGGTCGCCTTTCAACCAGATGTCATACAGGTTTTTAAAACGGTAGTTATCTGCAATCTGCTGCGGCGGCAGGTGGCAGTGAAAGTCAAAAATCGGCTGATCTTTCGCGTAGTCATGGTACAGGCGGCGTGCGAATTCAGTATCTAACAGAAAATCTTCAGTCATAAACGGGGTCATTATCGTCTTCCTCTCAACGAGTGCGTCTGATGCTTACCTTAATGCTGACAAAGTTATCACACCAATTTCTATAGGCTGAGCACTTTTTCGTGAGTTAGATCAATAAACGATGACAAATATTTACAGAAATGGTTGCTCAAATCACTGCCAGGCCGCGCAGCAACTGGCTTTCCCGCCTGAAGTTAAAGACCACACAAAGAAAAACACTTTTGTGATGTCACTCACCTTTTCAAGTTGTATGACAAGTTATCTTTCTGCCGTCGAATACATACGCCGACGGAATGAATTGCCGATACCTCAAAAATCGGCCTTTACGGTACGGATGCCGAATTAAGCACGTTGAATAGCAAGGTTCGGGTTGTTACGGAGCTTTTCCGCTGACGCCCTCCCGTTTTCACCTTCCGACTGCAACCGGCAGGTGACCGCGAAAGCGGAATTACCATAACGATGAGGTTTACATGCGTAAAATTAAAGGGTTACGTTGGTACATGATAGCACTGGTGACGCTGGGCACCGTGCTGGGTTACTTGACGCGTAACACCATTGCTGCGGCAGCGCCCACGCTGATGCAAGAGTTGAATATTTCCACGCAGCAATACTCCTATATTATTGCGGCCTACTCGGCGGCGTATACCATCATGCAGCCTGTTGCGGGTTATGTACTGGATATCCTCGGGACCAAGATTGGCTACGCGGTCTTCGCCGTGACCTGGGCCATCTTCTGCGGCGCGACTGCGCTGGCGGGTAGCTGGGGTGGTCTGGCTCTGGCGCGTGGTGCCGTTGGTGCTGCTGAAGTCGCGATGATTCCGGCTGGCCTGAAAGCCGCTTCCGAGTGGTTCCCGGCGAAAGAACGTTCTATCGCAGTGGGTTACTTCAACGTCGGTTCCTCTATTGGTGCGATGATTGCGCCGCCGCTGGTCGTGTGGGCAATCGTCATGCACAGCTGGCAGCTCGCGTTCATTATCTCCGGCGTGCTGAGCTTCGCATGGGCTATGGCATGGCTGATTTTCTATAAACACCCGCGCGATCAGAAAAAACTGTCTGAAGAAGAACGCGAATACATCATTGGCGGTCAGGAAGCACAACACCAGACCTTTAACGGCAAAAAAATGACCGTGCTGCAAATTCTGGGTACCCGTCAGTTCTGGGGTATCGCACTGCCGCGCTTCCTGGCAGAACCAGCCTGGGGTACGTTTAACGCCTGGATCCCGCTGTTCATGTTTAAAGTCTACGGCTTTAACCTGAAAGAGATCGCGATGTTCGCCTGGATGCCAATGCTGTTTGCTGACCTGGGTTGTATCGTCGGGGGTTACCTGCCGCCGCTGTTCCAGCGCTGGTTTGGTGTGAACCTGATTGTGTCTCGTAAACTGGTTGTGACCATGGGTGCGGTACTGATGATTGGCCCTGGCATGATCGGTCTGTTCACCAGCCCGTACGTTGCAATCGGCCTGCTGTGTATCGGTGGCTTTGCTCACCAGTCACTGTCCGGTGCGCTGATTACCCTCTCTTCTGACGTCTTTGGGCGTAACGAAGTGGCCACCGCGAACGGCCTGACCGGTATGGCGGCATGGACAGCAAGTACCATGTTTGCGCTGGTAGTGGGTGCGCTGGCTGACACCATCGGCTTCAGCCCGCTGTTTGCCGTGCTGGCTGTCTTCGATATTATGGGTGCAGTTGTAATCTGGACGGTGCTGAAAAGTAAATCGGCAGCCGAGCTGGAAGCAGAAAAATCCGCGGTCGGCGGTACCGCCACCCAAAGCTAGCGACACTCCCGTTTGCTATGCAGTCCCCCCAGCCGCCCGCCATCATCGGGCGGCTTTTTCTTCCTCTGTTATGGTGAGAAAGACGCAAAAGTGGTATAACAAATCCACTATTGCCATATCTTACCTGGAGCGCATATGGAAATCACCGAATCACGACGTTTGTATCAACAACTTGCCGCTGAGCTGAAAAGCCGCATTGAGCAAGGTGTTTACCTCGTGGGTGACAAACTTCCAGCTGAACGCTTTATTGCTGAAGAAAAAAGCGTCAGTCGCACCGTGGTACGTGAAGCGATCATCATGCTTGAAGTGGAAGGGTATGTTGAGGTCCGCAAAGGCTCGGGCATTCATGTCATTTCCAATCAGGCCCGTTATTCCCAGGTGCCAGATGAAAACCTGGAGTTCGCCAATTACGGACCGTTTGAGTTACTCCAGGCGCGTCAGCTGATTGAAAGTAATATTGCTGAATTTGCCGCCACCCAGGTCACCAAGCAGGACATCATGAAGCTGATGGAGATCCAGGACAACGCGCGCAAAGAGAAGTGCTTCCGTGACTCAGAATGGGACCTGCAGTTCCACGTTCAGGTCGCCCTGGCGACGCAAAACACCGCTCTGGCAGCGATTGTCGAAAAAATGTGGACTCAACGTGTTCATAACCCGTACTGGAAAAAACTGCACGATCATATCGATTTACGCACCGTAGATAACTGGTGTGACGACCATGATCAGATTCTTAAAGCCTTGATTCGCAAAGATCCACACGCGGCTAAGGTGGCGATGTGGCAGCACCTCGAAAATACCAAACAGATGCTTTTCAACGAAACCAGCGACGATTTCGAATTCAATGCTGACCGCTATTTGTTTGCTGAAAACCCGGTGGTTCACCTTGACGCTGCTGCGAACGGCGTAAAATAATCACTCTTGCTACAGGCGCACCGATGGGATGCGCCTGGCGGCTGTTAGGGTCAGTAAAAAGTATAGAGTGTCAGCCTGTGTAAATACCCTCGCCTCACCCCTCTTCGACAAGCAAAATCATTTTCTGACAAAGCGTAATTTCTCTGACGCAGAACAGCGGCATTTGTTACAATTGGACGCATTTTGTCTCTGCGTGAGTTAGTACTTGCTCACTACGTTAGTCACCAAAGTCAGACAGCAGATGTGCCACGAGCGACCATAATGTATTGATTAATAATTTCGCCGTGCTGTTTACAGGTAACCGACGTGACGTAAACCGATGTACCAGGAATCTTGAATGGAACTTTTAAGCCAATTACTCCATGCCCTCTGGAGCCAGGACTTTGAAACCCTGGCTAACCCGTCGATGATCGGCATGCTCTATTTCGTTTTGTTTGTCATTTTGTTTCTGGAAAATGGCCTGCTCCCGGCCGCGTTTTTGCCTGGCGACAGTCTGCTGGTTCTTGTCGGCGTTCTGATATCTAAAGGCGCAATGGGCTTCCCACAAACCGTCATTTTGCTGACTATCGCTGCCAGCCTGGGTTGTTGGCTGAGTTACATACAGGGGAGATGGCTGGGGAATACACGGGTCGTGCAGAACTGGCTTTCCCATCTGCCGGCGCATTATCACCAGCGTGCTCACCATCTTTTCCATAAACATGGCCTCTCCGCGCTGTTGATGGGCCGATTTATTGCCTTTGTTCGCACATTGCTACCAACTATTGCCGGAATCTCGGGTCTGAACAATGCGCGTTTCCAGTTCTTCAACTGGATGAGCGGGTTGTTGTGGGTGCTGATCCTGACGACACTGGGTTATTTGCTGGGCATTACCCCTGTGTTTCGGAAATATGAAGATCAGCTCATGTCCTGCCTGATGCTGCTTCCTGTCGCGCTGCTGGTCATCGGCCTGATTGGCTCGCTGGTCGTGATGTGGAAGAAAAAATACGGTAACCGGGGTTAACATGGAATTGCATCGTCCCTTTGTGCGTGGGGTCTTTATGGGCCTGTTTGCGGTGGCACTCTTTGGCGTGCTGTTTTATGGCTGGGTTACGCTGCAAAACCGGGAATCCACCCTGGCCATACGCCCGATAGCACAAAACGTCAGCGTGCCGGATGGCTTCTCAATCTGGCACCATCTGGATGCCAACGGCATTCATTTCAAAAGCATTACCCCGCTCAATGACACGCTGCTCATCAAATTTGAGTCCAGTAGTCAGAGCGCTGCGGCAAAAGCCGTTCTCGACCGCACGTTACCTCATGGATACATCATTGCGTTGCAGGATGACGACAGTCAGGCATCGGCCTGGCTGGTCCGCCTGCGCGATACCACTCACAGGTTCGGATAAACTTCCAGGATTCTGAATCTTTTCACCCACTTTGGTGCTTTCACCTTTTACTTACTATGCTTGAGTAAATGGAACCAGAGTCCACGCAACACAACTGGATGCTGGCGCTCTACGTTATCGCCAGCCAACAATGGAAGGTTTCACTATGAAATACCGCATCGCACTGGCGTTAACTCTTTTATCTTTGAGCGCAGCGACGCAGGCCGCTTCCCTTTGTCAGGAGAAGGAAAACGAGATCCAGCGTGAAATTAGCTACGCCGAAAAACATAACAATCAGCGTCGTGTGGATGGCCTGAACAAGGCACTCCATGAAGTACGCACTAACTGTTCAGACAGCAAACTGCGTGCAGACCATGAGCGTAAGATTGCCGGGCAGAAAGAAGAGATTACCGAGCGTCGCCAGGATTTAGCCGAGGCAAAAGAGAAAGGCGATGCGGACAAAATCAGTAAACGCGAGCACAAGCTGAAAGAGGCCGAGTCAGAACTGAAGGCGCTCGAGGCGCGTGACTACTAATTTAATGGAAGTTAATACTTACTCACCTGGAGAGAAACATGTCAAAAGATACCAATACAGACCATCTGCGCGCTGAGTTGAAATCCCTGGCGGATACCCTGGAAGAAGTGCTGAATACCTCCGGGGATAAATCAAAAGAAGAGTTAAGTAAACTGCGCGGTAAAGCTGAAAAAGCGCTGCAGGAGAGCCGTTATCGCATCGGTGAAACCAGCGATCTTATTGCTCGCCAGACTCGTGAAGCTGCTGCGAAAACCGACGAATACGTTCGTGATAATCCGTGGACCAGCGTCGGGATCGGTGCGGCAGTGGGCGTGGTGTTGGGCGTGCTACTGACGCGTCGCTGATTATGGCGGATCTCAGACATACTCAAGGGCCAGGCAAAAGCGTTCTTGGCATCGGACAACGTATCGTTTCCATCGTGGTTGAAATGGTGGAAACGAGGCTGCGGCTTGCGGTGGTTGAGCTGGAGGAGGAAAAAGCAAACCTCTTCCAGTTGCTGCTGATGGTTGGGTTTACCATGTTGTTTGCTGCTTTCGGTTTGATGAGTTTGATGGTGCTGATTATCTGGGCCATCGATCCGCAATACCGGCTGAATGCGATGATTGCCACCACGGCCGTGCTGTTAATCGGCGCGCTTATCGGGGGAATCTGGACCCTGCGTAAAGCCCGTCAATCCACTATTCTGCGCCATACACGTCAGGAACTGGCTAACGATCGTTCGTTGCTGGAGGATGACAAATCATGAGCAACCAGGCCGAGCGTTTGAAACGAAAAGCCCGGCTGCTCAGTCAAATTCAGCAGCAGCGGCTCGATTTAACCGCCTGTCGCCGCGACTGGCTTGAAACCACCGCTTCTTACGATCGCGGCTGGAACACCTTTCTCAGCCTGCGTTCCTGGGCACTGGTGGGCAGCAGCGTGATGGCGGTATGGGGCGTACGCCACCCCAGTCGTCTGATGCGCGTTGCGAAGCGCGGTCTGGGCGTGTGGAGCGTCTGGCGGCTAGTGAAATCCACCCTGGAGCAGCAACGGCGCTAACGTTGTCGGGCATGGCATACGCCGCCCGACTCCCTCCCTTCTGTCTGCTCATAACCTACCGATATCTGCTCCCAAAACTCACTCAGAATCTTTGATAAAGTTCGACAGTTTTCCTTGCTAACAATCCTGCCCCGCCCCGTTTAATATCCTCTCCATCGACAGCAGACATGCGCCCTGGCCCGTGATTGCAGCCTTTTTGATAGCAAAAGACATTATGGTTTCCTGGAGAGAAAGATGAAAAAATTAGAAGATGTTGGT
>DFPL01000328.1:0-1708 GCA_002377245.1 Enterobacteriaceae bacterium UBA3516
TTGCTGGCATTCGCGCTTTTTGTGGCCGCTGTGGGGCGTCTCGCTGGTGGTCATGTCCGTGTTGATGAGCGGTGGCGTGTTTGGGCTGGCGGCGGTGCAATCCGCGGACTGGGGTGGTCTGCCGCTGACGCTGCTGCTGTTCTCGGGGACGGTGATTATCGGTATGCCGGTCTCGGTGGCACTGGCGTTGGGCCGTCGTTCGCCGCTGCCGTTTTTGCGCGGCCTGTCGGTTATCTTTATTGAGGGGCTGCGCGGCGTGCCGCTGATCACCATTCTGTTTGTGGCGGTGAATATCTTCCCGTTGTTCTTACCCACCGACATGGAAATTAACAAGCTGCTGCGTATTATCGTCGGCATCGCGCTGTTCTTCGCCTGCTATCAGGCGGAAGTGATCCGGGGAGGATTGCAGTCGGTGCCGCGCGGGCAGTATGAAGCCGCCGCAGTGCTGAATCTCAGCTACTGGCATACCACCACCAAAATCATCCTGCCGCAGGCGCTGCGCATTTGTCTGCCTGCGGTGACCAACCACATTATCGCCGCGATGAAGAACACCTCGTTTGTGATAATCATCGGCCTGTTCGATGTGCTGACCGCGACCAGCGCGGTGATGCAGGATCCGCAATGGCGGCGTTATTACATCGAAACCTACGTCTTTATCTCGGCCATTTATATCGTCTTTGGTTTTATGCTCTCCCGCTACGCCATTTGGGTAGAGAAGAGCATTGATGCCAGTCGCACTGCAGAAGGAAACGCCTGATGTCTCCACGTCCCGTTATTGAAATTAATGCCGTCAGCAAATGGTTCGGCAAATTCAACGTGCTCGATAATGTCTCATTGACCGTGAATAAAGGCGAACGGGTGGTGATTTGCGGGCCGTCAGGTTCAGGCAAATCGACGCTGATTCGCTGCATTAACCGTCTGGAAGAGCACCAGAAGGGGCAGATTCTGGTCAATGGCATCGAGATGAACGACAACGTGCGCAACATTAATCGTATCCGTCAGAGCATCAGTATGCTGTTTCAGCAGTTTAATTTGTTCCCGCACCTGAGCGTACTCGATAATCTCACGCTCGGACCCACCCTGGTGCGTAAACTCAGCCAGAAACAGGCAACGGAGCTGGCGATGCACTACCTGGAAAAGGTGCATATCGCCAACCAGGCGCATAAGTTCCCGTTACAGCTCTCCGGCGGTCAGCAGCAGCGCGTCGCGATTGCCCGCGCGTTATGTATGGAGCCGGAAATTCTGCTGTTTGATGAGCCCACCTCCGCACTCGATCCGGAAATGATCAAAGAGGTGCTGGATGTGATGTTGGATCTTGCCGATGGCGGAATGACGATGATCGTGGTGACCCACGAGATGGGCTTTGCCCGCACCGTGGCGGACAAGGTGATTCTGATGGCTGACGGTAAGATTGTGGAGACGGCCCCGCCAGAGCGCTTCTTTAGTCAGCCGGAGCATCCTCGCACTCAGCAATTCCTGGAGCAGATTTTAAGTCATTAAAGGCGTGTTCATCGCGCCGTACGTGGGGAAACGGATAAGCGTCGTGGTGGGGGGGCCGCTCACCCCATCGGCTGAGAGCGTCTCAGAAAAAAATACGCGCACGATCGGTTCCCTCTCCCTTGAGGGAGAGGGTTAGGGTGAGGGGGAATATGCGGCTCTGAGGGTCTTTCCGTTCACCTTGTGTTCCATGCTTTTCTGTCACGCCAGA
>DFPL01000328.1:1792-10028 GCA_002377245.1 Enterobacteriaceae bacterium UBA3516
GGACCCAGTCATCGCGGTGAGTGTTTTATTCTCATTACGCAGTGTTATCGCTGCAAAACGTTTATTAGGGAGATCCCACAGCCATATAGGGCGAGGGCGTGCTCGCCAACGCTTTCACCGCTGCCGTCCAGCAAAAGGGACTATTTCTGCTGTAAAAACACCTTCACTTGCTCTGCAAATTCGACCGGCTGATCGTACATCACAAAGTGAAAGCTATTGTCGATGCGCGTCAGTTTCACGCCTTTGAGCGCGGCATAGGATTGGTTATACAGGGTGTCGACCTGTGCGGCGGGAAGACCATACAGCGGATCCCACGCGTAAAGGACGGTAACCGGAACCCGGATGTTGGCCAGTTGCGGACGTAAATCCAGCGTCATGATGTCGAAGGTGGCATCAGCCAGCGTCTGTCGATCAGAGTTAAGACTGGCGTTGACCAGCTGCTCGCGCACCGATTCAGTTTTGACCAGTCGCGCGATACCTTGCTGCTGCTGGTGGGCAAAATCGTCTTTACTCGCGGCGATCAACATCTGGCGAAACTGGCGGGCTTGCGGGGTAACCGACGCCGTCGTCGCCTGCGGATTAAACATCAGACTAAAAAAGGGCAGCGCATCAACAACCGCTACACGGCCCGGCAAATCGGGGTGCTGTGCGGCCAACATCAGGGCGACTTCTCCGCCCAGAGAATGGCCGATAATTGCCGGGTGAGAGAGTTTGTGCTGGCGGATGTAATCGGCAATCGCCTGCGCGACGGGGGTTACGAATTCTCCTGCCTCCCGGCTCACGGGCGGCTGCCCGGCAAAGCCCGCAAGCTGGATTTTATGCAGCCGATAATGGGCGTTTAATTCGGCAGACACGTCGTCCCAGACGCTGCGCGACGAAGCGAGACCGGGGATGAGAATGACATCCGGCCCGGTGCCTTCGGTTTCAACCGTAATTAGCGGTATGGGCGATGTGATATCACTGGCGAGCGTCGTCGCACTAAACCACAGCAGAAGGGCAGAGAAAGAACGTAACCATGTGCGCATGCGCATTCCTTGCTTTGACGAAACTGATAATCATACGCATTCAGGCAGGCGCGTCCAGCATCGTCATCGCCATAACCAACAGGCAGGCATGGCCTGGTTCATTCACCCGGACCTTCTGGCGTCTTAAAAAGTGGAGGAAAACTTCCGTTGTACATCAGTTAACCGTGGTTGATGTCGGCGCCGTAAATAATCGCAGGCGTTGGACATGGCGATATTTCGCGATGTTTTATTCCGCTGTATCAAATTGGGTTTCGCGGATTAAACGCGGGTTGAATTAAAGATAAAACGGCCCACCAATATTGGTAGCCTGAATTGTATTGGTCAGGTAAATATTTTCTGGAGTTACCGAATTGTAAAATTTATACTGTCCCGCTGACAAATGACGTTAATTATTGTAAGGAATACAATGAAAAAGTTGTTAATATGCAGCATGGTTTTACTGTCCGCCTCTTGTGCAGATTTTCAGAAAACGGTCAGCGATCAAATGAAAGCTGTGAATACTGCGCTGAATACAAAAAGTACGAGCAGCAGCAGCCAGACGACAACGACGTCGAGAAAGGTTGGCACCATCACCAATGAACAATGTAAAACCAGCGTCGGGAAGTCACGCGCTTATTTCGAAGATCTGGTAGGCTTCAAACTCAATGAATCGAACTCCTCCGGGTATACCTCATTCTCTGAAACCTACAACCTGAAAATTTCCGACCGTAAAGACCGTCTGGGCGGCAACTTTGCTATTTGTATTATCTCTATCGACCCGCAGACGGACAAAGTGACGAGCTTCTCAATGCCGGTGTAATGTCGCGTCAGTGTTACCCTGAACCGGGGCCGCAGCCTGGCCCCGGACTCACGTCAGTCATGCCGACAATAAAGAGCGCTAACAGAATCCCCCCGCCACAGCCGCGCAAAATACAGGTATACTTGCCTAAATTTTTCACCTGGTTCAGAAACGAAGATGACAAAACTCACTTTACAAGAGCAGATGCTCAAAGCTGGCCTCGTCACCAGCAAAAAAATGGCCAAAGTCCAGAGAACAGCGAAAAAATCACGTGTACAGGCGCGTGAGGCACGCGAGGCGGTCGAAGAAAATAAAAAGGCGCAGCTTGAGCGCGACAAGCAGTTGAGTGAGCAACAAAAACAGGCCGCGTTGACCAAAGAGTACAAAGCGCAGGTCAAACAGTTGATTGAGATGAACAGGATCAGCGTTGCAAAGGGCAACATTGACTTTAACTTCACCGACAACAACCTGATTAAAAAAGTGGTGGTAGATAAACAGACCCAGACCCAGCTTATCAATGGCCGTCTTGCCATTGCGCGACTGGTTGTTGATAACAGCAGCGAGAGTCAATACGCCATTATTCCGGCAGTCGTTGCCGACAAGATTGCCCAGCGCGATGCGAGCTTTATTGTGTTGAACAGTGCGCTCAGTCAGGATATTCAGGATGAAGACGATCCTTATGCCGACTTCAAAATCCCTGATGATTTGATGTGGTAAACCCCTCTTAGCCGCGCCGGGAGTGGCGCGGTGCGCTGACGCTTCAGAACGGGCTGGCGTGACGCATCCTGATGGGCTCACCGCTCACGGGATGTACCAAATGCAACTCGCTGGCATGAAGCATAAGCCGTGGTGTGCGTTCAGTACCCGGCAGCAGCCGACCGCCATATAAATCACACCCCAGAATAGGGTAGCCCAGGTGCTGGCAGTGGATGCGCAACTGATGGGTGCGTCCGGTTTCCGGGGTAAGCGTCACCCGCGTGACGGGCAAAGGCTTTTCTCCCGGCATCTCTTGAAAATATCGCTCAACCACCTGATAGCGTGATCGCGCCGGTTTGCCGTTAACTGCGCAAATCGACATCAACGGGAACAGGGCAGGATCTTTGGCAATCGCCGCATCAATAACCCCCTCGTTATGCTCCAGATGCCCGCAGAGCAGGGCGCTGTAAACTTTTGTCACCGAGCGTTGGCTGAACTGGTGGCACAGGGCGGCATTAATGGCTTTGGTGCGCGCCACCACCATCAAACCTGAAGTGCCGAAATCAAGGCGGTGAACCAGGGTACAGCCGGGAAAAATGCTGACCAGCCGGTGATGCACGGAATCGAGCATTTGTGGGTTTTTCCCTGACAGACTGAGCAACCCGCTGGGTTTGTTGATAATCACCATGTGCGCGTCCTGAGAGAGGATCTCAATCTCATCATGACACGGCGGGGCGATAAAAGAATCAAAAAGGGTAGACATCAGACAGCCCGGTGGGAGAGTGGGTGCGGATGATAACCAATTTTTCACCTACTGACCAATCGGGGCGAAAATAAAGAAGATTTGCCTGCGTTTTATATTTCTCAGGCACAAGCCTGCTCAGGGCGAGCATTTTTTCACGAATAACGAAGGCCAACATCTCTTTTTCCTTCCCGGCATCCGCTATTTCATCTTTTAAGTCTGGTGACGCGAAAAATAGACGGCGCCCTGGATTCCCTGACGGCAAAAAATAATGCGTGCGATATTATCCCCGGCCAGACGTCAGGTAATGAGGAGACTAAGGGATAATTATTGGCGACGGTCTGTTAATTGAAAAACGATAAAAACGGCGGGTAAGGGTGAGTAAAACTCAACATCCATGGCGCCTCCTGCGCCAACCCTTTAACGCAGGGACGCGATATTCAGTCCCACAAAATATTGCCTTCAGCGGTTCGCAGAAGAAAAGCGCGTTGACCAATCGCGAACGCGGGCACGGTGGTGATGCTCAGGAGATTAGCGTCTTGCTGTCGCCAGAGGTTTGCGTGTGAAGCCAGCAGCGCCGGTAAATCAATCCATTCCTGGCCGGTTGCGGGGACAAACTGACGGGCATCTTCACAGAGGTAGCAACGCTGTGGTTTTGAACCGGATGAAGCATAGGAGGTGCCGCAGGCCTTGCATATGACGATCATGACAGTGTCCTCCGGTGGCGGGTTATTTGTGAAACGGCTCGTCTATTTTATCTTAGCTTAAAAATTATACTGGATATTTAAACAGGTATTGGTTATTCTTTCTACAGGTTGTTATGTGAGCATGAATGAGTGGTGAACGATATGGTGATTCCTTTGGACATTCTCAATTCGAACGAGCGGATGCCTACCATGAGCAGCCGTGAAATCGCTAAGCTGACAGGGATAGCCCACACCGAAGTGAAGCGCATGGTAAAAAGTCTTGAAACGGCTCAGCGCCTGTCGCAGCCCGTGCAGACACAGCTTTATGAGCGCGAAGGGGAGATGCGTCAGGAGTTTTTGCTTAACAAGCGAGACTCGGTGCTGACCGTGGCGCGGCTCTCACCTGGCTTTACGGCGGATATGCTTGATCGCTGGCAGGCACGGGAACAGGCCATTAGTCTGCCGGACTTTACGAATCCTGCCGCGGCTGCTCATGCCTGGGCAGAACAGTACGAAAAGCGCCAGCGTGCGGAAGAGCAACTGGCCCTGATGTTCCCGAAGGCCGCCTTCTTTGACGACTTTGTTAAAGTGGAAAAAGACCTGGGCATTCGTGAGCTTTGCAAAATGCTTAAGGCCAAAGAGCCAGACGTCCGTCAATTTTTGCTTGAGCGCAAGATCATGCAGCTTGTAAGCGGTGTGCTGATGCCTGCGAAACATCACATTCAGGCGGGGTATTTTACAGTGCATGACGGTGTGGCAGAAAATCAGCGCACCTGGTCACAGGCGCGCTTTACTGCGCGTGGTGTAAAATGGATAGCGGACCTGTGGGCGGCACATCTGGCCTCATTGCCCATCGACATGCCGCTACCGGACCGCACTGAGCCGACGCCGCAAGGGCGTAACTGGCTTTAAGCCTCTGAGTGGGCATCCTGCGCTTTATGGATGCCCATCGCCATAACCTGCGCCGGGTGGAAGAGCGATAAACTCTCTATCTGCGACAGCATAATTACTTTGCGAAAATTCAGTGCCGCATCAATGTCGAGATCGTGTGATTCGTACCAGGCGCTGTAGTTGTGTTCTACCCGCAGGTCCAGGGTGGTGCGATCGCGATAGCCGCTTAGCATCGGAATCAAAACGATATTATTGGCTTCTCCAGTGTCAAACGTGGCGGTATGTACCATTCCGATGTAAATCCGCTGCGATGTCAGCGTAATCCATGCCAGATCGCCACTCTCCATACACTGATAGATAAGACCTTCCACGCCATTGGCACGAGAAAGGTGCTTATATAACTCCCTGCGTCCGCCGGTATCCAGTCGCGCACTCGGTGCCCAGTTTGAGCGCCAGAGGCAGAAAAACACGGCGAAAGCGAGCATCACAACGACCGGCCCCTGAATACCTAAGAAGGTCCAGTTCATAAAGGACATATGCCAGTGATGATATTCCGGGCCGAATGCGCCCGGCAACGCGTTCATTACCGTTGAACTGATGAGCAAACAGAGCCACAGGATGGCCGTCGCGAACATCCCCTGTAATACAAAAATGCAGCCGTACAGCGCCACCAGAAAATAGACATCCCAACCAAAGCTACGTTTGAATTTAAAACGGGTGGTGAGATCGTGGGAACTGTACCAGTAGCCGCACACCATCATGACCATAAAAATTGCCGTACCCATCCCTATGCCCTCTTCAGTGCTTCAATGTGCCGCTTAAAGTCCTCCTGGACTTTCTGGCAACGGATATTGACCGAGGTATTTCCATCGGCATCAACCACTATCCGTTCCCCATCTTCGATGGCGTCCTGAATTTCACTATGACTCATCACCTGAAGCAGGGTGTCGGGACTGGCGAATAAAGATTTTAAAAACGTTCTCATTAACGACCTCCGGCGGTAAGTATAGGAACCCTGGCCCGGTATGTGTGATTTCGTCCAGAATTCCTGGTCGATGGCGCGCAATAACCCCACCGGGGTAATGGTCAATGACGGCGAATAACCCTATAATCTGCCTCCCTTTTCGAGTCTTAAGTTTTAAGCTGGAGGATAAATGGAATTCAGCCGGAGGCAGTTCTTTCGGATCTGCGCGGGCGGTATGGCAGGAACCACTGTTGCATCTCTCGGATTTTTAACATCTTTTTCCGCGCTTGCGGAAACCCGTCAATACAAACTCTTAAAAGCAAAAGAGACACGCAATAACTGCACCTACTGCTCAGTGGGTTGCGGCATGTTGATGTACAGCCTCGGCGATAACGCCAAAAACGTCAGAGAAAGCATTTATCACGTGGAAGGTGATCCGGATCATCCGGTCAGCCGGGGTTCACTGTGCCCAAAAGGGGCGGGAGTGCTGGATTACATCCACGCAGAAACCCGCCTGCAATATCCAGAATACCGCGCACCCGGTTCGGATAAATGGCAGCGCATTAGCTGGGATGAGGCGATTAACCGCATCGCCCGTCTGATGAAGGATGACCGTGACGCCAACTTCATTGAGAAAAACCAACAAGGGCTAACGGTTAACCGCTGGACCACCACCGGCATGCTGTGTTCGTCTGCGGCCAGCAATGAAACCGGGGTGCTTGACGGTAAGTTCACCCGCGCGCTGGGTATGGTGGCGATCGACTGCCAGGCGCGTCTGTGCCACGGTCCGACCGTATCCGCACTGGCGCCGACCTTCGGACGCGGTGCGATGACCAATAACTGGGTGGACATCAAAAATGCCAACGTGGTGCTGATCATGGGCGGTAACGCCGCCGAAGCGCACCCTGTTGGCTTCAAATGGGTGGTTGAAGCTCAGACCAAAAATGATGCCACCGTGGTAGTGGTTGACCCCCGCTTCAACCGCAGTGCGGCGGTGGCCGATCTCTACGCACCTATCCGCGCCGGTTCCGACACCGCCTTTTTGTTAGGCGTTATTCGCTATCTCCTTGAGCACAACCAGGTGCAGCAGGAGTACGTGCGCCACTACACCAATGCCGGCTTCCTGATCCGCGATGATTATGCGTTTAACGACGGCCTGTTCAGCGGCTACGATGGCAACAAACGTCAATACGACAAGTCGAGCTGGTTCTATCAGCTGGACGAGAAAGGCAATGCGCGGCGTGACGACACACTGAGCCACCCACGCTGCGTCTGGAACTTGTTGAAAACCCATGTCGAACGTTACACGCCAGCGATGGTCAGCCGCCTCTGCGGAACGTCGGAGAAAGACTTCATCCGCATCTGCCAGATCCTCGCCAGCACCAGCGTGCCAGACAGAACCGCGACCATTTTGTACGCGCTGGGCTGGACGCATCACTCCGCCGGTGCGCAAATCATCCGCGCTGCGGGCATGCTGCAACTGCTGCTGGGTAATATTGGTATGGCGGGCGGTGGGGTCAATGCACTGCGCGGTCACTCCAACATTCAGGGCTACACGGATCTCGGTTTGCTCTCCACCAACCTGCCTGGCTACATGCCGTTACCTTCAGAAAAGCAGCCGGATTTCGCCACCTATATTTCACAAATCACGCCGCCTGCGTTGGGGGTGAATGAGGTCAACTACTGGCAGAACACACCGAAATTTTTCATCAGCATGATGAAGAGCTTCTGGGGTGAACATGCCAGCGCGCAAAATAACTGGGGCTATGACTGGTTACCAAAATGGGATCGCCTCTATGACGTGATGACCCAGGCCGAGCTGATGCTGGAAGGCAAAATCAACGGCTACATTGTGCAGGGCTTTAATCCACTGGCGGCGTTCCCGGACAAAAACAAATCCTCGCGCGCGCTCTCAAAGCTGAAATACATGGTGGTGATTGACCCGCTGGTGACGGAGTCCTCGAACTTCTGGCAGCACCACGGGGAGATGAATGATGTCGACCCTACGAGCATTAAAACTGAAATCTTCCGTCTGCCATCCTCCTGCTTTGCTGAAGAGGATGGATCCATTGCCAACTCCGGCCGCTGGCTACAGTGGCACTGGGCGGCGGCAGAGCCGCCGGGCGAAGCGCTGCATGATGGCAAAATCCTTGGGCGGCTGTTCATGCGTCTGCGCGAGCTTTATCAGCAGGAAGGCGGGGCGAACCCCGAGCCGCTGTTTAATATGTCCTGGAACTACAAAGATCCTCGTGACCCGCACCCGGAAGAGATTGCCCGTGAGGCAAACGGTCAGGCGCTACAGGATCTTTATGATGACAAAGGTCAGTTGATCGCTAAAAAAGGGCAACAGCTGAGCAGCTTCGCCCAGCTACGGGATGATGGTTCGACCAGCAGTTTCTGTTGGGTGTATTGCGGAAGCTGGACCGAGCAGGGTAACCAGATGGCCAACCGCGA
>DFPL01000328.1:10074-10575 GCA_002377245.1 Enterobacteriaceae bacterium UBA3516
GGGCCGTTCCCGGAACACTATGAACCGATTGAATCGCCTATCGGGACGAATCCGCTTCATCCGAACGTGGTCTCCAGCCCGGTGGCACGTATCTTCAGGGATGACATGGCCAATATGGGCAAGGCGGAGGAGTTCCCCTACGTAGCAACCACCTATTCGATAACCGAACTGTTCCGTCACTGGACGAAACATGCCCGGCTCAATGCCATTGCGCAGCCGGATCAGTTTGTTGAGATTGGCGAGGGGCTGGCGAAAGACAAAGGAATTGTGGCAGGCGATACGGTGAAGGTGATGTCAAAGCGTGGTTTTATCAAAGCCAAAGCGGTGGTCACGAAGCGCCTGCAAACGCTGACCATTGACGGTAAGTCCATTAACACCGTTGGGATCCCGTGTCACTGGGGCTTTGAAGGGGCGACGCGTAAGGGCTTTCTCGCCAATACCCTCACCCCATCAGTGGGTGACGCTAACTCACAGACGCCGGAATACAAGGCGTTCTTAGTT
>DFPL01000327.1 GCA_002377245.1 Enterobacteriaceae bacterium UBA3516
GATGCCCTCACCCCGGCCCTCTCCCACAGGGAGAGGGCGCAAACACTAAAAACGGCAACTTGCGTTGCCGTTTTGCTTTTATTCTGGTGCGGTCTGATGCCCTCACCCCAACCCTCTCCCACAGGGAGAGGGGGCAAACACTAAAAAAGGCAACTTGCGTTGCCTTTTTGCTTTTGTTCCCGTTGCCGTTTTGCTTTTACCTAGCCTTTCATCCACAAACGGATGCCGTCCAGGAACATCTGGGTTGCCAGCATCACCAGTACCAGCCCCATTAAACGCTCCAGCGCATTCACCCCTTTTTCTCCGAGCAAACGCAGGAACAGCGAAGACTGCAGCAAAATTGCCACGGTTCCGCCCCAGGCAATCAGCAGCGCAATGACCAGATGGCTCATCTGATTGGGGTACTGATGCGAAAGCAGCATCAGGGTGGCGAGCAACGTCGGCCCGGCAACTAACGGAACTGCCAGCGGCACGATAAACGGTTCTTCACCCGCGGGCAGGCCCATACTGCTGCCGGACTCGCTGGGGAATATCATCTTAATCGCGATCAAAAACAGAATAATGCCGCCGGAAATAGAGACGGTCTCCGCACGCAGATTCAGAAACGCCAGTATATTTTCGCCCGCAAACAGGAAAACCAGCATCAGCGCCAGAGCGATGAGCAGTTCGCGGATCATAATTTTGCGGCGGCGTTTTGGCTCGGTATGTTTCAGTACCGACATGAAAATAGGCAGGTTCCCGAGAGGGTCCATAATCAGGATCAACAACACTGCCACAGAAATAATTTCGCTCATGACTCTTCCTGTATTGCCGCAGATTAGCGGTATTTCTGATGGCTTGCCCATCATTGATTAATTTAACTTGCGACTTTGTGTGCATTTTGTAATGTGGGCTATTAGCGCCAGTCAGGATACTGGCTCGTACATACAGCACACACCTTCGCAGGAAATACGTTATGAAAAATGTTGGTTTTATCGGTTGGCGCGGAATGGTCGGCTCCGTACTCATGCAACGCATGGTAGAGGAGCGTGACTTCGACGCCATTCGCCCGGTCTTCTTTTCAACTTCCCAGCTTGGTCAGGCGGCCCCAACGTTCGGCGGTCACTCTACCGGCACGTTGCAGGACGCATTTGATCTGGAAGCACTGAAGGCACTCGACATTATTGTGACCTGCCAGGGCGGCGATTATACCAACGAAATCTATCCAAAGCTTCGTGAAAGCGGTTGGCAGGGTTACTGGATTGATGCGGCGTCCTCACTGCGTATGAAAGATGACGCCATCATTATTCTCGACCCGGTAAACCAGTCCGTCATCACCGACGGCCTGAACAACGGCATCAAAACCTTTGTTGGCGGTAACTGTACCGTGAGTTTGATGCTGATGTCGCTGGGCGGCCTGTTCGCCAACGATTTGGTAGAGTGGGTATCGGTCGCTACGTATCAGGCTGCGTCCGGCGGCGGTGCACGCCATATGCGTGAACTGCTGGCGCAGATGGGCCAGTTGCATGGCCATGTGGCTGCTGAGCTGGCCGACCCGGCCTCTGCCATTCTCGATATCGAACGCAAAGTTACCCAACTTTCCCGCAGCGGCGAACTGCCGGTAGATAACTTCGGCGTCCCACTGGCAGGCAGCCTGATCCCGTGGATCGACAAGCAGCTTGATAACGGTCAGAGCCGTGAAGAGTGGAAAGGCCAGGCAGAAACCAACAAGATCCTCAGCACGGCGTCTGCGATTCCCGTTGATGGTTTGTGCGTGCGCGTGGGCGCACTGCGTTGCCACAGCCAGGCATTCACCCTTAAATTGAAAAAAGATGTGTCTATCCCGACCATCGAAGAGCTGCTGGCCGCACACAATCCGTGGGCGAAAGTGGTGCCAAACGACCGTGAAATCACCATGCGTGAACTGACCCCGGCTGCCGTGACTGGCACGCTGACTACTCCGGTGGGGCGTCTGCGTAAGCTGAACATGGGCCCTGACTTCCTCTCCGCCTTCACCGTTGGCGATCAGCTCCTTTGGGGCGCCGCAGAGCCGCTGCGCCGTATGCTCCGACAGTTGGCATAATCTCAATTTGTTTAAAAAGGGGTGCTTGTCACCCCTTTTTTTTGCGTATTAAAGGATTCTACGCGGATATTGTTATTTTCACAGGAGATAGATAAAGCGTTGGCTATGCTTTAAGTAGGGTGCTTGTGCACGCTGCCTGAAGGTGGGACGGAGCAGAGAGGATGCACATTATGTGCTGCGCCGTTCAGGTCAAAAAAAGTGTCGCAATCGGGTGTATAACTCCCCCGGTTTAGGTGTGACACCAATAATAAAGGATGAAATAATGTCCGTGCTTGTAGATAGAGACGTGATTAATGCGCTAATAGCGGGCCATTTTGCGGATCCCTTTTCCGTTCTCGGCATGCACCAGACGGAAGCGGGGCTGGAAGTCCGCGCATTATTACCCGATGCGACCGAGGTCTGGGTCATTGAACCCAAAACCGGGCGCAAAGTAGGCAATCTGGATTGCCTGGATTCACGAGGTTTTTTTAGCGGCGTTCTGCCGCGACGCAAAAATCCCTTTCGCTACCAGTTAGCCGTTATCTGGCATGGTCAGCAAAACCTTATCGACGATCCTTACCGCTTTGGTCCACTGATTCAGGATATGGACGCCTGGCTACTTTCTGAAGGCACCCACCTGAGGCCTTATGAAACGCTGGGCGCACATGCGGACACGATGGATGGTGTGACGGGCACGCGCTTCTCCGTCTGGGCACCAAATGCCCGCCGTGTGTCAGTGGTCGGTCAGTTCAACTACTGGGATGGCCGTCGCCATCCGATGCGTTTACGCCAGGAATCCGGTATCTGGGAACTGTTCATCCCCGGTGCCCATAACGGCCAGCTCTATAAATTCGAGATGATTGATGCGCACGGAAAACTGCGTATTAAATCTGACCCTTACGCCTTTGAAGCGCAAATGCGCCCGGAAACCGCATCAATGATTTGCGACCTGCCGGAAAAGGTGGAGCAAACGGAAGCGCGTAAAAAAGCCAACGAATTCGATGCCCCGATCTCTATCTACGAGGTGCATCTGGGCTCATGGCGTCGCCATACGGACAATAACTTCTGGCTAAGCTACCGCGAGCTGGCGGATCAGTTAATTCCCTATGTGAAGTGGATGGGCTTCACCCATCTTGAACTGCTGCCCATTAACGAACACCCCTTTGATGGCAGTTGGGGCTACCAGCCCACCGGACTTTACGCACCAACCCGCCGTTTCGGCACCCGCGATGATTTCCTCTATTTTGTGAAAGCCGCGCATGCCGCCGGGCTAAACGTCATTCTCGACTGGGTGCCGGGCCATTTTCCGTCTGATGATTTTGGTCTTGCTGAATTTGACGGTACCGACCTGTATGAGCATAGCGATCCACGTGAGGGCTACCATCAGGACTGGAACACGCTGATTTATAATTATGGTCGGCGAGAAGTCAGTAACTACCTGATTGGCAACGCACTTTACTGGATTGAACGCTTCGGTATCGATGCCCTGCGCGTCGATGCGGTGGCATCGATGATCTACCGCGACTACAGCCGCAAAGAAGGGGAGTGGATCCCGAATGAATTTGGTGGTCGTGAAAACCTTGAAGCCATCGAATTTTTGCGTAATACCAACCGCATTCTTGGTGAGCAGGTTCCCGGTGCGGTAAGCATGGCGGAAGAGTCGACGGATTTCCCAGGCGTCTCGCGCCCGCCTTCACTGGGTGGGCTGGGTTTCTGGTACAAATGGAACCTGGGGTGGATGCACGACACCCTGGACTACATGAAGCTCGATCCGGTTTATCGTCAGCATCATCACGACAAACTCACCTTTGGTATGCTCTACAACAGCACCGAAAATTTCGTGCTGCCGTTGTCTCATGATGAAGTGGTACACGGCAAAAAATCCATTCTGGACCGCATGCCGGGCGATGCATGGCAGAAATTTGCCAACCTGCGCGCTTACTACGGCTGGATGTGGGCCTTCCCGGGCAAAAAACTGCTGTTTATGGGCAACGAGTTTGCGCAGGGTCGCGAGTGGAATCACGATTCCAGTCTCGACTGGCACTTGCTGGAAGGGGGCGATAACTGGCACCACGGTGTGCAGCGTCTGGTACGCGACCTGAACCGTACCTATCGGCACCACAAAGCCATGCATGAGCTGGATTTTGATTCTTACGGCTTTGAGTGGCTGGTGGTGGATGACCATGAGCGCTCGGTATTCGTGTTTGTGCGTCGTGATAAAGCAGGCAATGAAATCATCGTCGCCAGTAACTTTACCCCGGTCCCTCGGCATGGATATCGCTTTGGCATCAATCAGCCGGGCCGCTGGCGTGAAGCGTTGAATACGGACTCCATGCACTACCACGGCAGTAACGCCGGTAACGGCGGTGGCGTACAAAGCGAAAATATTCCGAGCCACGGTCGTGAACATTCGCTCTCCCTTACCCTGCCGCCGCTGTCGACTATCTGGCTGGTTCGGGAGGGGGAATGACCGCCCTTACGGCTGGGCAGCCCGCTCCGCTCGGCGCGCGCGTGGTGAAAGGTGGGGTCAACTTCACCCTCTTTTCTGCGCATGCATACCGTGTGGAGCTGTGCCTGTTTGATGACGAAGGCAACGAACAACGTGTTGATCTTCCGACGCGAACGGGCGACGTCTGGCATGGTTTTTTAGCGAATGCAAAAGCGGGTCAGCGTTATGGCTACCGTGTGCATGGCCCCTGGGATCCGGCCCTGGGGCACCGCTTTAATCCGGCGAAGCTGGTTATCGATCCCTGTGCGCTGCGCATTGAGGGCGACGTGCCAGATAATCCGTTACTGCACGGCGGTTATGATTCGCCGGATCCGCATGACAGCGCTGCGGTTGCACCGAAATGTGTGGTTGTCGATGAACACTATGACTGGGAAAACGATCGCCCCCCCGCCACGCCCTGGGGCGAAACCATTCTCTACGAAGCCCATGTTAAGGGGCTAACGCACCTGCACCCGGATTTGCCGCAGGCGATTCGTGGCACTTATCAAGCGCTGGGTCATCCGGTGATGATTCAGTATCTCAAAACGCTGGGCATCACTGCGCTGGAGCTGATGCCGGTTGCGCATTTTGCCAGTGAACCGCGCCTGCAGCGGCTGGGATTAAGCAACTATTGGGGCTACAACCCGCTGGGTTTATTTGCCCTCGACCCGCGCTATGCCGCTTCACCGCACACGGCCATAAACGAGTTTCGTGATGCGGTCAAAGCGCTGCATAAGAATGGTATTGAAGTCATCCTGGATATCGTCCTGAACCACTCTGCTGAAATTGATCTTGATGGGCCGACCGTCTCCCTGCGCGGAATCGACAACCGTAGCTATTATTGGTTAAGAGGGGATGGTGATTACGAGAACTGGACCGGCTGTGGCAACACGCTGAATCTCAGTCATCCTGGCGGTGTCGCCTTTGCGTTGTCTTGCCTAAAGTATTGGGTGGAATCCTTCCACGTTGACGGTTTTCGTTTTGATTTAGCGACGGTGATGGGCAGAACGCCGGATTACAGCCCCCATGCGCCGCTGTTCGAAGCCATCAAACAGGATGCGCTTTTGTCCGGCCTGAAGCTGATTGCTGAACCCTGGGACATCGGTCACGGCGGCTATCAGGTGGGTAACTTCCCCCCGCCGTTTGCGGAATGGAATGACCATTTTCGCGATGCCGCCCGTCGCTTCTGGCTTGAGCAGTCCCTCTCATTGGGTGAATTTGCCGGGCGCTTTGCCGCGTCGAGCGATGTGTTCCGCCGTGAAGGGCGTTTACCCTCCGCTTCCATTAACCTGGTGACGGCGCACGATGGCTTTACGCTGCGTGATTGTGTGAGTTTTAACCACAAACACAATCAGGCAAACGGCGAGGAAAATCGCGACGGTACTAACAACAACCATAGTAACAATCATGGTATAGAAGGTTTAAGCAGCAGTTTTGAGGTAACAGAAAGGAGGCGAACCAGCGTCCATGCCCTGTTGACGACACTGCTGCTTTCTCAGGGAACACCAATGCTGCTGGCAGGTGATGAACACGGTCACAGCCAGCATGGTAATAACAACGCTTACTGCCAGGACAACGTGTTGACCTGGCTTGACTGGCAACAGGCAAACAGTGGGCTGGTGGGCTTTACCGCTGCGTTGATCCATCTTCGCAAGCGCATTCCGGCGTTAACCCGGAATCACTGGTGGGAAGAGGGCGATGGAAACGTTCGTTGGTTAAATAATGCGGCGCAACCTCTTAGCGCCGGGGAGTGGCAAGGTGGCATGCATTGCCTGCAAATTCTGTTATCGGATCGCATTCTGATCACGATGAATGGAACACCTGAGGTTGCCGACCTGGTTTTACCCGATGGGGAGTGGCGTGCCATTCCTCCGTTTGCCGGAGAGGATAATCCGGTAGTTATGGCTGTCTGGCATGGGCCCGCGCACGGAGTGTGCGTATTTGAAAGGTCATAAGAAGGAGTTCGTCATGGTTAGATTAGAGAAAAATGATCCGTTAATGTTAGCGCGCCAGCTGCCATTAAAATCTGTAGCCCTGATTCTTGCGGGTGGGCGTGGTACTCGCCTGAAGGATTTAACAAAAAAACGTGCCAAGCCTGCTGTCCACTTCGGTGGAAAATTCCGCATCATCGATTTTGCCCTGTCCAATTGCATTAACTCCGGTATTCGCCGCATTGGTGTCATTACTCAGTATCAATCCCACACGCTGGTGCAACACATTCAGCGCGGTTGGTCCTTCTTTAACGAAGAGATGAATGAGTTTGTTGACCTGCTGCCTGCACAACAGCGCGTGCACGGGGAGAGTTGGTATCGCGGCACTGCGGATGCGGTAACGCAAAACCTCGACATCATTCGTCGCTACGGGGCTGAATACATTGTCATCCTGGCCGGTGACCATATCTATAAGCAGGACTATTCCCGCATGCTTATCGATCATGTCGAAAAAGGTGCGCGTTGCACCGTGGCCTGCTTGCCGGTGCCCATTGAAGAGGCAAGCGCGTTTGGTGTGATGGCGGTGGATGAAAATGACAAAGTTATCGAATTTGTTGAGAAACCCGCTAACCCGCCTTCAATGCCCAATGACGACAGCAAGTCGCTCGCCAGTATGGGGATTTATGTCTTCGACGCAGAATATTTGTATGAGCTGCTGGAAGAGGACGACAAAAATGAAAATTCCAGCCACGATTTCGGCAAAGATATCATCCCGCTGATTACCAAATCTGGCATGGCTTATGCACATCCTTTCCCACTATCCTGCGTGCATTCAGACCCCGAATCAGAACCTTACTGGCGCGATGTAGGAACACTGGAAGCGTACTGGAAAGCGAACCTCGACCTCGCTTCTGTCGTACCTGAACTGGACATGTATGACCGTAACTGGCCAATCCGTACCTATAATGAATCTTTGCCACCGGCGAAATTTGTTCAGGACAGATCGGGTAGTCACGGTATGACGCTGAACTCACTGGTTTCTGGTGGTTGTGTGATATCCGGATCGGTAGTGGTGCAATCGGTATTGTTCTCACGGGTGCGCGTAAACTCGTTCTGCAATATCGACTCTGCAGTTCTTTTACCTGAGGTTTGGGTCGGACGCTCCTGTCGCTTGCGGCGCTGCGTCATCGATCGGGCCTGTGTTATCCCGGAAGGGACTATTATTGGTGAGAATGCAGAAGAGGACGCTCGTCGGTTCTACCGCTCCGAAGAGGGCATTGTGCTGGTGACGCGCGAAATGCTGCGTAAATTGCAACAAGAGTAACAGCATCGAGATAACCTTGCGCGGAAGGGGTCCGCGTGCTGTTTTTCCGCTAACGCCGGGTGAGCGTTAGCGGTTTTGACAGGAGCGAGAATGCAGGTTTTACATGTATGTTCCGAGATGTTTCCGTTGCTTAAGACCGGTGGTCTGGCAGATGTTATTGGCGCATTGCCGGCGGCACAAATTGCTGATGGCGTAGATACGCGCGTACTCCTGCCTGCATTTCCTGATATCCGTCGGGGAGTGACGGATGCGCAGGTTGTCAGCCGTCGGGAAACTTTTGCGGGTCGAATTACATTGCTGTTCGGACATTTTAATGGGGTGGGGATCTATTTAATTGACGCGCCGCATCTCTATGACCGGCCCGGCAGTCCTTATCATGACACTAACCTTTTCGCCTACACCGACAACGTATTGCGCTTTGCGCTGCTTGGCTGGGTAGGAGCGGAAATGGCCAGTGGTCTTGATCCTTTCTGGCGTCCTGATGTGGTCCATGCCCATGACTGGCATGCAGGCCTTGCGCCAGCCTACCTGGCGGCGAAGGGGCGTCCGGCGAAGTCTGTCTTTACCGTCCATAACCTGGCCTATCAGGGGATGTATTATGCGCATCACATGAGTGAAATCGCGCTGCCATCATCCTTCTTTACCATGCACGGGCTGGAGTTCAACGGGCAGATTTCGTTCCTGAAAGCGGGGCTCTATTACGCCGATCATATTACGGCGGTCAGCCCGACCTATGCCCGTGAAATTACCGAGCCGCAGTTCGCTTACGGTATGGAAGGTTTGTTACGCCAGCGGCAGATGGAAGGTCGCCTGAGCGGCATTCTCAATGGTGTAGACGAAAAAATTTGGGATCCGGCGACGGACTTGTTACTCACCTCGCGATATACGCGGGACACGCTTGAAGAGAAAGCAGAGAACAAACGTCAGTTGCAGGTTGCCATGGGACTGAAGGTTAACGACAAGGTTCCGCTGTTTGCGGTGGTCAGTCGTTTAACCAGTCAGAAAGGCCTCGACCTGGTGCTGGAAGCACTGCCAGGGCTGCTTGAGCAGGGTGGACAACTGGCGCTATTGGGCGCGGGCGATCCGGTTCTGCAGGAAGGATTCCTGGCCGCAGCAGCAGAGCACCCGGGGCAAGTGGGTGTTCAGATTGGTTATCACGAAGCGTTCTCGCATCGCATCATGGGTGGCGCAGATGTCATTCTGGTGCCGAGCCGTTTCGAACCGTGTGGATTAACGCAACTTTATGGACTGAAGTACGGCACATTGCCGCTGGTACGGCGTACCGGTGGGCTTGCTGATACGGTGTCCGATAGCTCTCTGGAGAATTTGGCAGATGGAATCGCCAGTGGTTTTGTATTTGAAGACAGTAATGCCTGGTCGCTGCTTCGCGCGATACGGCGTGCTTTCGTGTTGTGGTCTCGTCCTTCATTGTGGCGCTTTGTTCAGCGTCAGGCGATGGGCATGGATTTTAGCTGGCAGGTCGCCGCGCAGTCTTACCGCGATCTTTACTATCGGTTGAAATAGGTTCCTGGAATCACTTATATGAATGCACCTTTTACTTATGCATCACCCACTTTGAGCGTTGAGGCGTTAAAACATTCAATTGCTTATAAGTTGATGTTCACCATCGGTAAAGACCCGGTTATCGCCAATAAGCATGAATGGCTGAACGCCACGCTGTTTGCGGTACGTGACCGCCTGGTGGAGCGCTGGCTGCGCTCTAACCGTGCACAACTGTCTCAAGAAACGCGACAGGTCTACTACCTGTCGATGGAATTTCTGATTGGCCGCACACTTTCCAATGCGCTGTTATCGCTGGGTATTTACGATGACGTGAAAAACGCGCTGGAAGAGATGGGGCTGGATCTCGCTGAGCTTATCGACGAAGAGAATGACCCGGGACTGGGTAACGGCGGCTTGGGCCGCCTTGCGGCCTGCTTCCTGGATTCTCTGGCCACCCTGGCGTTGCCGGGTCGTGGCTATGGCATCCGTTATGACTACGGCATGTTCAAGCAAAACATCGTCGACGGGCGGCAAAAAGAGTCGCCGGATTACTGGCTGGAGTAAGGTAATCCGTGGGAATTTAAACGCCACAATACCCGTTATAAAGTGCGTTTCGGTGGCCGCATCCAACAGGAAGGCAAGAAGTCCCGCTGGCTTGAAACCGAAGAGATTCTGGCCGTCGCTTACGATCAGATTATCCCCGGCTATGATACCGATGCGACCAACACGCTGCGTTTGTGGAATGCGCAGGCCAGTAGTGCAATCAACCTGGGTAAGTTTAACCAGGGCGATTACTTCGCGGCGGTGGAAGATAAAAACCACTCCGAGAACGTGTCTCGCGTGCTCTACCCGGATGACTCGACCTATTCAGGGCGTGAGCTGCGTCTGCGCCAGGAGTATTTCCTGGTCTCTGCGACTATTCAGGACATCCTGAGCCGCCACTTCCAGTTGCACAAAACCTACAGCAATCTGGCGGAAAAAACGGCCATTCACCTCAATGACACCCACCCGGTGTTATCTATTCCTGAGCTGATGCGTTTATTGATTGATGAGCATAAGTTTGGCTGGGATGAAGCCTTTGAAGTGACCTGCCAGGTCTTCTCATACACCAACCATACGTTGATGAGCGAAGCGCTGGAAACCTGGCCTATTGATATGCTCGGTAAGATCCTGCCGCGCCATTTGCAGATCATCTTCGAAATCAATGACTACTTCCTGAAAACCATTCAGGAACAGTACCCCAACGATGTCGGCTTGCTTAGCCGTGCGTCCATTATTGACGAGTCTAACGGTCGTCGCGTGCGCATGGCGTGGCTGGCGGTGGTGGTCAGCCATAAAGTGAACGGGGTCTCTGAGCTGCACTCCAATCTGATGGTTCAGTCGCTGTTTGCCGACTTTGCGAAGATCTTCCCGATGCGTTTCACCAACGTGACCAACGGCGTGACGCCACGTCGCTGGCTGGCACTGGCGAACCCGTCGTTGTCCGAGGTGTTGGATGAAAATATCGGTCGCACCTGGCGTACCGATCTCAGCCAGTTAAGCGAGCTGGAACAGCACATTGATTACCCGCTGGTGAATCAGGCGATTCGTCAGGCTAAGCTGGAGAATAAGAAACGCCTGGCGGCGGTGATTGCTCAACAGCTTAACGTGGTGGTGAACCCGAAAGCGCTGTTCGATGTTCAGATCAAACGTATTCACGAGTACAAGCGTCAACTAATGAATGTGCTGCACGTCATCCTTCGCTACAACCGGATTAAGGCCGATCCCAGGGCGGAGTGGGTGCCACGCGTCAATATCTTTGCGGGTAAAGCAGCCTCTGCCTATTACATGGCTAAACACATCATTCATCTCATCAATGATGTGGCGGCGGTGATCAACAACGATCCTGAGATTGGCGACAAACTGAAAGTGGTCTTTATACCGAACTACAGCGTCAGTCTGGCTCAGGTGATCATTCCGGCGGCGGATCTTTCCGAGCAGATTTCTCTGGCAGGGACGGAAGCGTCTGGCACCAGTAACATGAAGTTTGCCCTCAACGGTGCCCTGACCATCGGCACGCTCGACGGCGCAAACGTCGAGATGCTGGAGCACGTAGGCGAAGACAACATCTTTATCTTCGGCAACACGGCGGAAGAGGTTGAAGAGTTGCGTCGTAATGGATACAAGCCGCGTGAGTACTATGAACAGGATGCAGAGCTCCATCAGGTACTGACGCAGATTGCGACCGGGCTGTTCAACCCGCAGGATCCAGGCCGTTACCGTGACCTGGTGGATTCACTGATCAACTTTGGTGACCACTATCAGGTGCTGGCTGATTTCCGTAGCTATGTTGATTGCCAGGATAAGGTCGACGAGCTCTATCGCACGCCGGAAGAGTGGACCACTAAAGCGATGCACAACATCGCCAATATGGGTTACTTCTCCTCCGATAGGACGATTCAGGAGTATGCCGAGAAGATCTGGCATATCGATCCGGTGCGGTTGTAAATCGCTTTTATCTTTCCACATACATTCCAACGGAGCCATTTGGCTCCGTTTTTTTATTTTAAAACAGGGAGATTTCAGAAAATGAAGGGGCGTCCTCGCCAACCCATCGCTTTATAATTATTTTTCCAAACAAGGATGAGGTGACAGGAATATGAAATTCTGGTGGTGGGTAAGAGCGTGCGTATTGGCGCTCATTGTCGTTCCATTGTTGGCACATGGTGTGGCATTACTGTGTCTATTTCTGAATGAAATGATGGGCAAAGGGCTTCGGATATTCGATCTTTCCCGCACGATATTGGATAGTTTCATCGCAACGGTGGGGTTTTATATTTTTGGTGGCCTGCTGATGTCTGTTTTGGGCTGGCTATTAGCAAGGTTTACGCCCCCCAAAGAAAATAACGCTATGCGTCAGGCTTTGTTGCTACTGCCTGCAATATGGGTATTGAGCGCCTGGGCGATCGTTTTCCAGCTGGCGGAGTTGAGTTTCAGTAGCCATGGGTACAATGACTTTCTTGCTGTTACGCTGCCCTGGTCAGGTATCAATCTGCTCTCACTGTTATCGGGTCAATATGGGGCGATGGTCATTATTCCTGTAGGGGCCCAAGCGTGCTTTACGCTGGGTTGCTACTGGCGAAACCGACATTCTCCCGATTCGCAGAAAAGCATAAAGCTACGTAACACCCTGGTATGGGTTCTGGTCGCGCTGACCTTATTTGCCGGATGGCAGGCGAAGCTCCGGTTAGATAGATTTCCTTTGGTGGACCAGGATAATGCTCTTAGCGAGTCGATTGATACATGGAATTACGATCCCAAAAAGGAAAACAATAAACTCACTAAACTGCGAGGGGCAGCGCCGTTCACGTTTAGCATCAAACATCCCCGGTTCGACGGCGCCACCGCGGCCTATCCGTTATTTGCTTCCGCCTTCTTCGCATTAAATACCTTTGCGGATGACATGCCTTTCTATGAGATTGAGAAATCCTGGCTTGGCATTTCGCGCACGCCCGACGCCTATAAAAATATTATCGCCGACAGCGCTGATATTATTTTTGTTGCTCAACCTTCGGAAGGCCAGAAAAAGCGGGCGCAGGCAGCAAACGTCACGCTGACGTATACGCCCTTTGCTCGTGAGGCCTTTGTTTTTATCACCCATGCGGATAACCCGGTAAATAGCTTAACTCAGCAGCAGGTGCGTGACATCTTCAGCGGCGCCATCACTCGCTGGAGCGAAGTGGGGGGAGATAACCGAAAAATTGACGTCTGGCAGCGCCCGGAAGATTCAGGTAGCCAGTCCACCATGTTGGCGAAAGTGATGAAAGGGACGCCGATGCTGCCGCCAAAAGAGACCGAAGTGGCAGAAGGGATGGGGCGCATCTTGCGCGAGGTGGCCGAATATCAAAACAGTAAAGGCGCAATTGGTTACACCTTCCGCTACTACGCAACGAAGATGAATCCGACTGCAGGGGTTAAATTATTGGCGATCGATGGCATTGCCCCCACCAGTGAGACCATACGCGAAGGGCGTTACCCATTCTCAGTGGATGTCTATATGGTGACGCGGGAGAACCCGGACGAAAAAGCGCAAAAGGTAGTGCGCTGGTTTTTGAGTCCGCAGGGGCAGGCATTGGTTGAGGATGTGGGATATGTGCCGTTATATGAAACGCTGAAGAAGGCGGAGTAAATATTGCCCCGCAACGAAAGATGGCCGCGGGGTATATTTCAGGATTAGGAGGCCAGTGACAGCTCGGTTTTGCTATGGCGGGTCAGCCATTGCGCGACGCGCGACTGTTGGTCCGCATCCAGCCACATCCCGAGTTTGGTACGACGCCAGATAACATCATCCAGACGGCGAACCCACACATGCTCGACCAGGTAGCGCAGTTCGGCTTCGTACAGCTCATGACCGAAGTGCTCGCCCAGATCCTCAATTGACGTTTTATCTTTCAGGATCAGCTCACTGTTGCTGCCGTAGGTCCGGGCAAAATGACGGGCCAGTGATTCCGTAATAAACGGATAGCGACGACGCAGTTTGGCCGCGTAATCATCACGATCGCCCTCAAGTTCACCACCCGGCAGGACACTGCTTTTCGTCCATGCTGGCCCGATACCCTGATAATACGTCGCCAGTTTTTCCATCGCATGCTCGGCGAGCTTACGGTAGGTAGTGAGCTTGCCGCCAAACACCGACAGCAACGGCGCTTTACCGTCCACGTCATGAATATCAAGCGTGTAATCGCGCGTGATGGCCTGCGGTGAATCAGACTCATCATCACACAGCGGACGCACACCCGAATAGGTCCAGACGATATCGTTACGCGACAGCTGTTTTTTGAAGTGGGCGTTGTACGCTTTCAGCAGATAATTAATTTCGCTTTCATCGATCTCAACGTTCTTCGCCTCGCCCTGGTACTCTACATCGGTAGTGCCGATGATAGAAAACTCGTCCATCCACGGAATGACGAACACGATGCGCTTATCTTCGTTTTGCAGGATGTAAGCCTGCTTTTGGGTGTGCACGCGTGGCACAACAATATGACTACCTTTGATCAGGCGGATACCGTAAGGTGAGGGCAGGTGCATACCGTCATCAAAGAACTGTTTGACCCACGGGCCGGTTGCATTCACCAGACCGCGCGCCTGCCAGCTAAATTTTTCCCCGGTGTCGATATCTTCTGCCTCAACGATCCACAAGCCATTTTCACGTCTTGCTGATGTCGCGCGGGTGCGGGTTAACACTTCACCGCCTTTTTTCACCACCATCTGCGCATTGGCTACGACCAGGCGCGCATCATCGACCCAACAGTCAGAATATTCGAAACCGCGCACGATTTCCGGTTTGAGGACCGATTCTGAGCCAAAACGCAAACCTTGCGAACCGGGCAAACTGGTCCGTTTACCCAGATGGTCATACATAAACAGACCGATGCGGATCATCCAGGCCGGGCGCAAATGCGGGCGATGCGGTAGACGAAAACGCATCGGGAAAGCAATGTGCGGGGCCATTTTTAAAAGGACTTCACGTTCAGCCAGCGCTTCGCTGACCAGACGGAACTCATAGTGTTCAAGGTAGCGCAGGCCACCGTGGATCAGCTTAGAGCTGGCGGAGGAGGTGGCACAGGCGAGATCCTGCGCTTCCAGCATCAGGACAGATAATCCGCGGCCGGCAGCGTCCGCCGCAATGCCCGCCCCGTTGATTCCGCCACCGATGACAATCAGATCTTTGGTTTC
>DFPL01000128.1 GCA_002377245.1 Enterobacteriaceae bacterium UBA3516
GTCAACCCGGAACGGCTGGGAGAATTCAGCAAAACGCGACTCACGCCGGTCGTCGAATCGGTGGAGAGTAATACCACACCGCTGGACACGCCCTCGACCTGGCCTGCCGGGACGACGCGCATTCGTATCAATTATTCGGGTTTAGGCTATGTGCTGCCCGAACGCATTCTCTACCGCACGAAGCTGGATGGCTTTGATCCGCAGTGGGTCGATCGCGGTAATATTACCACGGCGGAGTATACCAACCTGCCACCGGGCACCTATCGTTTTAACGTCTCCGCCAGCTACCCCAATAGCGACTGGAATGGCGATACCACGGCGATCACCCTGACCATCAAGCCCTTCATCTGGCAGCGTCCTCTTGTGCAGGCGTTTTTGGTGTTGTTGGTATTGATTTCGCTGTTGCTTGTTTTCCGCTGGCGTCTGAATCAGGCGCACCGTAATGAAGAGCGGCTGCGTAAATTGGTGGCCGCCAAAACGCTGGCCTTGCAGGAGCAGGCTGAGATCTTTGAGCGTCAGGCGAGAGAGGATCAGCTCACGAAGCTGGACAATCGTCGGGTGTTTGATGAGCAGTTGATGCTCTGCTTTGATGATGCCCGGGACAATGACTACCCATTGACGCTGGCGATCTTCGATATCGATCATTTTAAGCAAATCAACGATCGCTGGTCGCATGTGGTCGGGGATCTGGTGCTACAAAGCATTGGTGATATGCTGCGCACTACCCAACAAGAGACCATGCTGAGCGCCCGCTGGGGTGGCGAAGAATTTACCCTGCTCTTCCCGCGCATGTCGATTGAACAAGCCGCCATTGTGTGCGAAACACTGAGAAATACCCTGGCGCAAACTGACCATCGGCACATCGCCGAAGGCATGCAGGTGACCGCCAGTTTTGGCCTGGCGGAATCGTCGACTGCCAGCGACAGTAATACGCTTATCAAACATGCAGATCACGCGCTCTATATCGCCAAGCAAACCGGCAGAAACAAGGTGGTGTGCTGGTCTGAAGAACATGAGAGTGATGCTAACCACTTTCATATTTAGCGAAGTGAGAGTGGCGCAAAAGCAATCGAACAGCAAAATCGGCATAATGATGTAGCGATAGCAAAGATAATCAGAGGGAAGGCAGGGTGAGCGGAAAAATTGACTATCAGATTGAAAAATACGCGTTTACGGAAGCCGGAGAGACGCCGCGTATGGCGGAGCAGTGGCGCGGCGTTCTTGATGAGTGCCGTCAGTTAAAAGCGGGGGCGGAAGAGCGCCTGCGCATCGCATTGCTCAATATTGATTACGTCACCAGCTTCGAACTACCCTTCCGTTTGCTGCTGACCCGCTCACCTCAGTTGATTGCCGGATTACGGGAAGAGTTTCAGATAAAGCAGAAAAATGTCCTCTTCAACGGCAAACGTTTTGGCTGCGTCTACACGCTGAAAACGGATATAAACGCTATCCCGGATGAGTTTCAGTACCGCCTGGTGACCCGCATCCGCCGTGAAGATGCCGCTGGCACCACCGCCGCCCCTTTCCAGCACATCGCCAAAGAGGTGAAAGCGCCGCGCGAGCGCCTGAAACAGGCACTTGAGGCCGGACTGGAGGTCACCGCGCTCGACGGACTGTTCTGGTTTGGTATACAACGCATCGCAGCGGATGTGCAACGGCTGCGTAAATCGGGCATGGTGATTGCCACGGCGGAGGTAGAGGTTTTCGACAACCTTACCGGGAGTACCCGACGGGTGCCGGTTTATCATCGTCCGGCGCCTTAAACGGCATTGATGCGAATTTACCGGTTAATAATCAGCAACAAGGCACGCAAACATGCACCTACAAACAGAGCGCCTGATCCTACGCCCCGTTACACCATCAGACCTTGATGACCTGTTCAGGATTTATGGCGATCCGGCGACAAATAATTTTAATCCTGCCGGGCCTTACCCAGATATTGCGCATGCAAAAGCCGTTTTGTCGCGCTGGCTTCACCACTGGAATAAATACGCGTTTGGCCAGTGGGCTATTTCACTCAATGAAGCACCAGAAAAAGTGATTGGCTTTGGGGGGCTAAGCATCAGCACCTACGCTGACATCACCATTAATAACCTTGGGTATCGTTTTGCCACCGAGGCCTGGGGCAAAGGGCTGGCAATCGAGTTTTCCCTCCTTGCCGTCCGCTATGGTTTTGAAACACTTACGCTGAATGCCATTTCAGGCGTGGTCAGGCCGGACCATCTGGCTTCGCAAAAGGTACTGACAAAAGCGGGATTGAAATACGCCGGAGAGGTGGATGATGTGACGGATGAAGAGCCCAGTCTGCTGTATACGCTAAAGGCACATGAGTGGCGTGGCAGAGAGTGACCTTTGCGCTTAAAAATTCTCTTCCCGAGTTCGCCAACAACCGGTGCCAAATATCGGCTCCGTTCCCGAATAAATTAAAAAGTTAGAGACTGTAAGCGTCTCCTGTATTTTTTGCCCTCTTTTTATTTAATTTATTTCATTCGAAGCCTAAGGCAATACATAAATGTGAACTCTATCGCAAAAATAGCGTATTGGGCTCACTGCATTAAAAGCCATTCTGAGAATGCGGGTTTTGTGAGGCATGACAAAAAATAAAATAAAATGTCGTTCTGAAGGAAGAGTTCACCCGGTGCCTTTGTTGCTGGCGAGTTGCTAATGAAAACCTGGATGCGCGGGCTATTTAAGAGCACTGCTCCAGAGATCACAGGAGTAAAAAAACATAATTAATTAATATAAAATCGTAATAGATTCCCAAGATAATCTATGTCAGAAAGTACTCCACATTTACAAAAGAAGCCGGAGATGTGATTAAATGAGTACCGAAATAATTCACAATCGACATGATGAATATCATATATTATCTCGTGGTGAGCGAATTGGTTATGGCATGGGTGATTTCGCTCAAAACCTTGTTTTTGGGACGATAGGTGGGTTTCTTGCACTTCACATGCTGACGGTAAATACAATCAGCACCGCAACCGCAGGGTTTATTTTTCTGTTTGTCCGCATCATCAACGTTGTTTGGGATCCAATGGTAGGAACCTACGTTGACAAAAGAACGTCTAAAGCCGGTAAATATCGACCCTGGCTTTTGCGCGCCGGTATTCCGCTCGTTATTCTCTCCGCTTTACTTTTTGCACCTATTCCTGGCGTCAGAGGCTCCGTTCCTTATGCCTTTATTATTTATCTGGCCCTGGATTTAGTTTATTCCGTAGTGAATATTCCTTATGGTTCTCTGAATGCTTCATTAACAAGAGATCCTGAATCTATTGATAAGCTTACCAGTACCCGAATGATGCTGGCCAACAGTGCCAATCTTCTGGTCTATACCCTATTCCCCATGTTTGTTCAAATGGCCGCGCCAAAAGATCGTAGCCTCAAGGATACCGGTTTTTTTGGGCTTAAACTTAATATGGGGAACTACACCGACCCATCGGCTAACTATGCCTGGTTTGGCGTGTACTCAATTTATATGGTGATAGGGGCTATCGCCCTTTTCCTCTGTTATAAATTAACGAAAGAACGTGTTGTCGCTACGGCAGAACAAACCGCCAACGTAAAAAGCATGGATCTGTTTCTTGAGCTTAAGAATAATAAACCCCTTGTTGTTCTGGGCTTTTTCTTCATGCTGGCTTTTACATTTATGTTTGTCATGAATACGGCTAATGGGTTTTTCAATCAGTATGTCGTCGGCCATTCCGAGTGGATGGGGGCTGTTGGCCTTGTCGCCTCAGTTCCGGGTATTTTATTTCCGGTTTTCTGGCCGAAACTCAAAAAGTTTTTCGGTAAAAAAGGATTTTTCCATCTTTTTTTAGGCATGTTTATTGTCGGTGAATTACTGACTTACGCCTGGTCACTCGATGGAATGCATGATGCGCTCTGGCTGGCTTACATCGCGACTTTCATTAAGCAATGGGGCTTAACCTCAGCGACCGGATTCATGTGGGCGCTGGTTCCCGAAGTGATTGCTTATGGCGAACTGAAATCAGGTAAGCGGAACGCTGCAATCATTAATGCAATTATGGGCATTTTCTTCAAGATTGGTTTTACGCTTGGCGGCGCGCTCCCACTTTGGTTGCTGGCAGGCTACGGCTTTAACGAAACCAGTGCCTATCAACATGCCAATGCTATCGCCGGAATAAATATGACTGCCATTTGGATTCCAATTGTTTTAGCCGTTGTCTCAATGTTCGCTATTCATTTTTATCCAATCTCCGACAAAAATGTTGAAGATATTAACCGGCAACTTGATGAAATACGCGTATAGTTTAAATAAAATGCTTAAAACTCATTAAAAAACAAAATTAAAAAAGGATTGATAACATGTCAGTTATTCAAAACCCTGTACTCCCTGGATTTAATGCAGACCCCAGTATTATCCGTGTAAAAGACACTTACTATATTGCAAATTCGACATTTGAATGGTTTCCTGGCGTTCGGTTACATGAATCTAAAGACCTTGAGCACTGGAATCTTCTCCCTTCTCCACTGTCAACAACAGCCCTTTTAGACATGAAATTCAATCCGTCATCGGGTGGAATTTGGGCACCTGCTCTCTCTTATGCCGACGGAAAATTCTGGTTGGTTTATACAGATGTAAAAATCACCGAAGGCGCCTTTAAAGACATGACAAACTACCTGATCACCGCAACAGACATACGCGGCCCCTGGTCAGAGCCTGTTAAACTTAATGGCGTCGGTTTTGATGCTTCCCTTTTCCATGACGAAGATGGTCGTAAATATTTAGTCCAACAAACCTGGGACCATCGAGAGTACCATCATCCTTTTGATGGCATCACGTTGACTGAATTCGACGCAAACACCCTGAAATTAAAACCAGAAACCGCGCGGACAATTTACCGTGGCACCGCCGTTGCGCTGGTTGAGGGGCCCCATCTCTACAAGTTGAACGGCTATTACTATCTGTTCGCCGCCCAGGGCGGAACCGTATTTACTCACCAGGAAGTAGTCGCACGTTCAAAAAGCTTAGAGGCTCACAGTTTTGAAACCCAGCCAGGAGACGTGTTCCTGACTAACGTAGATACGCCAGACAGTTACCTGCAAAAACAAGGGCATGGCTCTTTGGTTTCTACGCCAAAAGGAGAGTGGTACTATGCTTCGCTGTGCGCTCGCCCGTGGAATCATGCAGGTGAATCGGTTTATGACCCGCGTGGTTGGTCAACGCTGGGCAGAGAAACATCCATTCAGAAAGTGGTTTGGGATGAAGATGGCTGGCCCCGAATCGTAGGCGGTCACGGCGGAAAAACCTTTGTCGAAGGGCCAGAGGATGCCATCTTCACTGAAAGCCCAAAAGATCATAGCCAGCACGATAAATTTACAACGCCAGTCCTTGATATTAACTGGAATACACTCCGGGTGCCGTTCACAGAAAAAATGGGAACAACAGGCAATGGAAAATTGACGTTAACGGGTCAGGGTTCTCTGGCGAATACGCATGACCTGTCGCTTATTGCCCGGCGCTGGCAGGCTTTTTACTTCGATGCTCAGGTTAAAGTTAAATTTAATCCGTTTTCCTATCAACAAATGGCAGGATTAACGAATTACTATAATGACCGTCACTGGAGTTTTATCTTCATCACCTGGAATGAAATTAACGGTGCTGTCATTGAAATAGGTGAAAATAACCGTGGGAAATATACGTCGTACCTGAAAGATGACGCCATTAAAATCCCGGAAGGGATCGAATCTGTCTGGTTCCGCACCAGGGTTCGTAAGGACAGTTACACTTATGAATATAGCTTTGACGGGAGCAACTTTACTGAAATTCCCGTCACACTAGATGCCGCAGTGCTATCTGATGATTACGTACTACAGAGTTACGGCGGATTTTTCACCGGTGCATTCGTGGGTCTTGCGGCAGTAGACTACTCCGGTTACGGCGCCCTGGCTGAATTTTATGACTTCAGTTATCAGGAACTGGGGGATTCGTTAGTTGCAAACGACACCTATAGCTGGAAAGCAAGTGAAACGCGCCAGTACTGACGGCAACCAGGGGGTGAGCGTCACTTACGCTAAGTCAATTGCCGGGAGCAGGAACCAGGGAGGGTGAAGCAGCGTGGTGTACGTAAAAACGATGGAGCGGGTGAAGGGAATCGAACCCTCGTATAGAGCTTGGGAAGCTCTCGTTCTACCATTGAACTACACCCGCTTCGGTGTGTGACAGGCATTATAGACCTAACTCGCTGGCTGGCAAGACGTTAAGCAACTAACTGACCATAAATTAGTCGCTTAACCTTTGCCATTAGCATTTAGGCGGGCTGCCCTGCGGCGGCAGATAGCGCAGCGGATCGATGGCCGTCGCCTTGTAGCGAATCTGGAAATGCAATCGCACCGAATCACTGTCAGTGCTGCCCATGGTGGCAATCTTCTGCCCAATCTTCACGCTCTCCCCGTTGTTCACAAGAATGGTGTCATTGTGGGCATAAGCCGTGATGTACTCTTCGCTGTGCTTAATCATGATGAGATTGCCGTAACCGCGCAGCTGGTTCCCGGCGTAGACCACTTTTCCGGCCCCTGCGGCGTAAACGGCCTGACCACGCGGCCCCGCGATATCAATCCCTTTATTGCCGCCTTCGGAAGTGGTGTAACCCATGACCACTTTACCCGCTGCTGGCCAGCGCCAGCAGCGTTGCCCCACCGGCGGCCAGGACGATTGCGGCACGGCGGAAGACGGCACAACTTTGGCGGTCCGACTCGCGCTTTTTGATGAGGAGGATTTTGACGTAGTGTTATATTTCAGCCGCTGGCCCACTTCAATGGTGTACGGTGGTGAAATCCCGTTCAGCCGTGCCAGTTCACTGACGCTGGTGCCGGTCTGGCGCGAAATTTTATACAGCGTGTCGCCACGTTTTACGGTGTAAACATCACCGCCGGAGGATTTACTCCCGGAGCATCCTGCCAGCAGCAGGGCAATAGCCAGACAACTGGCAACGTGAAAAGGGCTTCTCATCAGGCTTCCTGCACGCACAACCGATCCTCAGCGAAAATAAAAGGCGTCTTAGTTTAGCAGCCAACGGCGGGATGCCAACCTTTCAGTGCTTTTGAAGCTCAAAGGGATAACCCTGAGCGATAATTGCCATGATTTCGGGCAACCAGTTCGTCGCCGGGACTTTTACTAATGCCGGGTAGAACACCTGCGGTGACGGGAAAACTTCAACCACGTGGCAGTGGCTGAGCCGGGCCGCATCTACTTCCGATGACGGCAACAGTGTTGCCGCCTCGAGCCCCGACTCCAGCCATTCCAGAATCACCCCCGGCTGAGTGATGTGCATGATGACTTTCGGGTTGCCGCCCGCTTTGCGAAACAGGTCAATCAACATTTCATAGGTACCGGAATCTTTTGCCCGATGCAGCATCACCAGCGGGAAAGCGGCCAGTGCCTGATAATCGAACGGCGATGACGGGCATTCTGGCAGGCATTTTTTGCTGATCACCGCCACCAGCCTGACCGGATCAAAGGAGACGAAATCAAATCCTTCGCTGCGATAAGGGCGCTGAATTAAAGCCAGATCGATGGTTCCTTCATTCAGCATCGTTTCAAGGTGGCTGGAATCTGTAACCGAGATATTTATTTCTGCGTGGGGATTACGTTTATATAATTCCAGCAATAGCGGTTTGAAATACGACTGAAAAAGATGAGTTAAGCCAATTCTTAACTGGAATTTTTCTTTATTCGCAATCGTTACGGTTTCCCGCGCCGTGTCTTCCACATCACGTAATATTTCACAGGCTTTACGATAAAGAAAATAACCGGCATCGGTGGGTTCAATGCGATTTCCCTGACGGGTAAAAAGAGCGACGCCGAGTTCCTCTTCCAGTTCCTGGATGCGTTTACTGAGTGGCGGCTGCGCCATGTTCAGCACTTTTGCCGCCTGGCTTACCGATCCCTGCTCTACCACACGGCAAAAATAACGCAGTCTTTTCAGATCCATACAACGCTCTCCCGTCATGATGAGGCGCTCAGTATCACACTTCGCTTCGCAGAGTAAAAGTGCCTTGTGTAATTGCAATCGATACCTGAGTATTTAACAAAATTGCAAAGAGTACTTTTTTGATATGGGTTGAATCAGGAAAACGGTATTTGTTTTACCTCTCCGGCAAAAATAAGGTAGGCGCAGACATTCATTCTCTTATTTTTGATGGAACACGCTATGTCACATTCAGATAATAAACATCCGCATGATGTTCACGATTTGCGTTCTGCTCTCGAATTATTAAAAACCCTGCCCGGCGAATATGTGGAAACCGACACGGAAGTCGATCCGCATGCTGAGCTTTCCGGTGTGTATCGTTACGTAGGGGCTGGAGGTACCTGCCAGCGCCCGACGCGTAAAAACGGCCCGGTGATGGTCTTTAATAAAATTAAAGGCTTTCATGACATCAGCGTGGCCATTGGCATTAACGGCTCACGCAAACGCGTCAGCCACTTTCTGAACTGCCCGCCGGAAAAACTCGGTCACCTGCTGAAAGATTCCGTGCAAAACCCGATTCCGCCCGTGCTGAGCCAGAACAACGCCGTCTGCCAGGAAGTGGTTCATCTGGCCACCGACGCGGGGTTCGATCTGCGCATCCTGCTGCCTGCACCAACCAATACCGAAGAAGATGCGGGTCCGTACATCACCATGGGGCTTTGCTACGCCTCAGACCCGGAAACCCACGAGTCGGACATCACCATTCACCGCCTGTGCGTGCAGAGCCGTGATGAACTCTCCATGTGGCTGACACCGGGTCGCCACATCGACGCTTTTCGCATGAAGGCAGAAGCCGCAGGTAAGCCGCTGCCGATCTCCATCAGCATCGGCGTGGATCCGGCGATTGAAATCGCTGCCTGCTTCGAACCCCCCACCACCCCACTCGGCTACGATGAACTGAGCGTTGCCGGGGCGCTGCGTGGCCATGCGGTTAAAATGGTACAGTGTAAAACCATCAACGAAAAAGCCATCGCCCATGCCGAGATCGTTATTGAAGGCGAACTCCTGCCAAACGTCCGCGTCCGCGAAGACCAGAACACCGATACCGGCAAAGCGATGCCGGAATTCCCGGGTTACACCGGTGAAGCGAAAGATGCTCTGCCGGTCATCAAAGTCAAAGCGGTCACCCATCGTAACAACCCAATCTGGCGCACTACCGTAGGACCGGGTGAAGAACACGTCAACATGGCGGGTATCCCGACCGAAGCGAGCATTCTGGACATGGTGGGCCGCGCCATGCCGGGCAAACTGCTGAACGTATTTGCCCACTCAGCAGGCGGCGGCAAACTGCTGGCAGTTATGCAGTTCAAAAAAGCGGCGGCCGTCGATGAAGGCCGTCAGCGTCAGGCAGCCCTACTGGCATTCGCCGCGTTCCCCGAACTGAAGCATGTGATCCTGGTGGATGAAGATGTGGACATTTTTGACAGCGACGACGTGCTGTGGGCGATGCAGACCCGCTACCAGGGTGATGTGGACACCATCACCATTCCTGGCGTGCGTTGCCATCCGCTCGATCCGTCTCAGGTGCCGGAATATAGCCCGAGCATTCTGCAGCAAGGTACCTCCTGTAAAACCATTTTTGATTGCACGGTGCCGTTCCATCTTAAAAGCCACTTTGCACGTTCGAAGTTCAAAGAGGTTGATGTGAAACGTTTCCTGCCTGATTTCGAATAAGGGGATAACGGTGATTACATCTCGGCGCATCATCGTCGGCATAAGCGGTGCTTCCGGTTTTCAGTATGGTGTAAAGGCGCTTGAGCTTTTGCGCGGGCAGGATCTCGAAGTCCATCTGGTGATATCAAAAGGGGCGGAAAAAACCTGTGAGCTGGAAACGGATTATCGACTGGACGAGGTCATGGCGCTGGCAGATGTGGTACACCCCATCGGCAATCTGGGGGCCTCGATATCCAGTGGTTCGTTTAAGACGCTGGGTATGCTGGTCGCCCCTTGTTCGATGCGCTCGCTGGGGTCGATTGCCCATTGTCTGACGGATAATTTGTTAACGCGTGCCGCCGACGTGGTGCTTAAAGAGCGCCGCCGTCTGGTGCTCCTGGCACGCGAAACGCCGCTTAACCTGGGGCACATCCGTAACATGCAGGCGGTGACTGAAATGGGCGGGATTATCTTCCCGCCGGTTCCCGCGCTTTATCAACGACCGCAAACCGCCGATGCAATCATTACTCACAGCGTCAGCCGGGCGCTGGATCTGTTCGATATTGATGTTAAAAACACTCCGCGCTGGGGCGAGGGTGACCTGCTTCATCGCGCATAACAGCAAGGCATGACCGGCGATCCGTCAATTCTGTACATCAAGACGGTGCTGGATCTGTTCACCGCCGCCATCTTTGCCACCATGCTCGGTTTCTCCGTGATGACCATCGGTATTCCATTGGTAATTGTGCAGGTCGCACTGGCGACGATTGCCGTTTATATTCTGCACATGATCACACCCGATATGATGGCGGATTTCTCCTGCGCAGGCGGCCTCATCATGGTGGCAACCGGGTTGAGAATCTGCAATATCAAACCCTTCCCGGTCGCCAATATGCTGCCTGGATTATTGCTGGTCATGCCGTTTTCAGCCCTCTGGGCCAAACTCTTTGCCTGATTATTGATATAATATTCTTCTCGCCCGGTGGCGCTACCTGTAGCGCCATTCGGCGTTTCAAGAGCTGGAGTTGGAATGGTTATTCAAGAACACGTTATTTTACTTAACGATCAGGGACAGGAAATCGGCACGCTGGAGAAGTACGCCGCCCATACATCCGATACCCCACTGCACCTGGCTTTCTCTTCCTGGCTATTCAATTCACGCGGTGAATGCCTGGTCACCCGTCGCGCCATGAGTAAAAAAGCCTGGCCCGGCGTCTGGACCAATTCCGTCTGCGGTCACCCGCAGCAGGGTGAAACCGTTGAGCAGGCGATTGTGCGCCGCTGCCGCTTTGAAGCCGGTGTGGAGATTATCGATATCACCCCTATCGCGCCTGGCTTCCGCTACCGCGAAACCGACCCTTCGGGGATTGTTGAAAACGAAATTTGCCCGGTTTTCGCCGCGCAGGTTATTACGCCTGTCGCCATCAATGCCGATGAAGTGATG
The DNA here is from genome assembly GCA_002377245.1 of Enterobacteriaceae bacterium UBA3516. Classification (GTDB taxonomy): domain Bacteria; phylum Pseudomonadota; class Gammaproteobacteria; order Enterobacterales; family Enterobacteriaceae; genus CBFFRJ01. The sequence goes on from DFPL01000128.1 coordinate 11,098, forward strand.
GAGTATCGGTGGGTGGAGCTGAATGCTCTGCTGGTCGCACTGGAAGCCACGCCCTGGGCCTTTAGCCCATGGATGGCGCAGGAAGCGGCAGGCGCCAACGCGCAGCTTCGTCAGTTTTCCGTTGGCGTAAGGCAATAAAAAAGCCCCGCGTTTTCACGCCGGGGCTTGTTCACATCTCGCGTCTTATTTTACCGGACGCATCGCCGGGAACAGGATAACGTCACGGATGGTGTGGCTGTTGGTAAACAGCATAACCATACGGTCGATACCAATGCCCAGACCCGCCGTCGGCGGCAGACCGTGTTCCAGTGCCGTCACATAGTCTTCGTCATAGAACATCGCTTCGTCATCGCCCGCATCTTTGGCATTGACCTGATCCTGGAAGCGTTGCGCCTGATCTTCTGCATCGTTCAGCTCGCTAAAGCCATTGCCAATTTCACGGCCACCGATGAAGAATTCGAAGCGGTCGGTGATTTCCGGGTTCACGTCGTTACGGCGCGCCAGCGGAGAAACCTCTGCCGGGTACTCGGTGATGAAGGTTGGCTGAATCAGGTGCGCTTCAGCCACTTCTTCGAAGATCTCGGTCACGGTACGGCCCAGACCCCAGCTCTTCTCAACTTTGATACCAATGCTTTCTGCAATGGCTTTCGCTGAGTCGAAGTTATCCAGGTCCGCCATGTTCGTTTCCGGGCGGTATTTTTGAATCGCTTCACGCATGGTCAGTTTTTCGAACGGCTTACCGAAATCGAACACTTCGTCGCCGTAAGGGACTTCAGTTTTACCCAGAATGTCCTGCGCCAGGGTACGGAACAGCGATTCAGTCAGTTCGATCAAATCTTTGTAATCCGCGTACGCCATATAGAGTTCCATCATGGTGAACTCAGGGTTGTGGCGAACGGAGATCCCTTCGTTACGGAAGTTACGGTTGATCTCGAATACGCGATCGAAGCCGCCAACCACCAGGCGCTTGAGGTACAGTTCCGGCGCGATACGCAGGTACATGTCAAGATCCAGCGCATTGTGATGGGTGATGAACGGACGCGCAGAAGCGCCGCCTGGGATCACCTGCATCATTGGGGTTTCCACTTCCATAAAGTCGCGGCCCACCATGAACTGACGGATGCCAGCCATAATCTGGGAGCGAATTTTGAAGGTCTTGCGGGATTCATCGTTAGAGATGAGATCCAGGTAACGCTGACGATAGCGCGCTTCCTGATCCTGCAGGCCGTGGAACTTGTCCGGCAG